>JBKJLD010000005.1:0-26875 GCA_046597165.1 Nocardioides sp.
GCGAGTTCGCCACGGGCTCCTTCGGTGGCGAGGGTCGCCGGTTCATGAAGCTGCGACACATCCTCGGGATCCTGCGTGACTCCTACTGCCGCACCACCGGCATCGAGTACATGCACATCATGGATCCCGAGGATGTGTCGCAGCTTCATGAACCGGCGACCCTCGCCACCGAAGGAGCCCGTGGCGAACTCGCGGTCGAGGTCCCACAGGGTCAGCCCGTGCGACTCGATCTCGAGGTCGGGGTGGCTGCGCTGGCGGTACTCGAGCGGGTCGGTGTCGGCCATCATGTGGCCGCGGACCCGGTAGGCGTGGATGAGCTCGAGGATCCGGGCCTGCTTGCTGACATCGTCGTCGTGCGAGGTTGCGATGTCCTTGGACCAGCGGATGGGCTCGTAGGGAATGCGCAGCGAGCGGAAGATCTCGTCGTAGAAGCCGTCCTCGCCGAGGAGGAGCTGGTGCAGGCGCCGCAGGAACTCGCCCGACAGCGCGCCCTGGATCACGCGGTGGTCGTACGTCGAGGTCAGCGTCATGACCTTGCTGACGGCGTTGCGGGTGAGGGTCTCCTCCGACGCGCCTTGGTACTCGGCGGGATACTCCATGGCGCCGACCCCGATGATCGCACCCTGGCCGGCCATCAGGCGCGGCACGGAGTGGACGGTGCCGATGCCGCCCGGGTTGGTCAGCGAGATGCTGGTCCCCTGGAAGTCGGCGACGGTGAGCTTGTTGTCGCGCGCCTTGCGCACGACCTCCTCGTAGGCGGTCCAGAAACCGGCGAAGTCCATCGTCTCGGCGGCCTTGATGCTGGGCACCAGGAGCTGACGGGAGCCGTCGGGCTTGGGGACGTCGATGGCGAGGCCGAGGTTGATGTGGGCCGGCGTGACCAGGTTGGGCTTGCCGTCCTTGACCTCGAAGCCGACGTTCATCTCCGGGATCGACTTCACGGCCCGCACCAGGGCATAGCCGATGAGGTGGGTGAAGGAGACCTTGCCGCCGCGAGCCCGGGCGAGGTGGTTGTTGATGACCGTGCGGTTGTCCCAGAGCAGCTTCACGGGGACCGAGCGCACCGAGGTGGCGGTCGGCACGGTCAGGGACGCGTCCATGTTGGCCGCGGTCCGGGCGGGCGCGCCGCGGAGCACGGTGTACGTCGGCTGGTCGCTGGCCGGGGCGGGAGCGGTGGGCTTCGACTCCTTGGGGACCGGGTTGCTCGTGCCCTTGGCGGGCTCGGTAGCCTTGGCCTCGTGCCGCGGCTTGGCGACCGGCGCGGGGGAGTCGGTCTTCTCGGGGGCCGCGGGCCCGGTCGTCGCGGTCTTCGCCGCGGGTGCCGGGGCTGCCGGGGCCTGCTTGGCGCTGGTGGTGGACCCGTTTGCGGAACCGTTCGAGGACCCGGTGTCGTGCGCCTGGAAGTAGCTCACCCACGTCGGATCGACGCTGCCGGGATCGGACTTGTACTGCTCGTGCATCTCCTCGACAAGCCACTCGTTGGCGCCGAAATCGTCGGACGGTTGTTCGGAGGACTGGCCTGAAGACTGCGGCACGACTTGCTTCGCCTCTTTCGGGAGCGCGCGGGGGTGAGTTCAGTCGTCAAGGCTAGTCCCACACGCCGCCAAATGCAGTGGTCAGGGTGCCCTTTCGGGCAGGGTGTTACGCGAGCCACACAACAGGGAGACACCCCATCATGAGCAGACCCGCCCGTTCGGGCACGAAGGTGGCCACGATCCTGCTGGTCACGACGCTGTTGGTCGGTGCCTGCAGCGGCACCAGTGACGAGCCCGACGCACCCGCAACGACCGAACCGTCGACCCCGGCAGCAGCCCCGCTCACGACCACCAGCACGGTCGAGAAGGTGGCCGGCCGGCTTCCGAAATCGGCCCGGCGGCACGTCCGGACCGCCGTCACCCAGGTGGTCGACGGCTGGTTCGACGCGGCGTACGTCGGGGGGGACTACCCGCGCCACGACTTCCACGACGCCTACCCGGGGTTCATGGCCGGGGCCAGGAAGCTGGCCCACCACGACCGAGCCCTGATGAGCAACCAGCGGATCGGGACCCGGGTGGACTCGGTGAGCGCCGTGCGTCGGCGGGTTCGCCTCGACCTGCTGGCCGTGCACCGACGGGCGGTCGCGGCCACGGCACGGTTCTCGCTCGTCTTCCGGACGACGGGCCGACTCGAGCGGCGTACCGAGGTTCGGGGCCGCCTCTACCTCACCCGCGAGCACGGCCACTGGCGCGTGTTCGGATACGACGTCACCTCAGGAGACTCCCGATGAGCCCGATCCGTGCAGTCCGGACGAGGTACCCCCGGGTGCTGCGACTCCTCACCCTGGTGCTGGTGCTGGCGCTGGCTGCCCTGGTCGTTCCCGACTCGGCGGTCAAGTCCACCGATCTGCTCCTGGTCAAGGTGCACCGGGCCACCGGCGTCGACCTGAGTCCCGATGTGGTGTGGATCCTGGCCGTCGGCTCGGACGCCCGCCCCGGTGAGGACATGACCCACAGCCGCGGCGATGCGCTGCAGCTGATCGGGATGGACACCCGTACAGGCGCCGCCACCGCGATCGGCGTACCGCGCGACTCATGGGTCGACATCCCGGGACACGGCTACAACAAGATCAATGCGTCGCTCTACTTCGGTGGCCCCCAGCTGCTCGGGCAGACCGTGGGCAACCTCGTGGGGATCCAGCCCGACTACGTCTTCGTGACCCGCTTCCCCTTCTTCATCGCCATGGTCAAGGAGATCGGCGGGATCGAGGTGCGCAACCCGATCGCGTTCAGCGACGAATACCTCAAGCCCCAGGGGTTCAAGGCCGGGAAGATCCACCTCGGCGGCTACGACGCGATGGCGTTCGCACGGATCCGGCACAACCTGATCCGGGGTGACTTCGACCGTTCAGCCAACCAGGAGCGGGTGCTTCGCGGTATCCAGGCCAAGGTCCGCGCCCGGGCCCACGTCCCCGGTTTCATGGAGCGGGGCGTCCTGACGGTCATGGAGCACCTCTACACCGACCTGCCGCCGACCGAGCTCTTCCGGCTGGCGCAGGCGATGGCCCAGGTCGAGCCCGGCAAGATCACCTCCTGCGTCGTCCAGGGTGGCATCGGCAACATCGGCGGCGCCAGCGTGGTCCTTCCCTACACCGACATGGCACGTCGGCTGGGTGACGAGGCCCGCTCGGACGCCACCATCGAGCACTGCTGAGGGGTCCTCCATCGCGCGCTCTTCGGGCGTGCAGAACGGCGCCCCTCCCGGTCCGCAGACCGGGAGGGGCGCCGTTGCTCAGTGCTGGTGGATCAGTAGCCGAAGATCTGGCTGGCGGCGATGCCCAGGTCCAGGACCGTGTTGTAGTCGGTCAGCGTGACGCGCAGGGCCGTGGCCCGCATGCCCCACTTGCCGTCGGGGCCCATCTGCTCGATGACTCCGAAGCGGATCGCGCCGAGGCCGTCGACCACGACCTCGTGGCCGGGCTTGGGAAGCTTGATCTCGTTGCCCTGGTAGACGATCTTGAGCACGCTGAAGTGCGGGGTCGAGCGGACCTTGCCGGTGGGCGAGAGCTTGCTGACGTTCACCTTCGAGGCGATGCCGGTGATCGTGAGGTCGAGAGCCGGGATGCTGACCTCGCCGATCTTGGCGCTGTCGAAGCCCTTCGCGCTGCCGTTGCGGAACTGGTCGCCCATGTAGGAGCTGTCGATGCCGGTGGCGCCGACGAGGATTCCCTGGGGGAGGAGGACCGAGGCAGAGTCGAGGTGCTTGCTGCGGGTCTTGCCGTGCGTGCCCTCGCAGGGGATCGTCCGCGGGCGGACGTTGCCGAAGTGCAGGGCGCCGTCGGCGACCTTCACGTCGAGCGGCATGGAGGTCGAGCGGAAGACGCCGCTGGGCGCATCGCCGCCGATGATTGCCCGCGTCCAGCCGAGGCGCAGGAGCTGGTCCTCGCCGGTCGCGGTGATCTTGAACTCCAGCGCCCGGGCGTCGGACTCGGCCCGGTGCTTGTTGGCGTGGCCGAAGGTCCGGCCGAGACCGATCGAGCCGAGCTGCGGGATCTCGATCGGGGCGCCGGCCTGCTGGAGGACATCGATGACGGCCCCGGTCAGCTGGCTACCGTTGTCGGCCAGCGTGTCCAGGAGGTCCTGGAGCTCCGGCGGGATCGGGACGCCGTTGGCGGTCAGGACGGAGGTGTCGATGGTCAGCTCGGGGGCCGTGAACGACTCCTTGTGTCCGTAGCCCGAAGGGCTGTGGAACGCGTCGGCGGTCGTGGTGAGGCCCTTGAGCACGACGAGCGGGGTGCGGTCGCCGTTGGGCAGCTCGCCGCCCAGGGAGATGTCGCCGAGGACGTTGGTCGCGCGGACGCCGACCGTCTTGCCGGTGCGGTAGCTCACCGTGCGGCTGGTGGAGCTGGACAGGGCGATGAGCGAGTTCTCGGGGGCGCTGAGGATGGAGTTGACGGCCTGAGGCGCGCGGTTGGCCATTCGGGTGCAGCGGAGCGGCGCGACCGCGTCGTTCGCGGTCAGGGTCTGCACGTTGTTGGTGACGAGCTTGACCCCGACGGCGGTGCCCTTCATGCCGAAGCTGGTCAGCGGGTTGGCCTTGGTGCGCGCCTGGTCGGCGACAGCGCTGGGGCCGGCCGCCAGGGTGCCGGCGACCGCGGCACAGATTGTGGCGGCGGCGAGAGCGCGCCGGACGTTGTTCTTCACTGCTGTTCTCCCTCGGTGAGACGCGGTAGGTCGAACCGGCGATCGATGTACCGGCCCTGCACGCGCTCCCGAGCGCTTGCGGCAGTGGCTCAACGAAGAACGCAGGGGGAGGTCACGTCGCGGAGAGGTGATTGCAGGGAAGCGGTCGAGTGGTCTGGACCGGGCTTCGACGACCGGCCCCGAGGGGCCTGGAGCCGACCGCTCGGGCCGACGCGCGTGAGGGTGCCCCCGGGAGGATTCGAACCTCCGCTTCCGCCTCCGGAGGGCGGCGCTCTATCCCCTGAGCTACGGGGGCCCGGGGTGCGGGATGACCATACAACCCGGGAGTGTGGGAGCACGAAACCGGTCGGTCCACGGAGCCCCACAGGCGCCCGGATGTCGAGGCGGGAGATCGATGCAGGGGCTCGAGCGGTGCGCCGATAGGCTGGAGCGGTGACTCCCGAGCAGCTCTCCGCCACCATCGTCGACGCCCTGACGACCCTGTCCGACGAGGGCGCGTTCAGTCTGCCGGACGGGGTTCCGACGACGGTCACCGTGGAGCGACCGCGCCAGAAGGGGCACGGGGACTACGCCACCAACGTGGCCCTCCAGCTCGCCAAGTCGGCCGGCACGAACCCCCGAGCCTTCGCGGAGCTGGTGCGGGGCAGGCTCGAGGAGGCCACCGGGATCACCGCGGTCGAGATCGCCGGGCCGGGGTTCCTCAACATCACCGTGGACGCCGGGGCCCAGGGGGTCCTCGCCGCCGAGATCGTCGCGGCCGGATCGTCGTACGGCGCGACCGAGGCGTTCGCGGGGGAGCGGATCAACCTCGAGTTCGTCTCGGCGAACCCGACCGGGCCGATCCACATCGGTGGGGTCCGCTGGGCCGCGGTCGGTGACGCCCTCGGCCGGATCTTCACCATGACCGGCGCGGAGGTCACCCGCGAGTACTACTTCAACGACCACGGCGCCCAGATCGACCGGTTCAGCAGCTCGCTGATGGCCGCGGCCACCGGAGCGCCGACCCCCGAGGACGGCTACGGCGGCCAGTACATCCAGGAGATCGCGGACGCGGTCGTCGCGGCCCGGCCCGAGGTCCTGGGGCTCGACGACGAGGACGCCCTCGAGGTCTTCCGGGCCGTCGGGGTCGACATGATGTTCGGCGAGATCAAGCAGAGCCTGCACGACTTCGGCGTCGACTTCGACGTCTTCTTCCACGAGGACGAGCTGCACAAGAGCGGTGCGGTCGAGCGAGCGGTGGCTCGGCTCGGCGAGCTCGGCAACACCTATGAGAAGGACGGCGCGGTCTGGCTGGCCACCGAGAAGTTCGGTGACGACAAGGACCGCGTGATCATCAAGTCCGACGGCAACGGGGCCTACCTGTCCGGCGACCTGGCCTACTACCTCGACAAGCGTGAGCGGGGCTTCGCCCGCTGCTTCATCATGCTCGGCGCCGACCACCACGGCTACGTCGGCCGGATGATGGCCATGTGCGCCGCCTTCGGCGACGTGCCCGGCACCAACCTCGAGATCCTCATCGGCCAGATGGTCAACCTGCTGCGCGAGGGCAAGCCGATGCGGATGTCGAAGCGCGCCGGCACCGTGGTCACGATCGACGACCTGGTCGGCGCGATCGGCAACGACGCGGCGCGCTACGCGCTGGCTCGCTTCACCTCGGACTCGAGCATCGACCTCGACCTCGACCTGTGGGCGAGGGCGAGCAGTGAGAATCCCGTCTACTACGTGCAGTACGCCCACGCCCGGGTCTCCTCGATCCTGCGCAACGGCGCCGAGCTCGGCCTCGGCCCGGCCGGCGACGACTTCGACCCCGCCCTGCTCGACCACGAGAAGGAGGGCGAGCTGCTCCGAGCCCTCGCGGAGTTCCCGCGCGTGGTCACGGCGGCGGCCCAGCTCCGCGAGCCGCACCGGGTGGCGCGCTACCTCGAGGAGACGGCCGCGACCTACCACCGCTTCTACGACACCTGCCGGGTCCTGCCGATGGGCGACGAGGAGCCGAACGACCTGCACCGGGCCCGGCTGCTGCTAGTGGCCGCGACCCGCACGGTCCTCGCCAACGGACTCGCGCTGCTCGGGGTCTCGGCCCCCGAGCGGATGTGACATGGCCTCCCACGAAGCCGGATGGGCGCACGCCGACGGAGCCCTGAGGGGCCCGTCCTGGCTGCGTCAGCCCGCCGACTCCAACCTCCTGGTCCACCACCTGTGGTCGGCCACCGCCCACAAGGTCGACGGGGTCCTCCAGGTGGGCGGGGTGCCGCTGACCGAGCTGGTCGCCGAGCACGGCTCGCCGGCCTATGTGCTGGACGAGGACGACTTCCGGGGCCGGGCCCGAGCCTTCCGCGACGCGTTCTCGGCGTACGACGTGTTCTACGCGGGCAAGGCGTTCCTCAGCACCACCACCGCCCGGTGGGTGGCCGAGGAGGGGCTCTGTCTCGACGTCTGCTCCGATGGCGAGCTCACGGTCGCCGAGCGGGCCGGCTTCGACATGGCCCGGGTCGGCTTCCACGGCAACAACAAGACCGTGGCCGAGCTGCGCCGCGCCGTCGGGCTCGGGGTCGGCCGGATCGTCGTGGACTCGTTCACCGAGATCGAGCGGCTGTCGGACGTGGTGGCCGAGCTCGGCGCCACGGCCCGGGTGATGGTCCGGGTGACCGCCGGGGTCGAGGCGCACACCCACGAATACATCGCGACCGCTCACGAGGACCAGAAGTTCGGCTTCTCGATCACCTCGGGCGACGCGTTCGCGGCGGTGCGCCGGGTCCTCGAGGTGCCGGGCCTCGAGCTGCTGGGGCTGCACTCACACATCGGGTCGCAGATCTTCGACTCCTCGGGCTTCGAGGTCGCCGCGCGCCGGGTCCTGGCCCTGCAGGCCCGCGTCGGAGCGGAGCTGGGGCTGGCGCTCCCCGAGATGGACCTGGGCGGCGGCTTCGGCATCGCCTACACCACCCAGGACGACCCCTCGGAGCCCGCGCAGCTCGCGAGCGAGATGAGCAAGATCGTCGAGCACGAGTGCCGGGCGCTCGGCATCCCCGAGCCACGGCTGTCGATCGAGCCCGGCCGTGCGATCGTGGGGCCGGCGATGTGCACAGTCTACGAGGTCGGCACGGTCAAGCAGGTCGCGCTGGACGGCGGAGCCGTGCGCAGTTACGTCTCGGTCGACGGCGGGATGAGCGACAACATCCGCACCGCCCTCTACGGCGCCGACTACTCCTGCACCCTGGCCTCGCGGCAGTCCCGCGCCGAAGCGGTGCTGACTCGGGTGGTCGGCAAGCACTGCGAAGCGGGTGACATCGTGGTCAAGGACGAGTTCCTTCCGGCGGACGTCGCACCGGGAGACCTGTTGGCGGTTCCGGGCACCGGTGCCTACTGTCGCTCGATGGCCTCCAACTACAACCATGCGCTCCGGCCGCCCGTGATCGCGGTGCGGGACGGGGTCGCGCGCGTCGTCGTACGCCGTGAGACTGAGGACGACCTGTTGGCAACCGACGTGGGTGGGATGGCGTGAACGAGGCAAAGCCTTTGAAGGTCGCGGTGCTCGGCTGCGGCTCGGTCGGCTCGCAGGTGGTCCGGCTGCTCCTGGAGCAGGCGGGAGACCTGACGGCCCGGGTCGGCGCGCCCGTCGAGCTGGTCGGGGTGGCGGTGCGCCGCCTCGACGTCGCGCGCGACGTCGAGGTCCCGGCCGGGCTGCTGACGGTGGACGCGGCCGGTCTGGTCGGCCGCGGTGACCTGGACGTGGTCGTCGAGGTGATCGGCGGCATCGAGCCGGCCCGCTCCCTGATCCTGGCCGCACTGGAGAACGGCGCCTCGGTCGTCAGCGCCAACAAGGCACTGCTCGCCGAGGACGGCCCGACGCTGTTCGAGGCCGCCGAGAAGGCCGGCCGTGACCTCTACTACGAGGCCGCAGTGGCCGGGGCCATCCCGATCCTCCGCCCGCTGCGCGAGTCCCTCGCCGGCGACCGGGTCACCCGGGTGCTGGGCATCGTCAACGGCACCACGAACTTCATTCTCGACAAGATGGACACCTCGGGAGCCGGCTTCACCGAGGCACTCGAGGAGGCCCAGGAGCTGGGTTACGCCGAGGCCGACCCGACCGCCGATGTGGAGGGCTTCGACGCGGCCGCCAAGGCCGCCATCCTGGCGTCGCTGGCGTTCCACTCGCGGGTGACCGCCGCCGACGTGCACCGCGAGGGGATCTCCGAGGTCACGGCGGCCGACGTGGAGTCCGCGCGCGACATGAACTGCGTCGTGAAGCTGCTGGCCATCTGCGAGCTGCGCGAGACCGAGGACGGTGTCGACGCCGTCTCGGTGCGGGTCCACCCCGCGATGATTCCGCGCTCCCATCCGCTCGCGTCGGTGCGCGAGGCCTACAACGCGGTCTTCGTCGAGTCGCAGGCTGCCGGCCAGCTGATGTTCTACGGCCCGGGAGCCGGGGGAGCCCCCACGGCGTCGGCGGTGCTGGGTGACCTGGTCACGGTGGCCCGCAACCGGTTGAGCAACACCCGCGGGGTGGGCGAGTCGGCCTACGCCGACCGGGCCATCCTGCCGATGGGAGAGACCCGGACCCGCTACCACGTGGCGATCGACGTCGACGACCGTGCCGGCGTGCTCGCCGCGGTGGCCAACGCGTTCGCTGACCACGGGGTCTCGATCCAGACGGTGCGCCAGGAGGGCCGGGGGGCCGATGCCCAGCTGGTCGTCGTCTCCCACGAGGCCACCGACGCCGCGCTCAGCGCGACCGTGGAACACCTGCGCAACATGGAGATCGTCCGCGAGGTCACCTCGGTGATGCGCGTCGAGGGAGAAGCCGAGTGAGCCCCACCACTGCCGTCCGGACCCATCAGTGGCGAGGGGTCATCGAGGAGTACCGCGACCTCCTCGACATCCCCGACGGCACCCCGGCCATCACGCTGCGTGAGGGCGGCACGCCGCTCGTCCACTCCGAGTGGCTCTCCGGGCTGAGCGCCGCCGAGGTCTGGCTCAAGGTCGAGGGCGACAACCCCACCGGTTCCTTCAAGGACCGGGGGATGACCGCCGCGATCTCGGTCGCCAAGCACCAGGGCGCGGAAGCCGTGGTCTGTGCCTCGACCGGCAACACCTCCGCCTCGATGGCCGCCTACGCAGCCAAGGCCGGCCTCAAGCCGCTCGTGCTCGTGCCCGAGGGCAAGATCGCCGCCGGCAAGATGGCGCAGGCCATCCTGCACGGCGCACAGGTGATCATGGTCCGCGGCAACTTCGACGACTGCCTGGGCATCGCCAAGGGGCTCGCCCGCGACTTCCCGGTGGCGCTGGTGAACTCGGTCAACCCGGTCCGGCTCGAGGGACAGAAGACCGCCGCGTTCGAGATCGTCGACTTCCTGGGCGACGCCCCCGACTACCACCTGCTGCCCGTCGGCAACGCGGGCAACATCTCGGCGTACTGGCTTGGCTACACGCAGTACGCCGCGCTGGGAGCGTCCTCGCGGCGCCCGGTCATGCGTGGGTTCCAGGCGGAGGGCGCCGCCCCCCTGGTCACCGGTCAGGTGTTCCCGGACCCCGAGACCAAGGCGACCGCGATCCGGATCGGCAACCCGGCCTCCTGGGGGCTGGCCGAAACCGCACGCGACGAGTCCGGCGGTCGCTTCGCGTCCGTGAGCGACGACCAGATCCTCTCTGCGCAACGTGAGCTGGCCCGTCATGACGGAGTCTTCGTCGAGCCGGCGTCGGCCGCCGGGGTCGCCGGACTGCTGCAGGAGCTCGCGGCGGGAGAGTCCTACGCCGGTGCCCGCCTCGTGGTGACCGTCACCGGGCACGGTCTCAAGGACACGGTGACCGCCCTCGAGGGGTTCGGCTCGATCGTCGACACGGTGGTCGACAACGACGTGAGTGCCGCGGCGGAGGCGGCCGGTCTCGCCTGACGGCGAGCCTCGCGTCATGGTCACCTTCATCGCCGGCCCGGTGCGGGTCTCGGTCCCGGCCACGTCCGCCAACCTGGGCCCCGGTTTCGACTCGCTGGGCCTCGCGCTGTCGATGCGCGACCAGCTCGTGGCGGAAGTCTCGTCCGCGGGGCTGGAGATCGTTGTCGACGGCGCCGGGGCCGACGAGGTCGCCCGCGACGAGTCGAACCTGGTGGTCCGCTCGATGCGGGCTGCGTTCGCCGAGATGGGCGCCGCCTCCGGCCCGCCCGGACTGCGCCTCGAGTGTCACAACGTCATTCCGCACGCCCGCGGTCTCGGCTCCTCGTCGGCGGCGATCGTGGCCGGGCTCAGCCTGGCCCGCGCCCTGGTTGCCGGGGGCTCTCTGCTGATGGACGACGACGCCCTGTTCCGCCTCGCCGCCCGGCTCGAGGGGCACCCTGACAACGTGGCGCCGGCCTGTTTCGGCGGCTTCATGATCTCGGGCGCGGAGGACGGCGAGTTCTATGCCGTTGGCTCGTCGGTCGACCCGCGGGTGGCGGTCGTCGTCTTCGTGCCGCCGGATCCGGTCTCGACCGAGCTGGCCCGGGGGCTGCTGCCCTCCGAGGTGTCGCACGCCGACGCCGCCGCCGACGCCGGGCGTACGGCGCTGCTGGTGGCCGCGCTCGCCGGTCAGCCCGAGCACCTGCACCTGGCCACCCGTGACTTCCTCCACCAGGAGTACCGACGAACGGCGATGCCCGAGTCGCTCGCCCTGGTCGACCGGCTGCGAGCCGACGGCATCGCCGCGATCGTGTCCGGCGCCGGGCCCACCGTGCTGGCCTTTGTCGACGTAACCTCCGAGACCCTCGCTGCTCGCTGCCCGGTGGGGTGGCAGGTGCACGAGCTGGCCGTGGACCGCGACGGCGTGCGGGTCGACTGAGCAGAACTGGGCCGCGGTCTCGACTCGCGACCCGCCCCGTGGGAGGTGCCACCTCGCCAGAGCGCGGTGATACGCTCCACGAGCGTCAGACCTCTCGGCGCAGCGCTGCAGGTGACATCTGTCCCTGGGCGCAGCCTCTTCCTCACTCCCTGTGCAGACCTCGTCTTGCACATCGCCTCGCCTGCCCCGCCTCTGTGGGGAGTCCGGCGGTGGGGAAACACCAACCAGAAGCCGACGGCGCCAGCGCCGCTTCGGACTGATACGTGGGAAGGACCTCACGTGACGGAAACCATCGATTCCTCCACTGCCCCCAAGAAGCGCGGTGGCGGACTCAACTCCATGCTGATTGCCGACCTGAAGTCGATGGCCGCCGGCATGGGCATCTCGGGCGCGGGCGGCATGAAGAAGGCCCAGCTCGTCGACGCGATCAAGGCGGCGCAGTCCGGCGCCGGGCGTGGCCCCGCCACGAGCCCCACGAACAGCTCTGCCGACAAGCCGGCCGACCCGCCGGCCGACAAGCCCGTCGAGGAGTTGGCCGCGCCACGGGTCAAGACCCGGACGAGGAGCTCCCGGTCTGTCACCGCTGCTCCAGCAGAGCGTCCGGAGCCGACGCGCAGCGAGCCCGCCGAGCCGCCCGTCGACAAGCCCACCGGCCAGCCCACCGAACGGCAGCGTGACGAGCAGGAGCAGCCCCGCGAGCAGCGCCAGGACCGGACCGAGCAGCCCCGCGAACAGGGCCAGCAGATTCAGCAGCAGACGCGCGGCCAGAACCAGGGCCAGCAGCAGGCCCAGAACCAGGGCCAGAACCAGGGCCAGCAGCAGAACCGCAACGACCAGGGCGACCAGGGCGACGGCAGCCGTCGCAACCGCCGCCGGCGTGGGCGCGATCGTGATGGTGCCCGCGACGGCGCGCGCGACGGTGCCCGCGACGCTCCGCGTGACGGTGCCCGCGACGGCGTGCGTGACGGTGCCCGCGACGGTGCCCGGGAGGGTGCGCGTGACGGGGGACGCAACCGCGGCGGCCAGCGCCACGAACCCGACACCACGATCCTGGAGGGCGACGTGCTCGTGCCCGCCGCCGGCATCCTCGACGTCCTCGACAGCTACGCCTTCGTCCGTACCAGCGGCTACCTGCCCGGCAACGACGACGTCTACGTCTCGCTGACGATGGTGCGCAAGTACGGCCTGCGCCGTGGCGACGCGGTCGTCGGCCAGGTGCGTCAGCCGCGCGAGGGTGAGAGCAAGGCGAAGTTCAACCCGATGGTGTCCATCGACTCCGTCAACGGAGCGGACCCCGAGTCGGCCCGGAGCCGCGTGGAGTTCCAGAAGCTCACGCCCCTCTACGCCTCGGAGCGGCTGCGGCTCGAGACCGAGCCGACCAACCTGATCGGTCGGGTCATCGACATCGCGGCGCCGATCGGCAAGGGCCAGCGTGGTCTCATCGTGTCGCCGTCCAAGGCCGGCAAGACGATGATCATGCAGTCGATCGCCAACTCGATCACGACCAACAACCCGGAGTGCCACCTGATGGTGGTGCTCGTCGACGAGCGTCCCGAGGAGGTCACCGACTTCGAGCGCTCGGTCAAGGGCGAAGTCATCTCCTCGACCTTCGACCGGCCGGCCAGCGACCACACGATGGTGGCCGAGCTGGCCATCGAGCGAGCCAAGCGTCTGGTCGAGCTGGGACACGACGTCGTGGTCCTGCTCGACGGGATCACGCGGCTGGGACGTGCCTACAACCTGGCGGCCCCGGCCAGCGGCCGGATCCTCTCCGGCGGCGTGGACTCGGCGGCGCTCTACCCCCCGAAGAAGTTCTTCGGAGCCGCTCGCAACATCGAGCACGGTGGCTCGCTGACCATCCTGGCAACCGCCCTCATCGAGAGCGGCTCGAAGATGGACGAGGTGATCTTCGAGGAGTTCAAGGGCACCGGGAACATGGAGCTGCGCCTGCGAAGGGACTTCGCCGACAAGCGGATCTTCCCCGCGATCGACGCCGTCCAGTCCGGCACCCGGCGCGAAGAGCTGCTCATGACCAAGGAGGAGCTGGCCGTGGTCTGGAAGCTGCGCCGGGTGCTCTCGGGGCTCGATGGTCAGCAGGCTCTCGAGCTGCTGCTGGAGCGCTTGAAGAAGTCGAGCAGCAACGCGGAGTTCCTCATGCAGGTCCAGAAGACGACGCCGACCGCGGGCGGTCAGGACGACTGAGCTCGTCACACGCACGCTGAAGCCGGACGGTTCCTCGGGGAGCCTCCGGCTTCGGCATTTTTTGCGTGCTCCATACCCTAGGCTGCTTGCGACACCGCCTTGGAAGGAGAACCCGTGGCTCGGATCCTGGTTGCTGACGATGACGTCGACATCCGCGAGCTCGTCGAGTTCAAGCTGTCGACGCTCGGACACGTCGTGATCGCCGTCGCGGACGGCGCCGCGGCGATCGACGCGTGCCAGGCCCAGCGCCCCGACCTCGCGGTGCTCGACGTGATGATGCCCGGCGTGTCCGGTCTCGACGCGATCCGCGCGATCCGCGCGGACCCCGCCCTGGCGGATCTGCCGGTCATCTTGTTGACCGCGCGGGCCCAGGAGTCCGACGTCGAGACCGGCTTCAACTCGGGAGCCGACGACTACATCACCAAGCCCTTCAGCCCACGTGAGCTCGCCTCGCGTGTGCAGGCGCTCCTCGCTCGCTCTCAATGAGCGAGCGCAACGGCCCGCCGGCTGACCGGCGGTTGGGCCAGGGATGAACAACGGTCGCCCGGTCGCTCGGCTGGTCGCGCCCGTCATCGTGCGGGTGGCCGTCCTGGTCGCGCTGATGGCGATGCTGACGATCACCGGCGTCATCCTCTCGACGCGCTCGGTCGACCACCTGGCCGACGAGCTCCAGCCCGCGGCGGCCGCGAACCAGGACGTCCTCCAGGACCTCACCGACATGCAGGCCGCGGTGGGCGCCTACGCCCGCAGCGGCGACCGGTCGTTGATCGACGACTACCGACAGGCGCTGACCAGGCTGCCCGCTCACGAGCAGCGGGTCAGTCGCTTCGCCCAGGGCGACCTCGAGCTGGACCTCCTCGTGACCCGTCAGCACGAGACCGCACAGGCCTGGCTGGACGACTACGCGGAGCCCCGGGTCGCCGAACCCGGGGGGCCGAAGACCTTCCGGGAGAAGCGCTTCCGGATGGGGCTGGCCCGGTTCGACACCTTCCGAGCCGCCCACCAGGTGCTGACCGAGGCCTTCGACCGGCGCGTGCGGCAGGCCAACACCGATGCATCGTTCCGTCTCAAGGGCACGATCGTCGCGATCCTGGCGCTCGCCGGTTGTGGCTGGTACGTCGTGGCGCGCGCTCGGCGCCGTCTGCTCAAGGAGCTCTCGGAGCCCCTGCTGGCGCTCGAGACCGTCGTCCAGCGGATGGCCCGTCAGGACGCGGAGATCCGCGCCGTCGCGATCGGGCCCAAGGAGGTCCGGGCCGTCGCCGTCGCCCTCAACGAGTTGGCCGACGCCCAGGGCCGGGCCCGCGCCGTCGAGGGGCGGATCCAGAGCACCCTGCGCACCCTCGACACCGCGAAGGACGACTTCGTCTCGAACGTCTCCCACGAGTTGCGCACCCCGCTGACCACCATCAGCGGCTACCTCGAGATGGTCGCCGAGGAGTTCGACGACCGCCTCGAGCCCCGGCACGAGCGGATGCTCGAGGCCACCCGACGCAACGTCGCCCGGCTGAAGCTGTTGATCGATGATCTGCTGGCCCTCTCACGAGCCGAGGCCCCTCCCGCCGACCTGGAGCCCGTGGAGATGACCGCTCTGGTGACCGACGCCGTGACCGACGTCCGGATCGCCGCAGCAGGACGTGGGATCTCGATCCAGGTCTCCGCGCCGGGAGAGCAGATCTTCGTGCTGGGAGAGCGTCCGATGCTGCACCGGGCGGTCCTCAACGTGCTCACGAACGCGGTGAAGTTCAGCCGCGAGGCGGGTTCGGTGGAGGTGAGCCTGGCTCGGGTCGGCCAGATGATGGAGGTCAGCGTCCACGACCACGGAATCGGCATTCCGGCCGGTGAGGTGGAGCGGCTCGGCACCCGGTTCTTTCGCGCCAGCAACGCCGTGCACAACGAGATCGCGGGGACCGGGCTCGGCGTGCGCTTTGTCCAGACCATCGTGGAGCGCCACGGCGGTGAGGTGGTCATCGACTCCCGTGAAGGCGTCGGCACCACCGTCCTGCTGCGCCTCCAGCTCGAGGAGCAGCCCCCGCCGGCGGCGGACGACAGCCGGGCGCCCGTCTCGACCATCCCGTGATTACCGGTTGTCCCGCTGGAGTGGCACAATTGCCGGTTGGTTCCGGTTCACGTCGTCCGCATGGTGCGGAGGCGACCCGGCGACTGGAGAGGTCACCATGAAGAAGGACATTCACCCGAACTACACGACCACGGTGGTCACCTGCACCTGTGGCTCGTCGTTCACCACCCGCAGCACTGCGACGTCCGGCAGCATGCACGCCGACGTGTGCTCGCAGTGCCACCCGTTCTACACCGGCAAGCAGAAGATCCTCGACACCGGCGGCCGCGTCGCCCGCTTCGAGGCCCGCTACGCCAAGGCTGCCGACAAGAAGTAGCTGGTTGCCCGCGCCGGTCGCCGCCTCGAGCGGCGGCCGGCGCTGTGCATTTGCCGGGCACCGCCCCGGCACCCGTCCGCAGGCCGCCACCGTCGCAGGAGGAGCCACCGATGTTCGAGGCCGTCGAAGGGCTCCTCGCCGAGCATGCCGCGCTGGAGGGTCAGCTCGCCGCGCCCGAGACCCACGCCGACGCCCGGCTCGCCAAGCAGCTCAACCAGCGCTACGCCGCGCTCTCGGCGATCATCGGCGCCTGGCGCGCGCTCCAGGGGTACGACGAGGACCTGCAGGCCGCGCGCGAGCTCGCTGCCGAGGACCCGGGCTTCGCCGACGAGGTCGACACCCTGGTCGACCGGCGCGCCGAGGCCGAGGAGAGGCTGCGGCGGCTGCTGGTGCCGCGCGACCCGAGCGACGACAAGGACGCGCTCCTCGAGGTGAAGTCGGGGGAGGGCGGCGAGGAGTCGGCACTCTTCGCCGGTGACCTGCTGCGGATGTACACCCGCTACGCCGAGGCGCGGGGCTGGAAGGTCGAGCTGCTCGACGCCAACCACTCCGATCTCGGCGGCTACAAGTCCGTGACCGTGGCGGTCAAGGCGGGCTCTCGTGGGGGCGCCTCCGAGCCGGGCGAGGCCCCCTTCGCCCAGCTCAAGTTCGAGGGAGGTGTGCACCGGGTCCAGCGGGTTCCGGTCACCGAGTCCCAGGGCCGCGTACACACCAGCGCCGCCGGGGTCCTCGTCTTTCCCGAGGCCGAGCAGATCGACGTCCAGGTCGACGAGAACGACCTGCGCATCGACGTCTACCGCAGCAGCGGCCCCGGCGGGCAGAGCGTCAACACGACCGATTCGGCCGTGCGGATCACGCACGTGCCGACCGGTATCGTGGCGAGCTGCCAGAACGAGAAGAGCCAGCTGCAGAACCGCGAGCAGGCGATGCGGATCCTGCGGGCCCGGCTTCTTGCCGCCGCCCAGGAGGCCGCCGACGCCGAGGCCAGCGAGGCGCGGCGCAGCCAGATCCGCACCGTCGACCGGTCCGAGCGGATCCGGACCTACAACTATGCCGAGAACCGGATCTCCGACCACCGGACCGGGTACAAGGCCTACAACCTCGACCAGGTCCTCGACGGCGACCTCCAGCCGGTCCTCGACTCCTGCCTCGAGGCGGACCTCGCGGCCCGGCTCGACGCCCTCGAGGCGTGATGGGACCCAGGAGCGCGCCGCGCCAGCTCGTGGCGGCCGCCACCGCCCGCCTCCGGGCGGCCGGGGTCGCCAGTCCCGAGCACGACGCCGCCGAGCTGCTTGCCCACGTGCTCGGGACGACGCGCGGCCGGCTGCCGCTCGTCGAGCAGGTGGCCGCGGACCGGGCTGCGACGTACGACGTGCTCGTCGCCCGCCGGGCCGCTCGCGAGCCGCTCCAGCACCTGACCGGGCTCGCCCACTTCCGCCACGTCGAGCTGCTCGTCGGCCCGGGGGTTTTCGTGCCCCGGCCCGAGACGGAGCTGCTGGCCGGCTGGGCGATCGACCAGGCGCTGCGGATCGGAGCCGAGTTGGACCGGAGCCCGGTCGTGGTCGACCTGTGCACCGGCTCCGGGGCGATCGCGCGCTCGGTCGTCGACGAGGTGCCGACCGCTCGGGTGCACGCGGTCGAGCTCGACGATGACGCGCACGGCTGGGCCGTGCGCAACCTCAGCGGCACCGGGGTCGACCTGCGCCACGGCGACATGGCCACCGCCTTCGAGGAGCTGGCCGGCACCGTCGACGTCATCACCTGCAACCCGCCGTACATCCCCCTCGACGCCTGGGAGTCCGTGGCTCCGGAGGCCCGTGACCACGACCCCCACCTGGCCCTGTTCTCGGGTGCCGACGGCCTGGACGCGATGCGGGTGCTCAGCGACCGGGCGGCCCTGCTGCTCCGTCCGGGGGGGATGGTCGGCGCGGAGCACGCCGACCAGCAGGGCGAGTCGGCGCCCGCCGTCTTCGCCGACTCCGGCCGCTGGACCGAGGTGCGCGACCACCGCGACCTGGCCGGGCGGGCGCGCTTCCTGACCGCGCGGCTGGCAGGATGACGGCGTGACCTCCGAACGTTTCCCCACGGGCACCGAGGACGAGCGGGAGGCCGCCATCAAGGCGGCGAGCCTGGCCGTCCAGCGCGGCCACCTCGTGGTGCTGCCGACCGACACCGTCTACGGCGTGGGCGCTGACGCGTTCGACCCGGTCGCCGTCCAGGGCCTGCTCGCCGCCAAGGGTCGCGGTCGAGAGATGCCGCCCCCGGTGCTGGTCAGCTCGGCCGCCACCATCGACGCGCTCGCCGTGAACATTCCCGGCTACGCCCGCTCCTTGATCGACGCGTTCTGGCCCGGTCCGCTGACCCTGGTCTGCCAGCAGCAGTCCTCGCTCCAGTGGGACCTGGGCGACACCCGCGGCACTGTGGCCGTCCGGATGCCCGCCCACGACCTCACGCTCGAGCTGCTCGAACGCACCGGTCCGTTGGCCGTCAGCTCGGCGAACCGCACCGGGATGCCGGCCGCCACGGACGCCGACCAGGCCGAGCAGATGCTGGGGGAGGAGGTCGCGGTCATCATCGACGCCGGCCCCTCACCGGTCGGCGAGGCCTCCACGATCATCGACGTCACCGGGGCCCAGGGCCGCATCCTGCGTCGCGGTGCCCTGTCCCTCGACGAGCTCAACGCCGTCCTGGAGCCGCTCGGTGCGACCCTGACCGACGAGGGCTGAGCGCCAGGTGCGCGAGTACGCCCTGGTCTTCCTGGTCGCCGCCTCGGTGACCTACCTGCTCACCGTCGTGGCCCGGGAGATCGCGCTGCGCACCGGTGCGGTGGCCGAGGTTCGCGACCGGGACGTCCACGCCGAGCCGATCCCCTACCTCGGCGGGCTGGCGATGCTCGGCGGACTCGTCGCGGCGTACGTCGTGGCCCACCAGCTGCCCTTCCTCTCCGCGAGCGGGCCGTTCGTCTTCCGCGACGCCGGGATCGTGCTCGTGGCGGGTGCGCTGATCTGCGCCGTGGGGGTCCTCGACGACCTCTTCGAGCTGGACGCCCTGACCAAGTTGGGCGGCCAGGTGCTGGCCGCCGGGTTCCTGATCGTCTTCGGCATCCAGTACGTCTTCTTCCCGACCGCCGACGGCAGCCAGTTCTCCCTCGACGGGTCCCAGGGGGCCCTGCTCACGGTGCTGGTGGTGGTCGCCACCGTCAACGCGGTCAACTTCGTGGACGGACTGGACGGTCTGGCGGCCGGGGTGGTGGGCATCGGTGCGGTGGCCTTCTTCCTCTTCTGCTACCAGCTCGCCAACCTCAACGGCGTCTCCCTGGCCACCACCGGTGCGCTGCTGAGCGCCTCGCTGGCCGGGGCGTGCCTCGGCTTCCTGCCGCACAACTTCCACCCGGCGCGCCTCTTCATGGGCGACAGCGGGTCCATGCTGATCGGCCTGGTCCTGTCGGCCAGCGCGCTCACCTTGACCGGTCAGTTCTCGGGCACCGAGATCAGCCAGGGCGCCGACGGGTCGCGCGCCAGCCTGCTGCCGACCCTGCTGCCGCTCCTGCTCCCGGTCTCGATCCTCATCGTCCCGATGGTCGACCTCACGCTCGCCGTCGTTCGCCGCACCCGTGCGGGGCGCTCGCCGTTCGCCCCCGACAAGCAGCACCTGCACCACCGGTTGCTGGAGATCGGCCACTCCCAGCGCCGCGCGGTCTTCATCATGTGGCTGTGGGCCGGGTTGGTGGCCTTCGGCACCGTCCTGATGAGCCTCTACACCGGGCGTTGGATGTGGGCCTCACTGGCGACCATGGCCGCGGTGACGGTCGGCCTGACGTTCCTGCTGCCGATGCTCCACCGGCCCGCCGGACTGCAGCCGGCCGAGGAGACCTGACCTCCCCGGGTTCCACCCGATCCGGCGCTTGTGCTAGTTTTCACAAGCACCCCTGACGCTCCCACGACAGATCGGCCGCCACCATGACGACCGCGCTCATCCGGACCCGCTGCACGTCGGTCCCGGTGCCTCTGGCCCCCGGATCCTGTGGTAGTTTCACGCCGTCGTCGGACGCCCCCGAGCAGAGCTCCTTGAGCCGCTGCCGTCCCGACGTCTTCAAGCCTGCCAACGAAAGCGACTTGGGTGAATGGTCGATGAGCGCTCCGACACCGGTCTACGCGGCCGCGACCTCGTGGGACTCGGGGGCCTTCTCGCAGGTGCTGTCGTCTTCGGCCTCGTCGCGGGGCTCCTCCTCGACAGCTGGGCCGGGACGTCGCCCGTCCTCACTCTCATCGGCATCGCTGTCGGCATCCTGGCCGGAGGTGTCGGTTTCTGGGTTCGCGTCCGCGCCGCTCTGCGGGGCTGAGGCCTGATGAACGACCAGATGACGAACGCCATGACCGCTCCTGACACCGTGCCCGCCGGCAGCCCGTTCCCGAAGCCTTCGCTGCTGCGCGTGCTGCGCGACCAGCGCAAGACCCTGCTCGTGGCCGCGGTGCTGGTCGTCGCGACCTACTGGATCGCCGGGCAGCTCGGCGAGTGGGGCCTCGCGGCCTGCATCAGCGGCGGTATCGCCCTCGGTCTCGCCAACCACATCGCGACCGAGTTCTGGCTGCTCAAGCTGATCAGCTCGGGCGAGCAGCCGAGCCGCAACCAGATGATCGTCTCGACCGTTGCCCGGCTCGCCGTCCTCACGCTCGTGGCGGTCGGCGTCGCCGTCCTCTTCTGGCCCGACGGCATCGGGCTGCTGCTCGGCCTGGCCATCTTCCGCCTCATCGCGCTCGTCATGACGAGCATCCCCCTGCTCAAGGAGTTGAAGCAGCCGTGATTGGCATCCTGCCCGCCGAGATCAACATTCACCCGGGCGAGCACCCCGAGGGCCACCTGTTCGGCATGACCTTCAACATGGACACGATCTACTCCACGATCGTGGCCGCCCTGGGCGTGCTCCTGCTGGGTTTCCTGGCCCGTCGTGCGCTGACCCGCCACGCCGAGGACCACGTCCCGACCAAGCTCCAGCTCATCTGGGAGAGCGTCGTGGGCGAGGTGAACCGTCAGGTCGAGGACAACCTCGGCAAGGTCCACCCGTTCGTCGCGCCGCTCGCGGTCTCCCTCTTCTTCTTCATCCTCTTCGCCAACTGGCTGGAGCTCATCCCCACCGAGCTCAATGACAAGACCCACCTGCTGCCGGCTCCGACGGCCGACACCAACCTCACCTACGCGATGGCGCTCTTCGCGGTCGTGAGCGTGTGGATCTACGGCATCCGGACCAAGGGCCTGAAGGGCTATCTCAAGCACTTCCTCGAGCCCTACCCGGTGCTGCTCCCGCTCAACATCCTCGAGGAGCTCGTCAAGCCGATCACCCTGGCGCTGCGACTCTTCGGCAACATCTTCGCCGGCGGCATCATGCTCGCCCTGATCGCCGCGATCCCGTGGTACGCCGGGATGCCGGTGGCCAACGTCGCCTGGAAGCTGTTCGACATGGCGATCGGTGGTCTGCAAGCCTTCATCTTCGCGCTGCTGACCGTCCTCTACTTCGCGATGGCCGGAGCGGGACACGACGAGCACGACGAGGACCACGCCGACGGCGAGGACCGCAAGGATTCACCCGCACTCACGCACTGACCGGCATATCCGGGCAGTCGTTCGACAAGGTAAGAAAGAAGCACCGGCCCCCGGTGCGTAACCAAGGAGAAACAGTGGCGACAGACGCAGCAAACCTGGACTCGGCCATCAAGACCGCCGGCGCCTTCATCGGCGGCGGCCTGGCCCTCGCTGGTGGCGCCATTGGCGCCGGTGTCGGTGACGGCCTGGCCGGTTCTTCCTACATTCAGGGCGTCGCACGTCAGCCCGAGGCACAGGGTCGCCTGCAGACCATCTTCTTCCTGACCGTGGGTCTGGTCGAGGCGATGTTCTTCATCAACCTGGCCTTCATGGCGCTCTTCGTCTTCGTTCTCGGCAAGTGACCTCCGGGTCACCGGTAACCCCCAAGCAGAGGACACCTAGATGGCTGTGACCAACATGCTGCCGATGGCGAGCAACTTCCTCGTCCCCAACGGGACCTTCTGGGTGGAGCTCATCGCCTTCGTGGTGATGTTCGGCATCCTGGCGAAGTACATCGTCCCGCCGATCAACAAGGCGATGACGGCGCGCCAGGACGCGATCCGCAAGCAGTTCTCCGACCTCGACGAGGCAAAGGCCGAGGCCACCCAGGCCGAGGAGGAGTTCCGGGCTCAGATCGCGGATGCGCGGCACGAAGCCGCGCGCATCCGCGAGGAGGCCCGCGAGCAGGGTGCGGCGATCATCGCCGAGATGCGCGAGCAGGCCCAGGCCGAGGCGAACCGCATCGTCGAGCACGCACACACCCAGATCGAGGCCGACCGCAAGGCGGCCGTGGCGTCGCTGCGCAACGAGGTGGGCACGCTGGCCACCACGCTCGCCGGGCGCATCGTCGGAGAGTCGCTCGACGACGAGGCTCGTCAGAGCCGGGTCGTCGACCGCTTCCTGGCCGACCTGGACAGCGCGCAGACTGGGGTCAACTGATGCAGGGTTCCTCCGGAGAGTCCCTCGCCCGGCTGACCGCCGAGCTGGGCACGGCCGTCGAGGGCGGCGCCGACGGCGCTGCCGTCGGTGACTCGCTCTTCTCCGCCGCCGACGTGCTGCGGGCCCAGCCCGCACTGCGCCGGGCGGCGACCGACCCCTCGACCGCGGCCGAGGCGAAGGGCGCCCTGGCCCGTGGTCTGTTCGGCAGCCACCTCGAGGCGAAGGCGACCGACCTGGTCGTGCTCGCCTCCGGGCTGCGCTGGGCCAGGAGCGGCGACCTCGCTGCGGCCCTCGAGCACCTCGGGGTCGTGGCACTGGTCAAGAGCGCCGAGGCCAACGGCGACGGCGACCGGCTGGAGGACGAGCTCTTCCAGTTCGGCCGAGCGGTCACCGAGAATCCCGAGCTGCGCGACGCGCTCTCGGACCCGAGCCGCTCGGTGGCGGACAAGCAGGGCCTCGTACGCACCCTCATCGAGGGTCGGGCGAGTGCCGGTGCGGTCCGGCTGGCCGAGCGTTCGGTGACGGGCGTGCACCTCACCGTCACCCGCGCGCTGGGGGAGTACACCAAGGTCGCGGCCGCGACCCGCAACCGGCTGGTTGCGCTCGTCCGCGCCGCACGACCCCTTGCCGACGACGAGCAGTCACGGCTCGGCGACGTCCTGGCCCGCCAGTACGACCGCCCCGTGCACCTCAACGTCGTGGTGGACCCTGCCCTGGTCGGCGGGATCCGCGTCGAGATCGGTGACCAGGTCATCGACGGCACCATCGCCAGCCGCCTGGACGACGCCCGCCGTCGTCTCGTCGGCTGACAACAGATCGACCCCCGACCAACACAGCCTGAAGACCCGAAGACAGACAAGAGAGTAGGGACGCAGATGACGGAGCTCACGATCCGTCCGGAGGAAATCCGCGACGCACTGCAGAAGTACGTCGCCGACTACAAGCCCGAAGGTGCCAGCCGCGAAGAGGTCGGCACCGTGGCTGAGGCCGGCGACGGCATCGCCCGGGTGACCGGTCTTCCGTCGGCGATGGCCAACGAGCTGCTGGAGTTCGAGGACGGCACCCTGGGCATCGCCCTGAACCTCGACACCCGAGAGATCGGTGTGGTCGTCCTCGGGGACTTCGACAAGATCGAAGAGGGCCAGCCGGTCCGTCGTACGGGCGAGATCCTCTCGGTCCCGGTCGGCGACAACTTCCTGGGCCGCGTCGTCGACCCGCTCGGCAACCCGATCGACGGCCTCGGCGAGATCGAGGCCGAGACGCGTCGCGCCCTCGAGCTCCAGGCCCCGACCGTCATGGACCGCAAGTCGGTCCACGAGCCCCTCGCCACCGGCATCAAGGCGATCGACTCGATGACCCCGATCGGCCGTGGCCAGCGCCAGCTGATCATCGGTGACCGGGCGACCGGCAAGACCACGATCGCCATCGACACGATCATCAACCAGAAGCAGAACTGGGAGTCGGGCGACCCGGCCAAGCAGGTTCGCTGCATCTACGTCGCCGTCGGCCAGAAGGGCTCGACCATCGCCTCCGTGCGGGGCGCCCTCGAAGAGGCCGGTGCGCTCGAGTACACCACCATCGTGGCCTCGCCGGCGTCCGACAGTGCGGGCTTCAAGTACCTCGCCCCGTACACCGGCTCGGCCATCGGCCAGCAGTGGATGTACGACGGCAAGCACGTCCTCATCGTCTTCGACGACCTGTCCAAGCAGGCCGAGGCCTACCGCGCGGTCTCGCTGCTGCTGCGCCGCCCGCCGGGCCGTGAGGCCTACCCGGGTGACGTCTTCTACCTGCACAGCCGTCTGCTCGAGCGGTGCGCGAAGCTCTCCGACGCCCTGGGCGCGGGCTCGATGACCGGCCTGCCGATCATCGAGACCAAGGCCAACGACGTGTCGGCCTTCATCCCGACCAACGTCATTTCGATCACCGACGGCCAGATCTTCCTGCAGTCTGACCTCTTCGCGGCCAACCAGCGCCCCGCCATCGACGTCGGCATCTCGGTGTCGCGAGTCGGCGGCGCGGCCATGACCAAGGCCATGAAGGCGGTCACGGGTTCGCTCAAGGTCGACCTCGCGCAGTTCCGCGCGATGGAGGCGTTCGCAATGTTCGCCTCGGACCTCGACGCGGCCTCGCGTCAGCAGCTGGACCGTGGTCAGCGCCTGATGGCGCTCCTCAAGCAGCCGGCCTACTCGCCGTACCCGCTCGAGGAGATGGTGGTCGCGCTCTGGCTCGGCACCACGGGTCGCCTGGACCGGGTCCCGGCCGGCGACGTGCTGCGCTTCGAGAACGAGTTCCTCGACTTCCTGCGTCGTCAGCACGACGGCATCCTGTCGGCGATCCGCGAGACCCAGAAGTTCGAGGACGACACCTCCTCGTCCCTCGAGGGCGCCTACACCTCCTTCCTCGACCAGTTCGAGACCTCCGACGGCAACTCGATCAAGGTGGGCCACGAGCCCAAGGCCGAGGCGCTGGAGGACGAGGACCAGGAGCAGATCGTCAAGCAGAAGCGGGGCTGACCCATGGCTCTTTCGGTGCGTGAGTACCGCGCGCGGATCAAGTCGACGGAGTCGATGAAGAAGATCACGCGTGCCATGGAGCTCATCGCTGCCTCGCGCATCATCAAGGCGCAGCAGCGGGCCCAGTCCGCGGCCCCGTACGCCCGTGAGCTGACGCGAGCGGTCTCGGCCGTCGCCACCTACGCCAACGTCGACCACCCCCTGACGCGTGAGCCGGAGGACTCCAAGCGGGCCGCCGTGCTCATCGTGACCAGCGACCGGGGCCTGGCCGGTGCCTACTCGTCCAGCGTGCTCAAGGAGTCCGAGCGACTCGCCGAGAAGCTGCGTGGGGAGGGCAAGGAGGTCGACACCTACATCGCCGGCCGCAAGGGAGTTGCGTACTACAAGTTCCGCAACCGCCCGATCGTCAAGAGCTGGACGGGCTTCTCCGACCAGCCCTCGAACGACGTGGCCGCGGACATCGGCAAGTCCCTGATCGAGGCGTTCCTGCTCGAGGAGGGCGACGAAGGCAACGTCGACGAGGTGCACGTGGTCTACACGCGCTTCCGGTCGATGCTGGTCCAGGAACCCACCGCGATCCGGCTGCTGCCGCTCGAGGTGGTGGAGGGCGAGGAGAAGCCCGACTCCGCCGAGGTGCTGCCGCTCTACGAGTTCGAGCCCTCGGCCGAGCACGTGCTGGACGGGCTGCTTCCGCAGTACGTCCAGAGCCGGATCTTCTTCGCCCTGCTGCAGGCTGCCGCTTCCGAGCTGGCGGCCCGACAGAAGGCGATGAAGTCTGCGACTGACAACGCCGACGAGCTGATCAAGAAGTACACCCGAATCGCCAACCAGGCCCGCCAGGCTGGTATTACCCAGGAAATCAGCGAGATCGTCGGTGGCGTCAACGCGCTCGCCGACGCCAACGCCGGGAGTGAGTGAGAGCAATGACTGCGACTATTGACGAGACCGCGAAGACCGCCGGCAAGGGCGGGGTCGGACGGATCGCGCGAGTGATCGGCCCGGTCGTCGACATCGAGTTCCCCGTGGACTCCATGCCGGAGATGTACAACCTGCTCGAGACCGAGCTCGAGCTCGGCGGTGAGCACAAGACGCTCTCCCTCGAGGTCAGCCTGCACATCGGTGACGGCATGGTGCGGGCGATCTCCCTGCAGCCGACCGATGGTCTGGTGCGCGGCGCCCAGGTCAAGGACACCGGTGGGCCGATCACGGTTCCCGTCGGCGACGCGACCCTGGGCCACGTGTTCAACACCCTCGGCGAGTGCCTCAACCTCGAGGAGGGCGAGACCCTCGACGCCAAGGAGCGGTGGGGCATCCACCGCAAGGCACCGGCATTCGACCAGCTGGAGTCGAAGACCCAGATGTTCGAGACCGGCATCAAGGTCATCGACCTGCTCGCGCCGTACGTCCAGGGCGGCAAGATCGGCCTGTTCGGTGGTGCCGGTGTCGGCAAGACCGTGCTGATCCAGGAGATGATCGCCCGGGTCGCCCGCGACCACGGTGGTGTGTCGGTGTTCGCCGGTGTCGGCGAGCGCACGCGTGAGGGCAACGACCTCATCGTCGAGATGGAAGAGGCCGGCGTCATCGGTCAGACCGCTCTGGTCTTCGGCCAGATGGACGAGCCGCCGGGCACCCGCCTGCGGGTCGCCCTGTCCGCGCTGACGATGGCGGAGTACTTCCGCGACGTCCAGGGCCAGGACGTGCTGCTCTTCATCGACAACATCTTCCGCTTCACCCAGGCCGGCTCCGAGGTCTCCACCCT
>JBKJLD010000064.1:0-25329 GCA_046597165.1 Nocardioides sp.
CATGATGTGGTGCTGCAGCCGCTGGGCGTCGGCGACCGAGACCCGCCAGTGCTCGGAGTACGGGATCATGTCGCACATGTAGAAGTAGTACGGCATGATCTGCGCGCCATCGAGCAGCGCGAAGCAGAGGTCGAGCAGGGCGTGCGGGTCGGCGTTCACCCCGTTGAGCAGCACCCCCTGGTTGCGGACGTCGCGGATGCCGGTGTCAAGCATTGCCCGGGTGGCCTCGGCGACCAGCGGGGTGACCGAGTTGGCGTGGTTGGTGTGGGTGTGGATGGCGATCGAGACTCCGCGCTGACGGGCCACGGTCGCGACCCGCTCCATGCCGGCCCGGACGTCGTCCTGCAGCCAGTGCTGCGGCAGTCCGATGAGCGCTTTGGTGGCCAGCCGGATGTCGCGGATGTTCTCGATCTCGAGCACGCGGGTGAGGAACTCCTCGAGGCGCGGCCACGGCATGTTGGCGACGTCGCCACCCGACACGACCACGTCGCGCACTGACGGCGTGCGGCGCAGGTAGTCCATCATGTCGCCGAGACGGTCCTGGGGCTTTCCGGCGAACTTCAGCTTGTCGATGACGGCCGTCGAGTTGCCGACCAGGTCCATCCGGGTGCAGTGGCCGCAGTACTGCGGGCAGGTCGGCAGCAGCTCGGCCAGCACCTTGGTGGGGTAACGGTGCGTCAGCCCCTCGGCCACCCACATGTCGTGCTCGTGCAGCGAGTCGCGGGTGGCGTGAGGGTGCGAGGACCAGTCCGTGCGCCGGTCGCTGAAGACCGGGATCATGTAGTGCCGGATCGGGTCGGCGTAGAGCGCGTCGGTCAGCGAACCCGGGCCACCGGGGGTGTCGCGGGGGATCATCGTGTTCATCATCTGCGGTGGGACCAGCATCGACATGGTCGCGCGCTCAGCCTGGTCCCGCTCGAGGTCTGCGTAGAACCGCTCGTCCACGAGGTCGCCGAAGAGGTCGCGCAGCTGGCGCAGGTTCTTGATGCAGTGCGCCCGCTGCCACTGCACCGAGGCCCACTGCTCGGTCGTGACGTCCTTCCAGCCCGGAAACCGGGTCCAGTCGGGTTCGACGAGCTCCACCCGACGGTACGGGTAGGGCTGACCGGTCTCCAGGTCAATGGCGGTCTCGATGCTCATGAGCTTCTCCCAGCAGGTGCGCAGGTGGACGACGTGCGGCGGCGCGTGCAGTTGTGTGACGCCGGATTCCTCTGTCAGAGTACGAGGAGAATATGCGGAACGTCCAATGCCGCGCCGCATAATCTCCTGTCTGTCGTCTCATTCGCCGGAGGAACAACCGCCATGATGGCTCGTGTGAGCGATCCGACCGGCCTGCACCGCGTCCTGGACGACACCGTGGCGCTGCCGCAGGCGGCCCAGCGTCTCGACCCCCGGCGCGAGCTGTGGCCCGACGAGGTCCGGATCCGGGTCGAACGGCTCAACCTCGACGCTGCGTCGTTCCGCCAGCTGGAGCGCACGCACACGACCGGGGGAGAGGTGGACCGGGCGGCGCTCCGGGCGCAGGTGCTCGACATCGTCGCGACCCGCGGCAAGATGCAGAACCCCGAGACCGGCTCCGGCGGCATGCTCATCGGCACCGTCGAGGAGGTCGGTCCGCAGTCACCGCTGGGCCTGGTCGTGGGGGAACGGGTCGCCACCCTGGTCTCGCTCACCCTGACTCCGCTCGTGATCGAGGACGAATTGTCGGCCTGGGACGGCCGTGGTGAGCAGGTGCCCTGCGACGGCTACGCCGTGCTCTTCGGGCGCTCCATCGCCGCCGTCATCCCCGACGACCTGCCGGCCGACCTGAGCCTCTCGGTGATGGACGTATGCGGCGCCCCTGCGCTGACGGCGCGGGTGGTCGGAGAGTACGCCGCACGCGGCGAGGTCACCGTGGCCGTCATCGGTGGTGGCGGCAAGTCGGGTTCACTGAGCCTGGCCGCGGCCCGCCGCGCCGGTGCCACCCGGACCATCGGGGTCGTGCCTCACGAGGCCGAGGCCGCAGCCCTGCGCGGAGCCGCACTCGCCGACGAGGTCGTCGTGGCGGATGCACGCAACCCGGTCGCCCTGCGCGACGCGGTGACCGCTGCCGGGGGGCCGGCCGACATCACCGTGGTCTGCGTGGACGTCCCCGGCTGCGAGGGTGGTGCCATCCTCGCCACCGCCGACCGGGGCACGGTCATCTTCTTCTCGATGGCCACCTCCTTCTCAGGCGCCGCGCTCGGCGCCGAGGGGCTGGCCGCGGACGTGACCATGCTGGTCGGCAACGGCTACGTGCCGGGGCATGCGGCGTACGCCTTGGAGCTGCTGCGCTCCGACGCCGGGGTGCGTGGCCTCTTCGAGGCACGCCTGGCTCACGAGGTCTCCGGATGACCCGAGTGCTCTACCGCAACGGGCTGGTCCACGACAGCCGGCCAGACCGTCCATCGACCAGCCTCGCGGTGGAGGACGGTCGCATCGTCTGGAGCGGCGACGAGAAGCACGCCGACTCCTACCTCGGCACCGGCACGGGTGCGCCCGAGGTGGTCGACCTCGCCGGCGCCCTGCTCACCCCGGCGTTCGTCGACAGTCACGTGCACACCGTGCGTACGGGCTTCTCGCTGATCGGACTGGACCTCTCCGGGGTGACCAGCCTGCAGCTGACCCTGGATGCCCTCGCCGAGCACGCGGTCAAGCACGAGGACGCCGGGGTGCTGGTCGGTCAGGGTTGGGACGAGACGGACTGGACGGACTCCCGGCCGCCGACCGGTGCGGAGCTCGAGCGAGCCGCGCCCGGACGACGCAGTTACCTGACCCGGATCGACGGACACTCCTCGGTCATCTCGCCGGCGCTCGCGGCGCTGGTGCCCGGGCTGGAGCAGCTCGATGGCTGGACCCCGGACGGCAGGGTCGAACGCGACGCCCACCACGCCGTCCGCAATGTCCTCGAAGGCCTGATCGGTCCCGACGACCGGCTGGCCGCGGCTCGGGCTGCGTGCCGGGAGATGGCGGCGCGGGGGATCGTCGGCTTCCACGAGAACGCCGCCCCCCACATCGGCCCCGAGACCGAGATCGAGGTCGTGCGCCAGGCCGCGGCTGAGGTCGGCCTGCGGGCCACTGTCTACTGGGGCGAGCTGATGGCGGTCGACACTGCACGACGGTTGGGCGTCGCGGGCCTGGCCGGGGACCTGGTCGCCGATGGCGCGTTCGGCTCGCGCACGGCGGCCCTGTCCGCGCCGTACACCGACCGGGCCGACACCTGTGGGCACGGCTATGTCTCCGCGGAGCAGGTGCGCGACCACGTGGTGGCGTGCACCGAGGTGGGGATCCAGGCCGGCTTCCACTGCATCGGTGATGCCGCAGTGGAGGCGATCGGCGAGGGGTTCGCTCTGGCCGAGCGGATCGTGGGTACCGAGCCCCTGCAGCGCAGCCGGCACCGCCTCGAGCACGTCGAGATGCCGTCGCGCCGGGTGATCGAGACGCTCGCCCGCCTCGGCGTGGTGGCGAGCGTGCAGCCGATGTTCGACGCGCTGTGGGGCGGCCCGGACGGCATGTACGCCGCCCGGCTGGGCGACCGCTGGCGCGACACCAACCCGCTGCTGGACCTGGAGCTGGCACCGATCCGGCTCGCGTTCGGCTCGGACAGCCCGGTCACGGGCCTCGACCCGTGGGCCGCCATCAGGGCGGCCGTCCACCACCGCAACCCCGCCCAGCGGCTGCCGGTCGGCTTCGCCTTCCGCGCGCACACCCGCGGGGGAACGTACGCCGCTCGCGACGACGAGGGCGGCACCCTGGTTCAGGGGGCGCGTGCAGACCTCGCCGTCTGGGACGTCCCCGGCGGCCTGGGTGAGGCCACACTTCCCGTCCTGACTCCCGGCACCCCGATGCCGATCCTGCAGCGCCTGGTCGCGGCGGGCACCACGATCCACGACCGCGAGGAGGCGGCATGACCAAGCTCGACCTGGACCCGGCCACCGTCAGACAGGCGCGGGCCCTGGCCCGCAAGGTGGGCCGGCCGATCGTCACCACCGCCAAGAAGCACACCACGGTGTCGGTCGAGCGGGCGACGCTGCGGCTCGCCGGCCTCGAGGGGGCCGACGCCGAGGGCACTCCGTGGGTCAACCGGCTGCTGGACGTGGTGCGCGCTGACCTCGTTCAGGACGGTGGGCTCTGCCACGGTGTCTCGCTGCCGGTCTGGGACGCCCTCCTGCGTGGCGAGGCCGATGACCTGTCCACCCTCGCGCAGAAGGCCTCGGCCGGCTCGGTGCGGTTCCGGATGCCCGAGGGCAAGGACGCGGTGCGGGCCCGGGCTGCGGCCCGCAAGCAGGTCGGCACCGGGATCCGGCTCGTGGACACCCGGCGCAAGGAGCGCGAACGGCTCATCAAGCGGCATGGCGACGCGCCTCGTCAGCCGTGGATCTACCTGATCGTGGCCACCGGCGACATCTATGAGGACATCCCGCAGGCGCAGGCCGCCGCCCGGGCCGGGGCCGACGTGATTGCGGTGATCCGGTCGACCGGCCAGAGCCTGCTCGACTTCGTGCCGGAGGGCGCGACCCGGGAGGGGTTCGCCGGGACGTACGCCACCCAGGAGAACTTCCGCCTGATGCGGGCGGCCCTCGACGACGTGAGCAAGGAGCTCGGCCGCTACATCCGGCTGACCAACTACGCCTCGGGTCTCTGCATGCCGGAGATCGCCGCGCTGGCCGGCATGCAGCGCCTCGACATGATGCTCAACGACTCGATGTACGGGATCCTCTTCCGCGACATCAACCCGATCCGAACCTTCGTCGACCAGCGCTTCAGCCGGCAGGTGCACGCTCGGGCCGGGATCATCATCAACACCGGCGAGGACAACTACCTCACCACCGACGACGCCATCGACGCGGCGCACACGGTCACCACGAGCCAGCTCCTGAACGAGTTCTTCGCCAAGGAGGCGGGTCTGGAGGACTGGCAGCTCGGCCTGGGCCACGCGTTCGAGATCGATCCTGAGGTACCCGACTCGTTCCGCCTGGAGCTCGCCCACGCCCTGCTGGCCCGCGAGCTCTTCCCGAAGGCCCCGCTCAAGTGGATGCCGCCGACACGGCACATGACCGGGGACGTGTTCCGCGGCTACCTGCTGGACGGCTTCTTCAACCTGATCGGCGCCCTCACCGGCCAGGGGATCCTGCTCGTCGGCATGATGACCGAGGCCGTCGTGACGCCGTGGATCTCCGACCGGGACCTGGCCCTGCAGAACGTCCGCTACGTCATGAACGCCGCCGGCAACCTGCACGAGGACTTCCACCCGGCCCCCAACGGCTTCATCGTGAAGCGGGCCCGTCAGGTGCTGGGGGAGTCGATCGAGCTGATGGACCGCATCCTCGAGCACGACAACGGTCTGCTCGATGCGATCGCGGACGGCACGTTCGGCCTGATGAAGCGCCCCGCGGACGCGGGCCGAGGGCTCGACGGTGTGGCGAAGAAGTCTGCGACCTACTACAACCCCGCCACTGAGCTGCTGGAGGAGAAGTCATGAGCTCGACCACGGATCCCGCTGCCTCGACCCCGGGCGGCCCGATTCTGCGGCCCTACGGTGACACCACCGGCGACGGCATGGTGCAGGTCAGCTTCACGCTGCCGATGCCGCACTCCAAGGTCGCCGAGGGCGCGGCCGCACAGCTTGCGAACAAGATGGGGCTGGACCCCGCGCTGGTCGTGCACTCCAAGCCGATGGGGCCGGACTTCACGTTCTTCGTCGTCTACGGCCGCGTGCACCACCTGGTCGACGTCAGCAAGGTCGTGGTGGTGGAGCGGGACTACCCGCTGCTGACCCCGAAGGAGGCAAACGTCGCCATCAAGCGGTCGATGCGACGCCGACTGGTCGTGGTCGGCGCCTGCATCGGGACCGACGCCCACACAGTGGGGATCGATGCGATCCTGAACATCAAGGGGTTCGCGGGGGAGAAGGGGCTGGAGTACTACCGCGAGGTCAAGGTGGTGAACCTCGGCGCCCAGGTCTCGGTGCCTCAGCTGGTCGACCGGGCCCGTGCCGAGAAGGCCGACGCGGTGCTGGTCTCCCAGGTGGTGACCCAGCGCGACGCCCACCTTCTCAACACCCGAGAGATGTCGGCGGCATTCCGCGAGTCCTACCCGGAGGAGCGCCGCCCGCTCCTGGTCGTGGGTGGGCCTCGCTTCGACGAGGCGATGGCCGACGAGCTCGGTGTCGACCGGATCTTTGGCCGGGGCACCACACCCGGCGAGGTCGCCAGCTTCATCGTCCACCGCATCACCGGAAGGCAGGCCAGCTGATGTCCGCGAACGTCGGGACCCGCGTGGTCCACCGCCGCTACGTTCCCTACTCTCACGCTCACTACGCCGGCAACCTGGTCGACGGGGCCTACAGCCTCGGGCTGTTCGGGGACGTGGCGACCGAGATGTGCATCCTGACCGATGGCGACGAGGGTCTCTTCGCGTCGTACGACGAGGTGCAGTTCCGCGCCCCGGTCCGGGCCGGGGACGTGCTGGAGATCAGCTGTGAGCTGGTCCGGGTCGGCACGCGCTCGAGAGTCATGGAGTTCGCGGTCCACGTCGTGGCGCGCGGAGCAGCAACCGACACCAGCCCGGGCGCGGCCGCGGTTCTGGACGCGCCGATCCTGGCCACCAGCGCCCGCGGCACAGTGGTCGTGCCGGGCTGATTGGCCCCGTTGCCGAGCCCGGCACCGGCGCGCCGGTGCAGACACGCCGTGCGGTCAGTCAATTCTCGACCCGAATTTCGGCCCCGCCGCGCCCCGCTGACCTGCATCTCTTCGTGTTTGCGCAGGTCACGAGGCGGTTGACAGGTGGGCGTCCCGCGATCCAATGTGTCCCGTCCGTTCATGCAGATCGTGGCCTGCGAACCGACGTCCGAGTGACCGGGTCGGAGGGTGGGGTGCCAATCACCCGTCCGCCCTGGTTCGCGGGGGTCGGTCCGCTCCGCGAGAACGGATACGGAAGGGCTCCGCGTCCCCTAGACAACATCCCGACCTCGGCAACCGGTCGCTCTCGGGTTGGACCGAAGGGTGCGGGGCCCTTCCGGAGCTCTGCTCCCGCCAGCCCGGCCGCCCCCCGGCCGCTGTGCGGCTTCGCTACGGTTGGCCTGTGCTGCTCCGGACCCTGCTGGCGAGTGCCGCCGGGGTCTGCCTCGCGCTGGCCTTCGAACCCGTCGCTGCCTACCCGCTCGTGCCGCTGGCGGTCGCGGTATTCGTCCTCACCACCCGGGGCCTGCCGGCGAGGTGGGCCTGGCTTCCGGGCCTCGCCTTCGGCGCCGGGTTCTACTTCGTCCTGATCTTCTGGATGCGGGCCGTGGGCACCGATGCCTGGGTGGCGCTGGCCAGCGTCGAAGCGCTCTTCTACGCTGCCCTGGGCCCGGTGACGGCGGTCCTCACCCGGCGCCGCGCGTGGCCGCTGTGGGTGGCGGCCGCCTGGGTGGTCATGGAAGGGATCCGCAGCACGTGGCCGTTCAGCGGGATGCCGTGGGGCCGGATCTCGTTCGCCATGATCGACACCCCGGTGGCCGACTCGGTGGCCTACGTCGGCTCGACCGGACTGAGCCTCCTGCTGGCCCTGACGGGAACGCTGCTGGCCCTCGGCCTGGTGAGCACAGGCCGCGACCGGGTGGTGGCGCTGGCCCTGCTCGCGGGAGTGCTCATGGTGGGGACCGCTCCCACCCTGGCGCCGTACCGCCCCTCGATGGACGGCCACGTCACGGTCGCTGCCGTCCAGGGTGACGTCCCGGGCAACGGAGACGACATCCTCTTCGACTACCGCCAGGTGACCGAGAACCAGGTCGCGGCCACGACCGGTCTGGCAGCCGATGTCGCGGCCGGGCGAACGCCCCGCCCCGACTTCGTGCTCTGGCCGGAGAACTCCACCGCGGTCGACCCGTTCGCGGACGCAGCCACCCACGAGGCGATTCTGGCGGCGTCGGCGGCCATCGGGGTCCCCATCCTGGTTGGTGCGATCGTCGACGACGGCCCGAGTCACGTGCTGAACCAGGGCATCGTGTGGGACCCGGTGACGGGGGCGGGGGACCGTTACACCAAGTGGCACCCGGTGCCCTATGGCGAGTACATCCCCTTCCGGCGCTTCTTCAGCGGCAACTTCGGGCGCCTGGCGCTGATCCCACGTGACATGGTGCGCGGGACCCGGACCGAGCCGCTCACCATCGCCGGGGTGCGGGTTGCCGACGCGATCTGCTTCGACGTCGCCTACGACGACGGGATCTACGCCCAGCTCGAGCGCGGGGCCGAGCTGCTCACGGTGCAGACCAGCAACGCGACCTTCATCCACACCCGGCAGATCGATCAGCAGTTCGCGATCAGTCGGCTGCGCGCCATCGAGACGGGTCGCTACGTTGTCGTCTCCTCCACGAATGGAATCTCCGGGGTGATCGCGCCGGACGGCTCAGTGGTCGACACCGCCGCCATCCGCACCCAGACCGTCCTGGTCGACCGGATCGGCCTGGACAGCAGCCTGACCCCCGCAGTCCGGCTCGGTGCGGGGGTGTTCCGCGGATGCGTCGGCGTCACCCTCGTGGGCTTGTTGCTGGGCCTGGTCCCGTATCGTCGGAGGCGCACTGGACAGTGATCGAGCGCCCGCGGGCGACGGTCACCGCCCCCTCGACACCCTGAAGGCGGAATGCGTTGAGTATCGACGGTCTCGGACGCGTGGTCGTGGTCATTCCGACCTACAACGAGGCCCCCAACCTGGCCTGGATCGTGGACCGGCTGCGCAGAGCGCAGCCGGACATCGACGTGCTGGTGGTCGATGACGGCTCGCCCGACGGCACCGGCCGGATCGCCGACGAGCTGGCGGCCGCCGACGAGCAGGTCAGCGTGGTGCACCGCACGGCGAAGCAGGGGCTGGGCGCTGCCTACCTGAACGGTTTCGCGGTGGCTCTGGCGGCCGGGTACGACGTGATCGGGGAGATGGACGCCGACGGCTCGCATCAGCCCGAGCAGCTCTCCGGTCTGCTGACGGCGCTGGGAACCGCCGACCTGGTGATCGGCTCACGCTGGGTGCCCGGCGGGTCCGTGGTCAACTGGCCTCTCTCGCGCCAGCTGCTCTCGCGCGGGGGAAACCTCTACGTCCGGCTGCTGCTCGGCATCGCGGTGCGTGACGCGACGGCCGGCTTCCGTCTCTTCCGCCGGGCCACGCTGGAGAAGATCGAGCTGGAGACTGTCGAGTCGACCGGTTACGTCTTCCAGACCGACATGGTCGCCCGCACGCTGCGTGCCGGGCTGACGGTCGCCGAGGTCCCGATCGAGTTCGTCGAGCGGGTCCGCGGAGACTCCAAGATGAGTGGCTCGGTCGCCACCGAGTCTCTCAAGCGGATCACGGCGTGGGGCCTTCGGGAGCGCACCGAGCGGATCCGTCGGGCTCTCCGGGGTCGACGATGAGCCGCAGGCGAGGCAGCGCGTGGTTGCTCTTCACCGCGTTCGTGCTCGTGCCGCTGGCCGAGATCTACGTCCTGATCCAGGTCGGTCAGGTCATCGGTGCCTGGTGGACGGTCCTGCTGCTGGTGCTCGACAGCATGGTGGGCGCCTGGCTGATCAAGCGGGAGGGGGCGCGCGCCTGGAAAGCGCTGCGCACCGCGATCGAGAGCGGCCGGATGCCCGCGCGCGAACTCGCTGACGGGGCGCTGATCCTGGTCGGCGGGACCCTGATGCTGACCCCGGGTTTCGTCACCGACGCGTTCGGCATCCTCCTGATCCTGCCGTTCACACGACCGCTGTCGCGGCGCCTGCTGACCCTGTTCATCGGGCGCCGGCTCACGGTCGTGACAATGACTCGCCCCGGACCGGGATCCGAGGATTCCGTGGTCCGGGGCGAGGTCATCGACGACTGACGTCGGCGCTCGGCCTCGTGCTAGGCGGAGGCTGCCTTGCGCTTCTTGGCGTTGGCCCGGTGCAGGTGCGCCGGCCCAATGGATCCGCCGCGCAGCAGGTCGAGACGCTCCTTGAGAATGTCCTCGAGCTCCTTCTCCGAGCGTCGCTCGAGAAGCATGTCCCAGTGGGTGCGGACCGGCTTCTCGTTCTTGATCTCCTTCTCGATGCCGGAGACGCTCAGGCCCTCGGCACCACAGCGCGGGCACTCCCACACCGCCGGGACGTCGGCCTCGACCGACATCGTGATCTCGAACACGTGGTTCTGCGGACAGCGGTAGCCGACTTGCTGACGTGCGGCGAACTCGATGCCGCGCTCGTCCTCGAAACTCTGGCCCCCGAGTCGCGCTCCACGAAGTGTGCGCTCTGCCATGAGCCACCTCCCAATATGGTCTTTCCCCCGTTGACATGTGCTGAGACGGCCGGCGATCTGCATCGCTGCGTCGAACTGGTTGTACCCAGACCTGTGCCGCCTCAATCTGTTCAACGTTAGTGGGGTGCACAAGATTCCGACAATCGGAGGAGAACTGCCCGAGGTGGGCACCTTCACACCGCATTCCGGACGGTCGCTGTGACCAGCTCAGACGACCACCGGGACGACGTTGCCCGCTTCGGCGATGCCCCTTCTCGGATCCACCCGGTAGAGCAGCGCGCCGCCGACGACGAAGAAGATCATCAGCGCCAGGATCGCGGGGCGGTAGGAGTCGGTCAGCTGGTGCACGACGCCGAAGACCAGGGTGCCCAGCCAGCTGGTTCCGCGCTCGCAGGCCTGGTAGAGCGAGAAGTACTCAGCTTCGCGGCCGCGGGGGATCAGCTGGCTGAAGAACGAGCGTGAGAGGGCCTGGGTGCCGCCCAGGACCAGCCCGATGCCGACCGCCAGGGCCAGGAAGATCGCGACGTTCTTGGCCGGGATGAAGTAGGCGACGCTCACGATCACGATCCACACGAGCAGCCCCCCGAGGATCACCCGGTGGCTGCCCATGGTCGCGGCGAGGCGCCCGAAGAGCAGGGCCCCGAAGAATGCCACGAACTGGACCAGCAGGATCGTGGCGATCAGCACCGAGGTGTCGAAGCCGAGCTCCTTGTTCCCGTAGATCGACGAGGAGTAGATGACCGTCTGGATGCCATCGTTGTAGAACAGGTAGGCCAGCAGGAAGGTCAGGGTCATCGGGTAGTTCTTCATGTCGCGCAGGGTGGCGCCGAGCTGGCCGAAGCTCTGGCGGACCAGGCCGCCCGGCTCTCGCTCGACGGCTTGCGGTGCCCGGTCGCGGATCCCACGGTAGGGGATGATCGTGAAGACGGCCCACCAGATCGCAGCGGAGAGGATGCTGATCCGGACGGCCATCCCGGTGCCCATCCCGAGCGAGTCGTGCAGAGTGACCACGGCCAGGTTGACGGCGAGGAGCAGGCCACCTCCGAGGTAGCCCATCGCCCAGCCCCGCGACGAGACCCCGTCGCGGTCGTCGGGCTCCGCGATCTCGCAGAGGATCGCGTCGTACACGACCAGCGAGGAGCCCAGGCAGAGGTTGGCGGCGAAGAGCAGGACGACGCCCAGCTGCCAGTCGGTTCCGGTCACGAAGAACATCAGCGCTGCGGAGATGCTGCCGGCCCAGGCGAAGCCGGCCATGATCGACTTCTTCTTCGCCGAGCGGTCGGCCATCGCGCCCACGATCGGGAGGACCAGCGCCGAGAAGATCGTGGCGAGGGTGACGACGTAGAAGACCAGCGAGCCGGGGGAGATCCCCAGCCCCAGGACGTGCAGGTTGTCGGTGCACTTGAGGCTCTTGTCCTCGTCGGTGACGAAGCCGCAGGCGGCCTGTTCGGCCACCGAGGTGAGGTACGGCGCGAAGAGGACGGTGCCGATCGTCGTCACGTAGGCGCTGTTGGCCCAGTCGTACCAGTACCAGGCCTTCTGCTCCCGCGCCCGTGCCAACGGACTCAGGTCGGCGATGCCGGCGGGTTCGGGTGGCGTCATGACTCGTCCTCCAGGGTTACATCCAGTGGCCGCGCTCGGTGAGCACGCTCCTGAGTATGTCGGTGCGGTCCGTCATCAGGCCGTCGACGCCACGGTCGAGCAGCTCGCCCATCTCGGCGGCGTCGTCGATGGTCCACACGTGGACGTGCTTGCCGGCGGCGTGCGCGCGGCGTACGAATCCGGGCGTTGTGAGCGTCCAGCGGCCCCGGCGGTGCGGCACCTGCAGGGCGGCGACCCGACCGCGGGTCAACCGGTCCGCGAGGCGACCGCTCGGCAGCAGCCGGAAGGCGGCCACCTCGGCCGGGTGGGCCGAGGTGGGGACGTGTGATCCGGCGAGCCTTCGGAACCGGTTGAGTCTGCGGCGGGAGAACGAGCCGACCAGGACCCGGTCCTCGACACCCCGGCTCGAGACGAAGTCGGCGAGCGCGTCCGCCGCGCCGTCCGCCTTGAGGTCGATGTTGAACCGGGCGTCGGGGAAGGCATCGAAGAGCTCACCCAGGGTGGGCACCTGCTCACGGCCGCCGACACGGGCGCCTCGCGTCTGGGCCAGCGTGAGCCCGGCGATCTCACCGTGTTGGTCGGTGACCCGGTCGAGCACCCGGTCGTGGAAAGCGAGCAGCACGCCGTCACTGGTGATGTGGACGTCGGTCTCCAGGTAGCGGTAGCCGAGTGCCACGGCTTGCCGGAACGCCGCCATGGTGTTCTCGAGACCCTCGAGCTCGGGGGTGAGGGCACCTCCGCGATGGGCGAAGGCGAGCACGCGGCCCGGTCGAACCAGGATCTCGTCGAGGTACGGGAATCCGGTGCGGCGCGACATCACCCGTGCAGTATCGCGGTACCTTCGGGTGATGGAGAACTTGACCTGTCCTCGATGCGGCACCGACATGGTCACGCGAGCGCTTGGTGACGGCGAGGTGCACCAGTGCCCCGACGGCCACGGCGTCTTCCTCGCGCGGATCGACCTCGGCGCCCTGATCGAGGCCGAGGGTGACTGGAACAGCCACGCCGGCCAGCACACAGCGCCGATGCCCCGGATCACCGCCGACATGGAGGCCCCGCCGAGCCCGCGCCCTGCGGCCCGAGCCTGGGTGGAGACCCTCTTCGGCTGATCTCAGCCGGTGCGGTGCACGGGCACGCAGTCACACAGGTCGCCGCAGGCGAGATAGGTGTGCGTGGCGTGTCCGCACGTCACGCACGGTCGGTCGTGCGACAGGTGCACGGTGTTGGTCAAGACGGTGTCCCACATGGCGTTCCCTCCCGGATCGCTTCCCGGGAGATTCATCGGCAGTTCGGGCGCTGGTCTTGAGCGGACTGCCAAGGAGCTGCGGCAGGTCTAGATGTCGCGGAACGGCTCGATGTTGGCGCCGAGCAGGTTGAGCCGCTCGGCCAGATCCTCGTAGCCCCGGCTGATGACGTACGTCGAGCGGAGCACCGAGGTGCCCTTGGCCGCGAGCATCGCGAGCAGGATGACCACGGCCGGTCGCAGCGCCGGCGGGCAGACGATCTCGGTCCCGGTGAAGTGGGTCGGCCCCTCGATCATCACGCGGTGCGGGTCGAGCAGCTTGACCTGACCACCGAGCTTGTTCAGCTCGACCAGGTAGATCGCCCGGTTCTCGTAGACCCAGTCGTGCAGCAGGGTCTGGCCGGTCGCAACCGACGCGATGATCGCGAAGAACGGCAGGTTGTCGATGTTGAGCCCCGGGAACGGCATCGGGTGGATCTTGTCGAGCGGGGCCCGCAGCTTCGAGGGCTGCGTGGTCAGATCGACCAGGCGGGTGTTGCCGTTGAGAGCGACGTACTCCTCGGAGCGGGAGTACTGGAAACCCATCTCCTCGAGCAGCGCGAGCTCGATCTCGAGGAACTCGATCGGCACCCGGCGGATTGTGATCGACGACTCCGTGACGATCGCGGCGGCCAGCAGCGACATCGCCTCGATCGGGTCCTCACTCGGCGCGTAGTCGACGTCGACGTCGATCGCCTCGACGCCGGTCACGGTCAGGGTGGTGGTGCCGACACCCTCGACACCGACGCCGAGCTTCTTCAGGAAGAAGCACAGGTCCTGGACCATGTAGTTCGAGGAGGCGTTGCGGATGATCGTCGTGCCCGGGTGCAGCGCGGCCGCCATCAGGGCGTTCTCGGTGACCGTGTCGCCACGTTCGGTCAGCACGATCGGCCGGGTCGGCGAGGTCGCCCGGTTCACGCTCGCGTGGTACATCCCGTCGGTCGCCTTCACGTCGAGACCGAAGGGTCGCAGCGCAGCCATGTGCGGCTCGACGGTGCGCTCGCCGAGGTTGCAGCCACCGGCGTAGGGGAGGTCGAAGGTGTCCTGGCGGTGTAGCAGCGGGCCCAGGAACATGATGACCGAGCGGGTACGCCGGGCGGCGGCCTCGTCGATCCGGCCAAGGTCGAGCTCCTTGGGCGGGATGATCTCGAGGTCGTTGTCGTCGTTGAGCCACCGGGTCGCCACCCCCATGGAGCCCAGCACCTCGAGCAGGCGGTTGACCTCCTCGATCCGGGCGACCTTGCGCAGGGTGGTCCGACCCCGGTTGAGCAGCGAGGCGCAGAGCAGCGCCACTCCAGCGTTTTTCGAGGTCTTCACGTCGATGCTGCCCGCGAGCCTGGTGGGCCCGGTCACCCGCAGGTGGGTGGGCCCGGCCCCGAGGGCGACGATCTCGGAGTCGAGGGCCGCGCCGATGCGGGCCAGCATCTCCAGCGAGAGGTTCTGGTGACCCTTCTCGATCCTGTTGATCGCGCTCTGGCTGGTGGCCAGGAGCTCGGCCAGCTGGTGCTGGGTCAGGCCGCGGTGCTTGCGGGCGTCCCGGATCAGATTGCCGATGCGTCCCTTGTATCCCTCACTCATGCTGTCACGGTATCTCAGATATGAGATACCGCAAACAGAGCTCGTGCCGAGGTCGACCGGAGCAGGGGAGTGGCCTCGGCGGGGCGGTGCCGTCACCCACCACCTGTCAGGATGTGCTCATGCGTGCCACCACCATCCATGCCCCCCGGGACATCCGGGTCTCCGACGTCCCCGACCCCACGATCACCGCTCCGACGGACGCGATCATCAAGATCACAGCGGGCTGCATCTGCGGCTCCGACCTGTGGCCCTATCGCGGCGAGAACGACATCGACGCCGGAAGCACTATCGGTCATGAGTGCGTCGGCGTGGTTGAGGAGGTCGGAGCCGAGGTCACCTCGTTCCGTCCCGGCGATTTCGTGATCGTGCCCTTCTGCCACAGCGACAACACCTGTGTGCACTGCCGTGCCGGCATGCAGTCGGTCTGCACCAACCTCGGGTTCACCGCCAGCGGCCAGGGCGAGTACGCCCTGGTCACCCAGGCCGAGGGCAGCCTCGTCAAGACCGACGGTGTGCCCGACGCCGCGATGATCCCGTCATTGCTGACCCTCTCCGACGTGATGGCCACCGGCTGGCACGCGGCGGTCGCCGCAGGTGTCCGCGAGGGCGGCACCGCCGTCGTCGTGGGCGACGGTGCGGTGGGCCTCTGTGGCGTTCTCGCCGCGCACGTGATGGGAGCCGGGCAGGTCGTGGCCATGTCGCGCCACGAGCCCCGCCAGGCGATCGCCCGCCAGTTCGGCGCCACCCACGTCGTCGCCGAACGCGGCGACGAGGGCGCGGCGGCGATCGCGGAGATCACCGGGGGAGTGGGGGCCGACGCGGTCCTCGAGTGCGTCGGGACCGACCAGTCGATGAAGACCGCGTTCGAGATCGCCCGCCCCGGCTCCACGGTCGGGTTCGTCGGCGTACCCCACGGGGTCGAGCTCCCGGTGCGGCGGATGTTCCAGAAGAACGTCGGCCTCGCGGGCGGCATGGCCCCGGTGCGCGAGTACCTCCCGGCGCTGCTGAAACTGGTCCAGGACGGCGTGATCAATCCCGGCCTGGTCTTCGACCTGACGCTCGGTCTCGACGAGGTGGCCGAGGGATACCGTGCGATGGACGAGCGGCGCGCCATCAAGGTCCTGATCCAGCCCTGATCTGATCCCGGGCCGGGGGTGCGGGTCAGGCCAGCGCCAGACGCTGGCCGGACCCGGCCCCCAGGCCGGGGACACCGGGCGGCACGCAGTCGCAGGAGTCGCTGCACCGAAGATACGTGTGCGTTGCGTGTCCACAGCTGTTGCACGGCATGTCGTGCGACAGGTGGCCGGTCTGGCCGGAGTGTTCCTCGACTGTGTCCCACATGATTTCCGCCTCGGTTTCTGGGCGTCCCCACAACGCCCGTTCCACCAGATTCCTCCCGATTGCAGCCAATTCCACGAAGTTGCGTTGATCTTGAGGGACTCTGGAGCCTTGAGTTTCCGTGGAGAATGGGTGCGACGAGGTCGATGCGGCATGGCACCATCGGTCGCGTGACCAGGAGCCCCGCCGAGGAGCAGCAGCTGCGCGATCTCGCCCGGCTGCGCCGCGTGCGTGATCGGATCGACCGGGAGTACGCCCAGCCGCTGGACGTCGAGGCACTGGCCCGCGGGGTGCACCTCTCGGCCGGCCACCTCAGCCGCCAGTTCCGGGACGCATACGGCGAACCGCCGTACGCCTATCTGATGACGCGACGCGTCGAGCGCGCGATGGCGCTGCTGCGCCTCGGGGAGCTCAGCGTCACCGAGGTCTGCTTCGCGGTCGGGTGCTCGTCGCTCGGCTCCTTCAGCACCCGGTTCACCGAGCTGGTCGGGGTGTCTCCGAGCGCGTATCGCCGACAGGCAGCGTGGGCGGTGGCGGGTCCGGCCTCGGCCGTGCCGGCGTGCGTGGCGAAGCAGGTCACGAGACCGATCAGGAATCGAGAAGCACGGATCCCGGTGTCGCCCCTAACGTGAGCGCCATGGACCTCACCATTCACTCGGCGATGCTGCCGCACGACGACCCCGACGCCAGCCTGGCCTTCTACCGCGACACCCTCGGCTTCGAGGTGCGTGGCGACGTCGGGCAGGGCACGATGCGCTGGATCACGGTCGGGCCCCTCGGGCAGCCCGCCACGTCCATCGTCCTGTCACCGGCGGCCGCTGACCCCGGCATCACCGAGGACGAGCGCCGTACCATCGCCGAGATGATGGCCAAGGGAACCTATGGCTGGATCATGCTTGCCAGCCGGGACCTCGACGACACCTTCGCGCGAGTTGCCGACCGCGGCGCCGAGGTCGTCCAGGAGCCGACCCAGCAGCCGTACGGCGTGCGTGACTGTGCCTTCCGAGACCCTGCGGGCAACATGGTGCGCATCCAGGAAGTGAGCTGAGGGGTGGTGCCGCACACCGCTGACGGCCACGACCTGATCCGGGTCCAGGGTGCCCGTGAGAACAACCTCAAGGATGTCAACGTCGAGCTGCCCAAGAGGCGGCTGACGGTGTTCACGGGGGTCTCGGGGTCCGGCAAGAGCTCGCTGGTCTTCGCCACGATCGCCGCGGAGTCCCAGCGGATGATCAACGAGACCTACAGCGCGTTCGTGCAGGGGTTCATGCCCCAACAGACCCGCCCGGACGTCGACCTGCTCGAGGGCCTCACGACCGCGATCATCGTGGACCAGGAGCGCATGGGCGCCAATCCACGCTCGACGGTAGGCACCGCCACGGACGCCCACGCGATGTTGCGGATCCTCTTCAGTCGCCTCGGCGCGCCGTACGTCGGGCCGCCCACGGCCTACTCCTTCAACGTCCCCACCCGCCGGGCGAGCGGGGTCATGTCCACCGACAAGGGTGGCCGCGTCGCGAAGAATGTCGTGAAGGACGCCGTCTACCTCGGCGGCATGTGCCCGCGCTGCGAAGGCACCGGGCACGTCAGTGACGTCGACCTCACCGCGCTCTACGACGAGAGCAAATCACTCAGCGACGGAGCGCTCCTGGTCCCGGGCTACTCGATGGACGGGTGGTACGGCCGGCTGTTCGAAGGCGTCGGGCTGCCGATGGACAAGCCGATCGCGTCGTTTACCAAGAAGCAGCTCGAGCTGATGCTCTACTCCGAGCCGACCAAGATCAAGGTCGAGGGAGTCAACCTCACCTTCGACGGGATCATCCCGAAGATCCAGAAGTCGATGCTGTCCAAGGACCCCGAGGCGATGCAGCCGCACGTGCGTCGGTTCGTCGAACGGGCGGTGACCTTCCAGACCTGTCCCGAGTGCGGCGGCACCCGCCTGACCCAGGCAGCCCTGTCGTCGAAGATCTGCGGCAGCAACATCGCCGACCTGTGCGGCATGCAGATCAGCGACCTGGCGGACTGGGTACGCGACCTCGACGAGCCCACGGTGGCCCCGTTGCTCGGTGGGCTCCAGCACGTGCTCGACTCGTTCGAGGGGATCGGGCTCGGATATCTCAGCCTCGACCGGCCCACGGGCACCCTGTCCGGGGGAGAGGCCCAGCGGACCAAGATGATCCGGCACCTGGGCTCGACGTTCACCGACGTGACCTATGTCTTCGACGAGCCCACGGTCGGACTGCACCCGCACGACATCGAGCGGATGAACGCGTTGTTGCTGCTGCTCCGCGACAAGGGCAACACGGTTCTGGTGGTGGAGCACAAGCCGGAGACCATCGCGATCGCCGACCACGTCGTCGACCTGGGTCCGGGGGCCGGCGTCGGTGGTGGCGAGGTGTGCTTCGAAGGCAGCGTCGAAGGCCTGCGAGCGAGCGATACCACGACCGGGCGGCACCTTGATGACCGGGCTCGACTCAAGGAGAGGGTCCGGGGCTCGACCAGCGCACTGGAGGTGCGCGGCGCGTCGACGCACAATCTCCGCTGCGTCGATGTCGATCTTCCGCTCGGCATCCTGACTGTCGTCACGGGTGTGGCCGGCTCGGGCAAGAGCTCGTTGATCCACGGATCGGTGGGGGGCCGCGACGGGGTCGTCGTGATCGACCAGGGCGCAATCAAGGGCTCGCGCCGCAGCAACCCGGCGACGTACACCGGTCTGCTCGACCCGATCCGCAAGGCGTTCGCGAAGGCCAACGGCGTGAAGCCGGGGCTGTTCAGCTCCAACTCAGAGGGCGCGTGCCCGACGTGCAACGGCGCGGGCGTCATCTTCACCGAGCTGGGCGTGATGGCCACCGTGGAGTCGCCGTGCGAGGAGTGCGAGGGGCGCCGCTTCCAGGCGGCCGTGCTCGAGCACACCCTGGGCGGCAAGAACATTGTCGAGGTGCTCGCCATGTCCGTGGCGCAGGCGCTGCCGTTCTTCGCGGACGGAGATGCGGCGACGCCGGCGGCGCACACGATCCTCGAGCGGCTCGCGGACGTGGGGCTGGGTTATGTCAGCCTGGGTCAGCCGCTCACGACGTTGTCGGGCGGGGAGCGGCAGCGGATCAAGCTGGCGACCCACCTGGGCGAGAAGGGTGGCGTCTACGTCCTCGACGAGCCGACCAGTGGCCTGCACCTCGCCGACGTCGAGAACCTGCTGGGTCTGCTGGACCGGCTCGTGGACTCCGGCAAGTCGGTGATCGTGATCGAGCACCACCAGGCCGTGATGGCGCACGCCGACTGGATCATCGACCTCGGCCCTGGGGCCGGCCATGACGGCGGCCGGGTCGTCTTCGAGGGCACGCCCGCGGAGCTCGTCGCCGACGCCTCGACGCTCACCGGCCAGCACCTGGCGTCGTACGTCGCTGGCTGACGAGTCGTGGGGGTCAGCTGGGCTTGCGCCACACGGAGACGTGGCTCTCGCTGTCCCCGGTGAAGGGGCTGCCGGCCCAGTCGGCGGTGCGGCGCTCGAGCTCAAGACCGGCGAGCTGAGCCATCAGGTCGCACTCGGCCGGCCAGATGTAGCGGAAGTTGCTCTGTCCGTAGCGCACGCTGCCGTCCGCCTCGTGGGTGTAGTGGTGAGACGTTCCCTGCTGGGTCGCCATGTCGTAGGTGTCGAAGCCGACGTGCTCCGAACCGACATGGAAGGGAACAGCCGCCTGGCCCGGAGGGAAGCGACGGATCCCGGGGACCCAGAGCTCGATCACGAACCACCCGCCGGGCGCGAGGTGTCGGGCCGCATTGCGGAAGCAGGCCACCTGCTCGTCCTGGGTGCGCAGGTTGCCGATGCTGTTCCACACGAGGTAGACGAGCGCGAACTCGCCGGGAACGGTCGTGGTGGCCATGTCGCCGACGACGACGGGCAGTTCGGGTGCCTTGCGGTGCAGCTGGTCGACCATCGGTTGTGACAGCTCGATGCCGGTGACGTCGAGCCCCCGGGCGACCAACGGGATGGCAACGCGACCCGTCCCGATCGCCAGCTCGAGGACCCGGCCGCCGGCGGCCAGCCCGGCGAGGAGCTCCACCGTAGGATCCAGCACGTGGGGTGCGAACATCTGCGCCGAGCTCTCGTCGTAGCGCGCCGCCGTGTCTGCGTCCCAGAGATCGCTGCTTGTCATGGCGGTCAGTCTGCGTGGTGGACGTAGCTCGTGGCCACCGAGTTCCCGGTCGCGGCGCATCACTGACGAGCACCGGCTCGTCTACAAGCTGGGGGCGAACCAGATCCGCATCGCGGCCTGTCGTTGTCACTACGAGTGACTTCCAGGAGCGGTCCTTCAATGCTTTGCCTTATCGCCGATAACTGACATTATGTCAACTTCGACGGATCTGCCGCGTTCGGGGCCTCCTCGCGATAGGTTCGGGTCTCCCCGACGTCGGAGACCCGTAGATGCAGCTGTCCGTTCCGCACGTTCGGGGACCGCGCCGCGTCTCGACGCTGGCCGTCGGTGTCAGCCTGCTGCTGGGCGCCTCGGTCTCACTGAACGCTTCCCCGGCCGACGCCCGCCCCGCGCGGCACGCCGAGCCGGCGCCCGCGCTGGTCTTCGGCGTCGCCATGCCGGGCGTACCCGACGACCTCTCCGGCCTCGCCACCGTCACTGCTGAGCTGGGAAAGGCGCCCGGCTCCGTCGTCTGGTACGACGCATGGTCGCGCAACGCCGACTTCCCCACCGACGGTGCCCGCAGGATCGCTGCGACCGGGGCGGTCCCCGAGATCACCTGGGAGCCGTGGGACCCGGCCCTGGGCACCGACCAGCCGGCCTACGCCCTCAACCGGATCACTGCCGGCGCCTTCGACGCCTACCTCACCCGGTGGGCGCGCCAGATCCGCGCCTACCGCCAACCCGTCGTGCTCCGCTTCGCCCACGAGATGAACGGCAACTGGTATCCGTGGAGCGAGCAGGTCAACGGCAACGGCCCCGGGGATGCGATCGCCGCCTGGCGCCACGTGGTCCGGGTCTTCTCGGCCAACCGTGCCGGCAACGTGATCTGGAAATGGTCGCCCAACGTGCCCTACGAGGGCTCCGCCGACCTGGCCTCGCTCTACCCGGGCGACAGGTACGTCGACCAGGTGGCCCTCGACGGCTACAACTGGTCCGGCCTGCGGCCCTGGTCGACGTGGCAGTCGTTCGGGGAGATCTTCGCCCCGGGCCTCGCCCAGCTGAGGGCGCTCACGGCCCGCCCCGTCTACATCGGTGAGACCGGCTGCCCCGAGATCGGCGGTGACAAGGCCGCCTGGGTGAGCGACATGTTCACCACCGTGCGCGCCCACCCCGAGATCCGCGGAATCACCTGGTTCGACTTCGACAAGGAGACCGACTGGCGTCTCGACAGCTCGGCGTCCACGTTGGCGGCCTTCCGCACCGGCCTCTGAGCCACCCACCTTCGCGGCGAGGCGGACATCACGTCACCTCTGGGGGTGAAACTTCCGCCAGAATGCATCCTGGGGCCACCCACGTCGCTAGCGTCAGGGGGTGCTCTCTCGTCTCGGCTCACTCGAGTCGCCCACACGCCTCGAAGCCGTGCGTGCGCTTGGGCTGGGCCGGGAGTCGGACCCCGACATGGAGAGGTACGCCGAGCGCGTGCGCGAGGCTCTCGGGGTACCGGTCTCCTTGGTCTCGCTCGTCGACTCCCAGCAGCAGGTCATTCCGGGCATGAGTGGGCTCCCCTCCCCCTGGGCGGGGCAGCGGGCCACTCCCCTGAGCCACTCGCTCTGCCAGCACGTGGTTGCCTCAGGGGAATCGCTCGTGATCAGGGACGCTCGCACTGATCCGCTGGTCCAGGAAAGTCCGGCCGTCGGCGAGCTCGGGGTGATCGCCTATGCCGGGATGCCGCTGACCGACGACGACGGCAACGTCCTGGCCTGCCTGTGCGCCATCGACACCGAGCCCAGGAACTGGACCCCCTCGGAGCTCCGGCTCCTCTCCGACCTGGCGCACGACTGCCGCAACGAGCTGCGGCTGCGGCTCTCGCGCCTCGACGCCGACCGTGAGCGGCTCCGGCACGACCTGGCCGAGGAACGCCTGCGGACCGAGATCACCCGCTCGCGCCGGATGCTCGACATTGCCGAATGGCTCAGCGAGCCCCGGACGGTCGCCGGTGTCCGGGCCCGCGTGCGCCGCCTCGTGGACGGGATCGACGGCTTCATCCGGTCCGATCTGCACCTGGCCGACGAGCTGGAGTCGGGGGTCCACTCACCGGCTGTCCTGGCGGCCGCGGAGTCCCGCAGCGTCGTGAGCCACGGAAACCTGAACGAGGACACCGACTCCACGCCCGGTGCCGTCGAGGTCCGTGCCCACCACGCGGGCACCGCAGTGCGGGCGGTTGCGTGTGTTGCCGTCACCGGTTCCAGCGGTCTGCTCGGCATCATCGAGATGCTCTGGGACCGGCCCCGGCCCCTGGACGAGGGCGAGGAGACCATGGCCGGGACTCTGGCGTCGTACGTCGCGCAGGCGCTCGAGCGGGCCCAGCTGATCGAGCGCCGGATCGGGGTGGCCCACCAGCTGCAGTCGGCCATGCTGACGACGCTCCCCCACGTCCCCGAGTTGCCCATGGCCGCCTGTTACGTCCCGGCCACGGCCGACGAGTGGGTGGGCGGCGACTGGTACGACGCGATCGTGCTGCCGGCCGAGGACCCCGCCGTCGACCTGACGGTGGCGGTGACCGTCGGGGACGTGATGGGTCACGACATCCCTGCCGCCGCGGTGATGGGGCAGGCCCGGGCGATGCTTCGCCAGGCGGCCTTTGACCGCCCTGGTCACGGCCCGGCCGATGTGTTCACCCACTTCGAGATGGCCTGCGCCGCGCTTCAGGTCGAGGCCCGAGGCAGCGCCGTGCTGGCGTTCCTCGAGCGTGCCGTCGTCGGTGGGGCGTGGACGATGACCTGGACCTCCGCGGGGCACCCTCCGCCGTTGCTGGTGCTGGCCGACGGCTCGGTACGCAGCCTCGAGCTCCCCGTCGAGCAGCAGGGGCTGCTATTCGGTTACCGCGACGTCTATGACGCCCCGCGCCACGAGTCCCGCATCGCCCTGCCGCCGGGGTCGACCGTGCTGTTCTACTCCGACGGCGTCATCGAGCTCCCCGGCGTCCACCTCGACGACCAGATCGCCGAGCTTCAGGACCTCCTGGTCGCCGAGCACCTCCGCGGTCCCCAGGCACTCGTCGACGCCATCAGCATGAGCTTCGGCAACGGCTCCGACGACGTCGTGGCGCTGGCCGTTCGGGTGCCCGGACTCAGCTGAGCATCCAGCCGCCACCCAGCGCCAGGGCGGCGAACGTGACAGCGAGAAAGAAGCCGACCCACACCAGGCCCGGCACGTGTGTCAGTCGGGCCAGGGTGTCGGCGTCCGACCCCGACGCACGCCCACGGCGGCGCTGGTGCTGCAGCTCGATGACGGGACGCGGCGCGGCCAGCAGGAGGAACCAGGTCCCGGCGTACGCGACCAGGGACTGGACCTCCTCGCTGGCCCGCCACGAGACGGCGAAGACCCCGACGCCCGCGACCAGCACGGCGTAGAGCCCGTAGAAGTTGCGGATCTGCAGCAGGAGCAGGCCCAGCAGCAGGACTGCCAGCCACAGCACCGCCAGGGCGTGCCGCTCGTGCAGCAGCCACGCGGCGCCGAGGCCGAGCAGGCCCGGACCGACGTACCCGGCAGCCGCGGTGAGGACCATGCCCGGCCCCGTGGCGCGACCGCGGGACACCGTCAGGCCCGAGGTGTCGGAGTGCAGCCGGATCCCCGACAGCCGGCGCCCGCTCACGAGCGCCGCGACCCCGTGGGCCCCCTCGTGGGCGATTGTCACGACGTGGCGGGTGATCCGCCAGGTCCTCGGCAGCGTGACGAGGAGCAGGGCCACGACGCCAGTCAGAACGACGAGCCGAGGCCCCGGCGCCGGTTGGGTTCCGACCGCGTCGTGCCACACCCGGGCCAGGGCGTCGGCAAGGCTCATGCGCCCACCATCTCACTCGGCCCGCCTTGACCCGGCCGGGAGGGAGGTCAGTTCGCCCTGCGCCGAGGTGTCCGGTCGCCGGGTTGATCGACTTGAGAAAGTCGCGGATGGCGGCCTCATGCTCGCGGACGGAGAACCGGTCGCCTGGTGAGGGGACAGAGGTGAATCCGTAGTCGCGGTTCGGTCCACTCACCCACGTGTAGTGGCAGCCACCGGGCTGGCCGAGTGCCTCCGCGATGTGGAAGACCTCGGAGTCAACGACCAATCGGAGCGGCGGCTGAGGTCTGGGGTCACGGGTGGAGCGTACGACTCGAGGCACCCCTTACAGGTGCCAAAGACTTTGCTTTCGGAGTGGTGCAGAACCCCGGTTTTCGGGGCTGGACTGTCGGTGGCAGATGGTGGGATGGGGTCATGTTCGTCACCGATCTCACGGGTCTGCCGGTCGTGGTCTCGGGCCTCGACGCGGAGTGGTTGCTGCAGTTGGTGGAGGACACCGAGGTCCGTGACCGCGAAGCTGCCCGGGCGAAGTTGCGGTTGGCGGTGCGGTGGTGTGAGCTGCACCCCGCCACCGCGGAGTCCGGGGTAGCGACCTGGGGCGAGACCCTGCTCCCCGAGCTCGAGAGAGACGAGTCCCTCGGTGGTGAGGGCACCCCGCTGGTCGCGGCGTTCACCCCGGAGCCCTTCGCTGCCGCACTCGGGGTCTCCCCACTCAGTGGCATGGCCCTGCTGGCTGATGCGCTGGATCTGACCCACCGGTTGCCTCGGATCTGGGCCCGGGTCGAGACGCTGGTTGTGCCGGCGTGGAAGGCCCGCCGGGTCGCCCAGGCCACCCACGCGTTGTCATTGGCGGCCGCAACCTATGTGGACACCCACCTCGCGGACCGGATCGAATCGTGTGGGGCCGCGACGATGGAGCGGGTGGTCGCGATGGCGATCGCGAAGTTCCACCCCGAGCTCCTCGCGGCGCGGGAGAAGAACGGGCGGGCCGGGTGGCACGTCAAGGTCACCCACCCGAGGGCTGGTGAGTTCGCGGGGACCTCGTTCCTCGAAGCATCGGGTGACTCCCTGGACCTGGCCAAGTTCTACGACCTCGTCTGTGAACAGGCCGCCACCCTGGCGGCCTTGGGTGACACCGAACCGGTCGAGGTCCGCAAGGCCAAAGCCCTCGGCGTCGGGGGTGTCAGATCTTCTGTGTAAGGGATCGGTCCATCTGAAAGGAACATGATGGATCTCGTGACCGACGAACAATCTGATCGTCGTGGCTCTGACGTTGCTGCTGAGATGGCGGC
>JBKJLD010000078.1:0-32733 GCA_046597165.1 Nocardioides sp.
GGCGTCATCGACTGGATGATCGCCTGGATGCGGTCGATCTCGCGCTCGTCGAAGTTCTCGAGCTGCTCGCGGAACTGCCCCATCCCGGGCAGCATCCCCATGATCTTCGACATCGACCCGAGCTTGCGGACCTGCTGCATCTGCTCGAGGAAGTCGTCGAGGGTGAACTCCGCGCCGTCCTGGCCGGACAGCTTCTGGGCGGCCCGGAGCGCCTGGTCCTGGTCGAAGGTCTTCTCGGCCTGCTCGATCAGGGTCATCACGTCGCCCATGTCCAGGATGCGCGAGGCCATCCGGTCCGGGTGGAAGACGTCGAAGTCGGTGAGCTTCTCGCCGGACGAGGCGAACATGACCGGGCGACCGGTCACCGACCGGATCGAGAGCGCGGCGCCACCGCGGGCGTCGCCGTCGAGCTTGGTCAGCACCACGCCGTCGAAGCCGACGCCCTCCAGGAAGGCCAGGGCGGTGGTGACGGCGTCCTGCCCGATCATCGCGTCGACCACGAAGAGGACCTCGTCGGGGTCCACGACGTCGCGGATGTCGGCGGCCTGACGCATCAGCTCGGCGTCGACGCCGAGACGACCGGCGGTGTCGACGATCACGACGTCGTGGAGCTTGCGCCTGGCCTCCTCGATCGACGCGCGGGCCACCCCGACCGGGTCGCCGACGCCGTTGCCGGCCTCGGGCGCGAAGACGGGGACGCCGACCCGCTCACCGTTGACCTGGAGCTGCTTGACGGCGTTGGGCCGCTGGAGGTCGCAGGCGACGAGGAGTGGGCTCTTGCCCTGCTCCTTGAGCCACAGCGCGAGCTTGGCGGCCAGGGTCGTCTTGCCGGCACCCTGGAGCCCGGCGAGCATGATCACGGTCGGCCCGGACTTGGCGTAGCGCAGCCGGCGGGTCTCCCCGCCGAGGATCGTGACGAGCTCCTCGTTGACGATCTTGACGATCTGCTGGGCGGGGTTCAGCGCTCCGCTGACCTCCTCGCCACGCGCGCGCTCCTTGACCGCGGCCACGAACTCCTTGACCACCGGCAGGGCGACATCGGCCTCGAGCAGGGCGATGCGGATCTCACGGGCGGTCGCGTCGATGTCGGCGTCGGAGAGCCGGCCCTTCCCCCGGAGGTTCTTGAAGGTGTCGGCGAGGCGGTCGGAGAGTGTCGCGAACAAGTCAGTCCTTGAAGTCGAGCGGGGGCCGGTCGTCGAACAAGACTAACCGGGCGGACCGCGAGCCGGTCACTCGCCGGACAGGGCGGCCCGTACGGCGTGCGCCGCGTCGGCAGCCCGGTGGTCGCTGAGCGCGCCCGCGGACGCCTCCTGGACGTAGAACACGTCGACCGCCTGGGGACCGAGGGTGTCGACGTGCGCCGAGCGGACGGCCACCTCGAGCCGCGCCAGAGCAGCGCAGACGAGGTAGACGACACCGGGCCGGTCGGCGGCCCGCACCTCGAGCACGGTGGCCTGGTCGGAGGCGTCGGGCCGGACCACCACGGTCGGCGCCAGGGCCTTGGAGTCGGCCGGTCGGAGCCGGGTCGCCGGGTCGAGGCGCCCCTCGACGATGGCGTCGTAGCGCTGCCGCAGGACGGCGGCATCGAGCTGCTCCTCGGCGACCTCCCACACGTTGATGCCGTACTGGTCCTGGCCCCAGGCCCGTGCCGCGCGCACCGGGATCCGCTGGAGGGCGAAGACGGCGGCGGAGTCGGCGAGCAGCCCCACCCGGTCGGGGGCGATCACGGTGACCCGGGAGCCGTCCTCGACGGCCTCGACCTGCACCGAGATGCCTCCAGCCCGGACCGCCTCCGGGATCTCGACGGTCTCCGCGGCGAGCGCGGCCGGGGCCACCCCGGTGTCGAGCGCCGCGTGGACCCGCCGGGCGAGGTCTCGAATCAGTCCGGCTCGCCAGCTCGACCAGGCCTTCGGCGAGGCCGCCTTGGCATCGGCCTCGGTGAGCGCCGTCAGCAGGGACAGCGCCTCGGCGCCACCGATCCGGCTCGCCACGAGCTCCACGGTCGCCGGGTCATCGGGGTCGCGCGAGGTCGCGGTCTCGGCGAGCAGCAGGTGCCAGCGCACCAGGGTCGAGATCAGTTCGACCGCCTCCGGGTCGAAGCCCATCCGGGTCGCGATGCGGCGGGCGATCGGCTCCCCCGTCAGGCTGTGCTCGGTCAGCCCGCCCTTGCCGATGTCGTGCAGCAGCGCGGCGACCATCAGCACGTCGGGCCGGGCGACGGTGCGGATCAGCGACGACGCCTCGATGCAGGTCTCCACGACGTGCCGGTCGACGGTGAACCGGTGGATCGCCGAGGCGTGCGGCAAGGAGCGGATCCGCTCCCACTCGGGCAGGATCCGCGTGAGCGCGCCGGTCTCCTCGAGCGTCTCCCAGACCGGCAGCAGGCTGCGCCCCGACGCGAGCAGCCGCACCAGCAGCTGCCGGGCCTCCGCGGACCACGGCTCCGTGAGGGGGGCGCCCTCCCGGACCAGGCGGGCGGCGGTCGGCGGGGCGAGCACGGCGTCGCGCTCGGCCGCGGCGGCAGCAGCGCGCAGCAGCAGCTCGGGGTCCTCGGCGGGGCGCGCCTTGAGGTCGAGCACGACCTCCCCCGACGCCAGGGCGACACCGGCGGCCAGCGGCGCCAACGACGGCCGGCGGGCGCCCTTGACCGAGGTCGGTCGGGTCAGCACGCCGTCCACGCGGCGCCAGGTCAACCGGGACAGGTGGGTGATCCGACGGCCGAGCTCCCTGACGTGCACCTGCGCGGCCCGGGCATCGGGGAGGTCGAGCCCGACGGCCACGTCCGACCACAGCTCCGGGGCGACCCGGTCGCTGGCCCGAGCGGCCAGACCCTGCACGACGTCGCGCACGTCGAGCAGCGCCTGCCGGGAGCGCTCGAGCTCGCCGTGCGGCACGTCCACCAGCCAGGTGGCCACCAGCGCCTTGAGCACGGTGGCGTCGCGCAGCCCGCCCTCCGCCTCCTTGAGGTCGGGGACGGAGAGATGGGCCAGCTCGCCGATCAGCTGGTGGCGCGAGCGCACCAGCTCATGCAGGGCGGGCAGCCGCTCGCGTGCCTGACGCCGCCAGTGGGCGAGCATCGTGGTCCGCAGCCGCAGGGTGAGGTTCGGGTCACCGGCCAGGTGGCGCAGGTCGAGCAGGCCGAGCGCGACCCGCAGGTCGCTGCCCGCCTGCTCCAACATCTCGGGCAGGGTGCGCACCGAGTGGTCCAGCTTGGCCCCCGAGTCCCACAAGGGGTACCAGATCCGCTCCGCCACCTCGCCCAGGTCGACCCCCTCGTCGCTGACCAGCACGACGTCCAGGTCGGAGTGGGGAGCCAGCTCACCTCGGCCGTAGCCGCCGACCGCCACCAGCGCCGCGCCGACCTCCGGCCCGCCGCACGCGTCGTACGACGTGAGGCAGAGCTGGTCGGCCTCGGCGGCCCGCTGGGCGCGCTCGGTCGCGGTCATCGGGCTCCGTCTGTCGGTGGTGGCCGGGTCGGGAGGTCAGATGGCGGCGTCGTCGCGGTCACCCGTGCGGACCCGCACGACCGACTCGACGGGCGTGACCCAGACCTTGCCGTCGCCGATCCGCCCGGTCGAGGCCGTGGACACGATCGCCTCGACGATCGCGTCGACGTCGGCGTCGTTGACCACGATCTCCAGCCGGATCTTGGGCACCAGCGCGATGTCGTACTCCGCGCCGCGGTAGACCTCCGTGTGCCCCTTCTGCCGGCCGTAACCGCTGACCTCGCTGACCGTCATGCCGGTGACCCCGACGGTCTCGAGGGCGGCCCGGGTGTCCTCCCACTTGTGCGGCTTGATGACCGCGGTGACGAGCTTCATCGGTTCTCCTCCCGCTGGGTGCTGACACCCAGGACTCCGTGACCCGCCGAGCGTGCGCCGGCGGTGGCATGCAGGTCGTAGGCCGTCTCGGCGTGGACGACCAGGTCGATCCCGGTGATCTCGTGCTCCTCGTCGATCCGGAAGCCCATCAGCTTGTCCACGACGATCCCGATGATGCCCGACATGACGAAGGCGTAGACGAGGACGGCACCGCTGCCCAGCATCTGGCGGCCAAGCTGGCTGTTCCCGCCGCCGTAGAAGAGGCCGCTGACGCCGGTGGGCGCGGCGGCGGTGGCCAGCAGGCCGATGCCGAGGGTGCCGACCAGTCCCCCGACCAGGTGGACGCCGACCACGTCGAGCGAGTCGTCGTACTTGAAGCGGTACTTCAGGCCCACGGCCAGCGCGCAGACGACGCCCGCGACGCCGCCCATCAGGATCGAGCCGAGGGGCGAGAGCGAGCCGCAGGACGGGGTGATGGCGACCAGGCCGGCGACCAGGCCGGACGCCGCACCGAGCGACGTGGCGTGGCCGTCGCGGAACCGCTCGAGCACCATCCAGCCGAGGGAGCCGGCGGCGCCGGCGAGCAGGGTCGTGGTGAAGACGACGGCGGCGGTCTGGTTGGCGCCGAGGGCGGAGCCGGCGTTGAAGCCGAACCAGCCGAACCAGAGCAGGCCGGCCCCCAGCATCACCAGGGTGAGGTTGTGCGGCCGCATCGGCTCCCGGCCGAAGCCGACTCGGTGCCCCAGGACCATCGCGAGTGCGAGGCCGGAGGCGCCTGAGCAGATTTCGACGGCCGTGCCCCCGGCGAAGTCGATGACTCCCAGGCGGTTGACCATCCAGCCGCCGACGTGACCGTCGGAGGAGACGTCGAAGATCCAGTGGGCGATCGGCGCGTAGACCAGCAGGGTCCAGATGCTCACGAAGACCATCCAGGCGCCGAAGCGGGCGCGGTCCGCGATCGCCCCGGAGACCAGGGCCCCGGTGATGACGCAGAAGAGCCCCTGGAAGACGGCGAAGAGGATGAGCGGGACCGTGGAGCCGCCATTGCTGGCCGGGTCCATCAGGTCGCCGAGGCCGGCGTACTGCCGCGGGTCGCCGAGGAGCCCGGCGCCGAGGTCGTCGCCGAAGGCCAGCGAGTAGCCCACGATCACCCACAAGATGGTGATGGCGGCCAGCGAGCCGAACGTCATCATCATCATGTTCAGCACGCTCTTCGAGCGGACCATGCCGCCGTAGAACAGGGCCAGGCCGGGGGCCATGAGCAGGACGAGCGCCGAGGCCGCCAGAAGCCAGGCGGTGTCGCCGGAGTCGAGGGCCGAAGGGGCTGCGAGGTACGCCAGGGACAGAGCGGTCATGGCCGTCCACCCTCGCGAGAGGCTGTTACGGGCGCTTGCCGGGATTGTTTCAGGCATGTAAACGACCCGTCTCTCCCGTGTGACATGAGTCGGGCCGGGTGGACTCCCCGGTGCCGGCACGGCGTACGGCCGGCACCGGGGAGTCACTCAGATGGCTGCTTCGTCCCGGTCGCCGGTGCGGACCCGGACGACGGTCTCGACCGGGCTGACCCAGACCTTCCCGTCGCCGATCCGGCCGGTGGCCGCCGTCTTGACGACGATGCCGACCACGTCCTCGGCGTCCCCCGAGTCCACGACGATCTCGATGCGGATCTTCGGGACCAGGGCGATGTCGTACTCCGCGCCCCGGTAGACCTCGGTGTGGCCCTTCTGCCGGCCGTAGCCGCTGACCTCACTGACGGTCATGCCGGTGACGCCGAAGGTCTCGAGGGCCTCGCGGACCTCTTCCCACTTGTGCGGCTTGATCACTGCGGTCACGAGCTTCATGCGTTCACCCCTTCGGTGACAGTGTCCTTCGCCAGCAGCGAGCGAGTGGGCAGCCCACCGCTCATGCTGGTCCCGAGGTCGTAGGCCGCCTCGCCGTGCTGGTCGCCGTCGATCCCCTCGACCTCGGCCTCGTCGCTGATGCGCCAGCCGATGGTGTACTTGATCGCGAGACCGATCACCGCGGTGAAGAAGGCCGACCAGACGATCGCAATGCCAGCGGCACCGGCCTGGTCACCCAGTGAGCCGAGACCGCCGCCGTAGAACAGCCCGTCGATGCCGCCGGGCGCCGAGGCGGTCGAGAAGAAGCCGATCAGCACCGTGCCGAGCACACCGCCAACGAGGTGGACGCCGACGACGTCCATCGAGTCGTCGAGGCCGAACTTGTACTTGAGACCGACCGCGTAGGCACAGGCCCCACCGGCGATGGCGCCGATGGCGATGGCACCGGTCAGGCTGACCGCGCCACACGACGGCGTGATCGCGACGAGTCCCGCCACGATGCCGGAGGCCGCACCCAGGGTGGTGGCCTTGCCGTGGAGCATCCGCTCCACCAGGAGCCAGCCGAGCATCGCCGCACAGGTGGCGATCGTGGTGTTCATGAACGTCACGCCGGTCTCGGAGATGAACTGGGCGACGTTGGCCTTCTCGGAGTCGCCCGTGAGGACGATCGAGCCGACGTTGAAGCCGTACCAGCCGAACCAGAGCAGACCGGCGCCGACCATGGTCAGCGTCAGGTTGTGTGGCTTCATCGGCTCCTTGGCGAAGCCGATCCGCTTGCCGATGATCAGCGCGAGCACGCCGCCTGCCACACCGGCGTTGATGTGCACCACCGTGCCACCGGCGTAGTCCTGGGCGCCGAGGTGCTCAGAGATCCAGCCGCCGCCCCAAACCATGTGACCGAGTGGGAAGTAGCTGAGGGTCACCCAGAAGGGCAGGAAGACCACCCAGGCGGAGAGCTTGACGCGGTCCGCGATCGCTCCCGAGATGAGCGCTGCGGTGATGACCGCGAAAGTCATCTGGAAGGCGACCCCGATGAACGAGTCAGACCCGACATCCTTGAGGCCGAACAGGGTGAACGGGTTGGCGAACAGGCCGCCGGCCAGGTCGGGGCCGAAGGACTCCGACCACCCCCACAGCACGTAGACGATGCCGATGATGCCGAGCGAGATGTACGACATCATCATCATGTTGAGCACTGACTTGGACCGACTCATGCCGCCGTAGAACAGCGCCAGGGCCGGCGTGGTCATCATCAGGACGAGGGCCGTCGCCACGATCATAAAGGCGTAGTAGCCGTCCACAGAACCTCCAGGGATGCGTCTCGGGAGGGCGGATCATCGACGACTTCACTGTCGATCCGGGACCCACCCCATTGACGAACACCTTGGGCGTCGGAGGTTTCACTCCCCGCCGCGAGATGTTGCGCGCAGGCAACGAGTTCCCGGGTTCTGTAACTTCCGTGTTACGGCTGCCCCTGACGGGTTTGAACCCCGCAACCGCGGGTTTCGTGCGACGCCGTCAGCCGAGCAGCGCGTCGACGAAGGCGCCGGCGTCGAACGGGGCCAGGTCGTCGGCTCCCTCGCCCAGGCCCACGAGCTTGACCGGGACGCCGAGCTCGCGCTGCACCTGGACGACGATGCCGCCCTTCGCGGAGCCGTCCAGCTTGGTGAGCACGATGCCGGTCACGTCGACGACCTCGCTGAAGACGCGGGCCTGGACCAGGCCGTTCTGTCCGGTGGTGGCGTCCAGGACGAGCAGCACCTCCGTGACCGGGGCCTGCTTCTCGATCACGCGCTTGACCTTGCCGAGCTCGTCCATCAGGCCCTGCTTGTTCTGCAGGCGTCCGGCCGTGTCCACGATGACGGTGTCGATGCCCCGGTCGGTGCCCTCCTTGACGGCCTCGAAGGCGACCGATGCGGGATCGGTGCCCTCGGGACCCCGCACGACCTCGACACCGACCCGCTCGCCCCACGTCGCGAGCTGCTCGACGGCGGCCGCCCGGAAGGTGTCGGCTGCTCCGAGCACGACGCTGTGGTCCTCGGCCACGAGGATCCGCGCGATCTTTCCCACCGTGGTGGTCTTGCCGGCGCCGTTGACCCCGACCACGAGCACCACGCCGGGCTTGCCGTCCGAGCCGGTGACCTGGAGCCGCCGGTCCATCGTCGGGTCGACCAGGGTGAGCAGCTCCTCGCGCAGCACGCTGCGCGGGTCACCGCTCTCGTTGCCGTCGACGCGCAGGCGGGTCCGCAGTCGCTGGACCAGCTCCTGGGTCGGCGCCACGCCGACGTCGGCGGCGAGCAGGGTGTCCTCGATGGACTCCCAGGTGTCCTCGTCGAGGCGCTCACGCGAGAGCAGGGCGAGCAGCCCGCGGCCGAGGCCTCCCTGGGAGCCGGCGAGCCGCTGCCGGAGGCGGACCAGCCGGGAGGCGGTGCCTTCGGGCCGCTCCAGGGCCGGGGCGGTGGTCTCGGGGTCGAGGACCGCAGTGGAGCCCTGGTCCGGGTGGTCCTGGTGGTCCGGACCCGGAACCGGAGCCGTGGGCGGTGGCGCAAGGACGTCGGCGTGAGACGGTCTCGGCTGCCCCACCTTGGTGCGGCGGCCCGAGGTCAGCAGTCCAGCGAGAGCGGCGACGCCGAGAACGGCGACGCCGATGATCAGATAGACCCAGTCACCCATGGCTCAATCCAACCAGAGGGACTCAGAGCAACGGGTGGGCGTCCTGCTCGGCGGCGTGGGTCCCGTGACTCGGGTCGCCCTCGGTGGACAGGGTCGGAGCCGCCGCAGCGGCCTTGGCCATGGCCTCGCCGAGCCAGCTCGCGGCCGGGACCTCCTCGCCGCGGTGGGGATAGGCCACGTAGGTCCCCACGAGGGCGCACAGGACCAGGATCAGGAGCATCACGAGGGCAATGACGAGCACGGGTGTCTCCTCCGAGAATGTGGGGGTCTCTGGAGTTGTACCCCAACGGGAACGCTCCCACACCCGCGTGCCTGGCGGCACCGGCCCCGCGGCGACACCCGCTCCGGGGTGGCGGAGGTCACGTCGAGCGGAAGAGCGGCTCCACCGCGGACCGGATCTGGTCCGGCATGGGAACCACGGGGCGTGCCGGGTCGGTGTTGTCGACGTACACGTGGACGAAGCGCCCCTCGGCCGCAGCCTCCTCGGAGCGGCCCTGGAACAGGCCGATCCGGTAGATCACGCTCGAGCTGCCCACCTTGTCGACGATCAGCCCGGTCTCGATCGGCTCCGGGAAGCCGAGCTCGCGGAAGTAACGGCACGACGTCTCCGCCACGACCCCGATCTGCGGGAGCAGGCGGACGTTGACCCCCGTGGCCTCGAAGAGGTGGGCGTTGACCGCGGTGTCGAACAGCTCGTAGTACGTCGCGTTGTTGAGGTGGCCGTAGGCGTCATCGTCGCGCCAGCGGGTCGTGACGGTGCGCCAGGCGACGTAGTCGCTGCGGGTCGGTCGGCTTCTGGAGCTGCCGCTCACGCCGGCTCCACCTCGCGCAGCCGCTGGCTGATCACCGTCGAGACGCCGTCGCCACGCATCGTCACGCCGTAGAGCGCGTCACCGACCTCCATGGTCCGCTTCTGGTGGGTGATGACCAGGAGCTGGGAGTTCTCGCGCAGCTCCTCGTAGATCTCCAGCAAGCGCCCGAGGTTGGTGTCGTCCAGGGCCGCCTCGACCTCGTCGAGGATGTAGAACGGGGACGGTCGAGCCTTGAACAGCGCGACGAGGAACGCGACTGCCACCAACGACCTCTCACCACCCGACAGCAGTGAGAGCCGCTTGACCTTCTTGCCGGCCGGGCGGGCCTCGACCTCGATCCCGGTGTTGAGCATGTCGTCGGGAGCGGTGAGGACCAGCCGTCCCTCCCCACCCGGGAAGAGCCGGGTGAAGGTCGAGTCGAAGGCGCGGCTCACGTCGGCGTACGCCTCGGTGAAGACCTGCTCGACGCGCGAGTCGACCTCCTTGACGATGTCGAGCAGGTCCTTGCGGGTCTTCTTGAGGTCCTCGAGCTGCTCGGTGAGGAACTTGTGGCGCTCCTCCATCGCGGTGAACTCCTCGAGCGCGAGCGGGTTGACCCGTCCCAGCATCGACAGCGAGCGCTCGGCGTTGCGCAGCCGCTTCTGCTGCTCCTCGCGCACGTAGGGCACCGGGTCGGCGAAGACCTCCTCGGCGTCATCGGCCAGGGGCTCGGACTCGTCGCGAGGCAAGGGTGAGGTCGGCGGGACCAGCTGGTCGGGCCCGTAGTCGGTCACCAAGCCGTCCGGGTCCAGCCCGAGCTCCTCGAGCGCGCGCTCCTCGAGCTGCTCGATCCGCATCCGCTGCTGGGTGCGGGCCATCTCGTCGCGGTGCACCGAGTTGACCAGCTCGTCGTGCTCACGGCCCAGGTCACGCAGCGCACCACGGACGGCGAGCAGGTCCCGCTCGCGACCCTGCCGGGCCTGCTCGACCGCGGTCCGGGCCTCGGTGGCGCGGTGGATCGACACCTCGAGGCGACCAAGCACGACGCCGACGGCGACACCGACCGCCTCGGCGGCACGGCCCTCGCGGATCAGACGCTCGCGGCGCTCGGCCGCGCGGGCCCGCGCCTCGCGCTCGGTCCGGGCCGCGCGCACCAGCGAGTCGGACCGGCCGTGCAGGGCTCGCGCGCGCTCCTCGGAGGTGCGCAGCGAGAGCCGGGAGTCCATCTCGGTCTGTCGGGCGGCCCGCGACTGCTCCACGAGCAGCTCACGTTCGGTGGTGTCGGGCTCCTCCTCCGAGGACTCCTCGGCCCGGGCGAGCCTGCTCTCCAGCTCGGCGAGGCCGGCCAGGTCGAGGTCGCGGGCCTCCTGGGCCTTGGCGATGGCCTGGGTGACGCGCTCGGCCTCGGCCCGCGCGGAGCGCGCCTGGGAGCCGTACTGGCCCAGCTCCTCGGCGACGGCGGCCAGGGTCGCGTCGGACTCGTGGAGCTTGGCCAGGGCGACGTCGACCCGCTTCTGGGCCTCGAGCCGCTCGGCCTCCAGGCGGGACATGTCGAACCCGAGCCGCTCGGAGGCGGCGATCGCCTCGGCGAGCTGGGTGGACGCCTCGTCGACCGCGGCCTGGATCTCGATCAGGCTGGGCTGGCTCGACGAGCCACCAGAGGCGAAGTGGGCGCCCAGGACGTCGCCACCGCGGGTCACCGCGGTCACGTCGGCGAGGCCGACGACCAGCTCGCGGGCGGCGGCGAGGTCATCGACCACGGCCACCTTGAAGAGCAGCCGGGCCAGCGCCGGGCGCAGCGGCTCGGGACAGTCGACGACGTCCACGGCGTACGTCGCGTGGTCGGGCAGGCCGGGCCAGGCGGCGTCGTCGAGGGGGCCGCCGCCGAGCAGGAGCCCGGCCCGGCCGAGGTCGTCTCCCTTGAGGTGGTCGATCGCCGCGACGGCGGCGTCGGCGTCGGTCACGGCGACCGCATCGGCCGCCGAGCCGAGCGCGCCGGCGACCGCAGCCTCGTAGCCGGTGCGGACCGAGAGCAGTGCGGCCACGGAGCCCAGCAGCCCGGACACGGAGTCGGAGGCCGCGAGCAGCGCCCCAGCGCCGTCCTTGCGGTTGAGCCCCATCTCGAGGGCGTCCTTGCGTGCCAGCAGACCCGTGCGGTCGCGATCGGCGTGCTGCGCCTCCTCGCGGGCCTTGGCCAGGCGCTCCTCCACGTCGGAAAGGGCACCACTGGCCGCCTCGTGCTCGGCGTCGAGACCCTCCTCCCCCGCGTCGAGACCGGCGACCTTGGTCTCCAGCGAGGTGAAGTCGCGCTGGGCGCGCGTCGCGCGGGCGACGGCCTCCTCGCGGGCCAGACCGAGCCGACCGATCTCGTCCTCGGCGGCGGTGGCGCGCGATCTGAGGGCGTTGACCTGGCCGTGCAGCCGGGCGAGCCCCTCACGGCGGTCGGCGGCGGCCCGCTGGAGCCCGGCAATCCGGCGCTCCTCCTCGGCCGCGGCATCCTCGGCCGCCTTGCGGGCGGTGACGGCGACCTCCAGGTCGGTGCGCTGTCGGTCCACCTCGGCGTTGATCTGCTGTTCCTGCTCGGCGACCCGTGCGGCCTCGGCCTCGAGCTGCTCCGGGTCGCGCCCGGACGAGACGTCGTCGGCCTCGGTGTTGCCGGCGTTGCGGACCCGCTCGGCCGCCAGGGACTGGGTCCCGCGCAGCCTCTCGCGCAGCCCGGACAGGGCGAACCAGGTCTCCTGGGCGGCGGCGAGCGCCGGCATGTCCTCGCGCAGCGCCGCCTCGAGCGCGGCCTCGTTCTCGCGGGCGGCGGCGATCCCGGCCTCGACCTGCTCGCGACGGGTGACGAGGACCGACTCGTCGGCCAGCTCCTGCTCGAGGGCGGTCCGGGCGGTGACCAGGTCGTCGGCCATCAGCCGGGCGCGGGCGTCGCGTACGTCGGCCTGGACGCTGGCCGCCCTGCGGGCCACCTCGGCCTGACGGCCCAGGGGCTTGAGCTGGCGGCGGATCTCGCTGAGCAGGTCGCTCAACCGGGTCAGGTTGCCCTCGGTCGAGTCGAGCTTGCGCAGCGCCTTCTCCTTGCGCTTGCGGTGCTTGAGGACGCCGGCGGCCTCCTCGATGAAGCCGCGCCGGTCCTCAGGAGTGGCGTGCAGGATGGTGTCGAGCTGGCCCTGGCCGACGATGACGTGCATCTCGCGGCCGATGCCGGAGTCGGAGAGCAGCTCCTGGACGTCGAGGAGCCGGCACGAGCTGCCGTTGATGGCGTACTCGGATCCCCCGCTGCGGAACATCGTGCGGCTGATCGTCACCTCGGCGTACTCGATCGGCAGCGCGCCATCGGAGTTGTCGATCGTGAGCAACACCTCGGCGCGGCCGAGCGGCGGACGCCCGGAGGTGCCGGCGAAGATGACGTCCTCCATCTTGCCGCCGCGCAGCGACTTGACCCCCTGCTCGCCCATCACCCAGGCCAGCGCGTCGACAACGTTGGACTTGCCGGAGCCGTTCGGGCCGACGATGCAGGTGATGCCGGGCTCGAGCTGCAACGTGGTCGAGGAGGCGAAGGACTTGAACCCCTTCAGGGTCAGGCTCTTCAGGTACAACGTGCGGCTCCTCACCATCGTCGGGCCGTTGGTCGGCCCGTCAGCCCGTCTGCGGCACTGACACGAGGGCTGCATCATCGCAGCACGCCGTGGGGGAAGCTCAGCGCGGCTCACCCTACCTGCGACCACGCCCGAGGCCCGGTAGCCGGGGGCGGGTCAGCGGCACTTATCGGACCACGCGCCAATGGTGGGCACGGCGTGCCGGTGCAGAACCTGGCGTCCCGGCCGTCAAACAGCCTGCGCCACCGGTGCCTCGTCGGCGTGCGCGATGTGGCTCAGCTGACCCCAGATCAGGACGACGAAGACAACCGACCCGACGAAGGCGAACCAGAAGGGGGCGGTGACGCCCTCGCGCTGGGCCAGCAGGCCGCCGATCCCCGAACCGATCACCAGCCCGCCGTAGACGCCGACCAGGTTGACGCTGCCCACCCGGCCCTGGAGCTGGGTCGGGACCGCCCGCTGGCGGATCGTGATCGAGGTCGTCCCCCAGATGAACGCGTGTGCACCGAAGACGAAGAAGATGCACAGCGCCACCCACGGGTGCGTGGTCAGGGCCAGTGCCAGGTGCGTGAACGTCTCGACGACGAGGCCGATCCGCATGATGTTGCCGAGGCTCACCCGGCGGGTGATCCAGCCGTACGAGAGGGTTCCGACCAGGCCGCCGACGGCCGAGACCGTGGTGAGCAGGCCGAAGCCGATGCTCCCCATCCCGAGCCGCTGGGTCGCGTAGAGGACGAGGATCGACCACGCCGCACCGAAGGTGATGTTGAAGACGAAGATCGTCAGCACCAGCGTCCGCACGGCGGCGTTGTGCAGCACCCAGCGGAAACCCTCGCCGATGTCGTGACGCAGGCGGGTGCCAGCAGCGCGTTCGTGCTCGTGGGGCGGCAGCGCGATCCGCGAGGCGAGCACCGCACCCAGCGCGACGACCACGGCCTGGGTCGCGAAGGGTACGGCGTGGCCCGCGACGAAGAGGGCGGCGCCGATGGGCGGCCCGGCGAGCTGGTTGACAGTGATGAAGCCGGTCGTGAGGCGGGCGTTCGCAATCGCCAGGTCGTCGCGGTGGATCAGCATCGGCAGCAACGTGCTGGAGGTGTTGTCCGCAAAGACCTCAGCGGTGCCGAGCAGGAACATCGCGACCAGCACCAGTGCGATCGGCGCGAGGTGCGTGACCAGGGCCGCGGTCAGCAGCACCAGCACGGCGGCACGCAGCAGGTCGACGACGACGACGATGGTCTTGCGGTTCAGCCGGTCGGCCAGCGCCCCGGCGTACAGCCCGAAGACCAGGGGTGGCAACCACTGGAGCAGCGCGGCGAGCGCAACGAGGATCGGGGCGTGTGACATCGACGCGACCAGGAGCGGTCCGGCCGCGATCGCGATGCCGTCGCCGAGGTTCGTGATCCAGGACGAGGCAAGCAGCCAGCGGAAGCCGACGCCGAGTCGTCGAGGTGCGACGGCTTCGACGATGGTGCTCACAAGCCGGTGACGCTAGTAGCAGGAACCGCCCGAAGGCGACTCCTTTACGACGTGGGTCAGGCGGGCTGCATCTCCTGCAGCGCGGCGGACTCCAGATCGAGCAGGTCGGCGGCCCGGGTTGCCGCCAGCCGGTCGTTCTCCTCCGAGAGGTGCAGCACGAGCGCCTCGAGCTCACCCACCCGTGCGCGCAGCCGAGCATTGTCGGCAACGAGACGGGTGGGGGTTCGCAGGTCGCTGTTCAGGTAGCCGATCAGCGCCTTGGCCATGAACAAAGCCTTCCGAGCGATGGTGGGAAGTCCGCGGTGGCGGGCCGTCTTCAAGCGTCCCACCACGGCGGCACTGGGTCAATTGGGCGTCGGCAAAGTCATGGCGCCAGTCCGGGCCGCCCGCCGGCGCGGCACCGGCTGACAGACCGGGCAGAAGTACGACGAGCGGTTCATGAAGGCGACCCTCCGGATCGGGGCGCCACAACGGTGGCAGCCCTCACCCTCACGGCCGTAGGCGTGCAACGACCGGTCGAAGTAGCCCGACTGTCCGTTGACGTTGACGTAGAGCGCGTCGAACGAGGTCCCGCCCTGGGCCAGCGCGTCGGTCATCACCGTGCGGGCGTGCTCGAGCAGCTCGCGCACCTGGGCCCGGGTGAGCCGATCCCCCGGTCGTTCGCCGTGGATCCGGGCCCGCCACAGCGCCTCGTCGGCGTAGATGTTGCCGACCCCGGAGATGAGGTTCTGGTCAAGCAGTTGACGCTTGACCCCCGAGACCCGGCCACGCACCCGCCGGACGAACTCGTCGTCGTCGAAGGCGGGGTCGAGCGGGTCCCGGGCGATGTGGGCGATCTCGGTCGGCAGCTCGGCCCCACCGGTGGAGACCGAGAGGCCGCCGAACATGCGCTGGTCGACGAAGCGCAGCTCTCCGTCCAGGGCCGGCCCGGCCAGGACGATGCGGACCCGCAGGTGGCGCTCGTCGGCCGCGTCGGAGGGCTGGACGAGCAGCTGACCGCTCATCCCCAGGTGGGCCAGGAGAGCGTCACCGTTGTCGAGCGGCAGCCAGAGGTACTTGCCCCGCCGCCGGGCCGCCTCGATGCGTCGCCCCGTCAGCGCCTGCGCGAACCCGGCCGGCCCGCGCAGGTCACGGCGTACCGGGCGTGGGTGCAGCACCTCCACGCGCGCGACCGTGGCGCCGAGCACGTGGCGTGCCAGCCCGGCCCGGACGACCTCGACCTCGGGCAGCTCTGGCACGGGACTGACTGCTCAGTCGGAGACGGAGATGGACTGCGTCGCGCCGCGGGCCGCGGCGTCGCTCGCGGAGTCGACCACGCCGAGGTCGGTGGCGATCTCGCCGTACGCCGTCTCAGCGGCGGCCTGCTCGGCCTCCTTCTTCGAGCGGCCAACCCCGTTGCCGTAGAGCCCCTCACCGACGCGCACCTGCGCGGTGAAGGTCTTCATGTGGTCGGGGCCGTCGTCCTCGATGACGTACTCGGGGACGCCCAGGCTGTGCTCGGCCGACAGCTCCTGCAAGGAGGTCTTCCAGTCCAGGCCGGCACCGAGCGCCGAGGCGGCCTCGAGGAGGGGGTCGAAGAGGCGGTGGACGACCTCGGCCGAGGTGGCGATGCCACCACCGCTGAGGTGGATGGCTCCGATGACCGCTTCGACGGTGTCGGAGAGGATCGAGGCCTTGAGGCGACCGCCGGTCGACTCCTCGCCCCGTCCGAGCTTGACGTACTCACCCAGACCGATGTCCCGGCCGACACCGGCGAGCGCACGGGCGTTGACTACCGCGGCACGAAGCTTGGCCAGACGGCCCTCGGACAGGTCCGGGTGGGTGCGGTAGAGGGTTTCCGTCACGACGACGCCGAGCACGGAGTCCCCGAGGAACTCCAGGCGCTCGTTTGTCGGGAGGTTGCCGTTCTCGTAGGCGAACGACCGATGCGTGAGCGCGCGCTCGAGCAGCTCGGGGTCCAGGATCGGATCCCCGAGCGCTGCTCGCAGCTCGCCGTAGTTGCTCAGCGGACCGTGATCAGGATCAGAGAACCTGACGGCGGTCGGCCCGGGCGCCGTACTGGCCACACGTGCCGCAGGCACGGTGCGGCAGGTGCTTGGCACCACAGGCGGCGTTCGCGCAGGTCACCAGGGACGGCGCGACGGCCTTCCACTGCGAACGACGGTGACGCGTGTTGCTACGCGAAGTCTTCCGCTTCGGGACTGCCACTGTTCTTCTCCTCTACCGGGGCCGGAACATGTCCGGCCGCTTGCGTCCAGTCGGTGATGCCACCGCTGGTTTCAGTCTTGGTCCTGCACGAGCTGGGTCAAACCTGCCCACCGCGGGTCGACGGGCTCGTCATGTGCGTGGTCGGGCTCGTCGTCCAGCCGCGCACCACACTCGATGCACAACCCCGGACAGTCCTCGACGCACAACGGCTGGAACGGCAGTGCAAGCACCACCGCGTCCCGCAGTACTGGCTCGAGATCAAGCAGATCCTTCTCGAGCCGGTGGGTCTCGTCGTCCTCATCGGGGTCATGGTCGTGGTCGTCGTAGACGTACAGCTCCTGGAACCCCGCGGACAGCTCGTCCGCGATCGGCTCCAGGCACCGCACGCACTCGCCGACCAGCTCAGCCGTGGCTGAACCCGTGACCAGCACCCCCTCCATGACCGCCTCGATCCGCAGGTCGAGTTCGACCGACGAGCCTTCGGGGACACTGAGGACCTCGATACCCAGATCTGCTGGAGCCGGAACCGTACGTGTCACTTCGCGCTGGGACCCCGGGCGGCGGCCGAGCTCGCGTGTATCGAGCACGAGCGGCGCTCTCGGGTCCAGATTGCTCAGGGGATCACTTCCGGTAACAGGCACAAACAGATCCTGTGAATCGTAACGGTCCGGACGGGGGCAGGCCAAACCCGACCCGTCCAGGCCCCGGCGGTGAGACCCCGCGCTCAGGCCTCGCCGGACCCGGACCGCGCCTCGGACTCCTGGGCCAACCGCTCGATGAGTCGCTCGTTGACGAACCCGGGGACCAGCCCGGAGACGTCGCCACCGAAGGTCGCGACCTCCTTGACCAGGCTGGAGGCCAGGAAGGAGTACGCCGGACTGGTCGGCACGAAGACCGTCTCGACGTCGGTCAGCGAGGAGTTCATCTGGGCCATCTGGAGCTCGTAGTCGAAGTCGCTGACCGCGCGCAGCCCCTTGACGATCGCGTGGATCCCGTGCGCCTGGCAGAAGTCGGTCAGCAGCCCCTGGAAGGTGTCCACGCGCACGTTGGCGTAGCCCGCACACGCCTGGCCGAGCATCTCGACGCGCTCCTGCGCGGTGAAGAGCCGGTTCTTGGACTTGTTGACGCCCACCGCGACGACCACCTCGTCGAAGAGCCCGGAGGCTCTCGCGATGATGTCGAGGTGCCCGTTGGTCACGGGGTCGAACGATCCGGGGCACACGGCTCGACGCACGGGCTCACTCCTGGTCTGGTGATGGGGGTGCTGGCGTGGACGCGGCGTGACCGTACCAAAGCACCGTCTCGCCGTACTTCTTCTGCCGGACGTCGTCGAAGTCGGTCGGCCACTGTGGCTCGGGGCTGCGCGCGGACCGTTCCACCACCACGAGGGCGCCGGGCACCAACCAGCCGTAGGACACCAGGGCGGCCAGGTCCTCGGCCACCCGCGCGTCGGCCAGGGGGTAGGGCGGGTCCAGAAAGGCCACGTCGTACGGCGCGGCCGGGGGCCGGCGCAGCGTGCCGGCGACGGTGCCCGACACGACGTTGGCCCGCGGGAACCCCAGGGTCCGGGCATTGTCGGAGATGAGTGCTGCGGTCCGCCGGTCCTGCTCGACCAGGGTCACCACGCCCGCCCCCCGCGACCACGCCTCCAGGCCGATCGCACCGGATCCGGCGTAGAGGTCCAGGAAGCGCAGGCCGTGCAGGGAACCGCACCACGACTCCACCGCCGAGAAGAGCGCCTCGCGCACCCGGTCGCTGGTGGGCCGGGTGTGCTCGCCCCGCGGCGTGGTGATGCGCCGTCCCCCCGCAGATCCCCCGATGATGCGCGTCATGCCGGAGCGACACCCCCGCACCTGAGTGCAGAGAAGTGGCCCGTCGTCGGGGCTCTCATGACTTCTCCATGAAGCCAGACTGCCGTGATTGCTGCAGCTCTTCCACCTGTTCGGCCAGGAGCGGGTGCCGCTCGAGGGTCGGGTCGTCGCGCAGGAGCGTCGCCGCGGCGGCGCGGGCCTCGACGATCGTCTGCTCGTCGCGCAGGACCCGCAGGGTCTGCAGACCCGAGCGGAAGCCCGACTGGGACTTGCCGAGGACGTCGCCCTCGCGGCGCTGCTCGAGGTCGACCCGGCTGAGCTCGAACCCGTCGGTGGTGCCGGCGACGGCGTCGAGACGGTCCCTGGCCGGGGTGCCCGGCGCGGCGTGAGTCACCAACAGACACAGCCCCGGGTGCCCGCCTCGGCCGATCCGGCCGCGGAGCTGGTGGAGCTGGCTGACTCCGAAGCGGTCGGCATCGAGGAGCACCATGACCGTGGCGTTGGCGACGTCCACGCCGACCTCGATGACCGTGGTGGAGACGAGGACGTCGAGGTCACCGGCCGCGAAGGACCGCATGGTGCGTTCCTTCTCGTCGGGGGCCAGGCGACCGTGCAGCATCGCGACCCGGAGCCCGGCGAGCGGTCCCAGGGACAGCTCGACGCTCACCTCCTCGACCGCGCTGAGGGGTGCCGTGCGCCCGTTCGTCACGAGGTTGCCGTCCTCGTCGAGCTCCGGCAGGTCGCTCTCGCCCTGCTCGAGCTCGTCCCCGGCGATCCGCGGGCACACGACGTAGGCCTGGTGGCCCGCCGCGACCTCCTCGCGCACCCGTTCCCAGGCGCGCTCGAGCCAGGCGGGCTGCTCGTCGAGGGGTACGACGTTGGTCTGGATCGCGGCCCGCCCCGCGGGCAGCTCGGTGAGGGTGGAGATCTCCAGGTCGCCGAAGACCGTCATTGCCACGGTCCGCGGGATCGGGGTGGCGGTCATGACCAGCACGTGGGGCGGGGTGCCGGCCTTGTCGGTCAGGGCGGCACGCTGCTCCACGCCGAAGCGGTGCTGCTCGTCGACGACCACCAGTCCGAGGTCGACGAAGCTGACCCGGTCCTCGAGCAGGGCGTGGGTGCCGATCACGATGCCGGCCTCCCCGGACGCCATTCGCAGCATCGCCTCGGCGCGCTGAGCCTTGGTCATCGACCCCGTGAGCAACGCGACCGTGGTGCCCTCCTCGGCGCCGCCGAGCATGCCCCCGGCGGCGAGCTCACCGAGCAGGCCGGTGATCGAGCGGTGGTGCTGCTGGGCCAGGACTTCGGTGGGCGCGAGCAGCGCGGCCTGGCCGCCGGAGTCGACGGTGCGCAGCATCGCCCGCAGGGCCACCAGGGTCTTGCCGGAGCCGACCTCGCCCTGGAGCAAGCGGTTCATCGGATGGGTCTGGGCCAGCTCTTCCTCGAGGAGCTGGCCGATCTCGCGCTGACCGTCGGTGAGCGTGAACGGCAGCCGCGCGTCGAACGCCGCGAGCAGGCTGCCCTGGTCGCCGGCGCGGGATCGGGCGCCCAGCGCCCGGACAGCGACCCGACGCCGGGCGAGCACGAGCTGGGTGACCAGAGCCTCCTCGAACCGGAACCGGCGCTGGGCCCGCCGCACCTGGTCGAGGTCCTCGGGCGCATGGATCCAGTCGAGCGCCTGGCGGGCGTCGATCACCGAGAACTCCTCGCGGATCGTCGCGGGCACCAGCTCGGGCAGCTCGTCCAGGACGGTCAGCGCGAACGCCACGGCTCGCTGCAGGTCCCACGAGTCCACCCCCTTGGTGAGCGGGTAGAGCGGGTAGTAGGGCCCGATCTTGTCGGTCGGCACCATGGCGCCGTCCTGGTCGTCGACGCCGAAGAGCACCATCTGCGGGTTGGTCAGCTGCCAGTCGTCGCGAAACCGGCTGACCTGGCCGACGAACACCCCGGTCCGGCCGACGGCCAGCCGCGCGGCCTGCCAGTCGGAGATGTGCTTCTTCTTGGCGAAGAACGACATCCGCAGGGACGGTCCGTCCGTGCGCAGCACCGTGTCGAGACGGTAAGACGGTTGGCCGGTGCGGCGGTCGCGGTAGCTGTTGACGTCACTGCGCACGATCTCCCCGACGAGGGTGAGCATCTGGCCCACCTCGAGGTCGGCGACCTTGGTGAGCTCACCGGTCTTCACGTAGCGCCGGGGGAAGTGGTGCAGCAGGTCCCCGACGGTCTCGATGCCGAGGCCCTCGGTGATCCGCTTGCGCTTGGTGCTGTGGTCGCCCAGAACGGCGGCGACCGGGGAGTCGAGGGTGATCATGGTGCTGCTCCAGTGCTCTGCGGGGTCACTCGACCGACACGAGGAGCGGGTAGCGCTCCTGACCACCGTCGTACACCACGACGTCGACATGGGCGTGGTGCTCCTCGACCCAGGCGCCACAGCGGGCGGCCAGATCACCGGCCGAGCCCCCAGCATCCGTGCCCTGCGCATCCGTGCCCGCGACGATCGTGACCAGCTCCCCGCCACCGCCGAGTAGCCGGTCCAGGACCTCGGTCGCCACGTCGTACAGGTCGCTGCCGACCACGGCGAAGTCACCGGCAATGACCCCGAGCACGTCGCCGATCTCGCAGGGTCCGGCCATGGTGATCGCCTGCCGGGCGGCCACGGTGACCGCGCCGTGGCGCGCGTGGCGGGCGGTCGCGGTCATCTCCCGCACGTCCTGGTCGAAGGTGCGGCCGGGCTCGTGGACGGCAAGTGCGGCCAGGCCCTGCACCTGCGCCTGGGTCGGGATGACCGCAACCCGGATCCCCTCGTCCTGCTCAGCGGTTCGGGCGGCGATCTGGGCCACTCGCACCGAGTCCCCGTCGTTCGGGAGGACGATGACCTCCTCGGCCCCGCTGGCCAGGATCGCCTCGAGGATCTGCCCGGCGGAGGGGCGACGGCCGGGACCGCCTGCGACGACGACCGCTCCGGCGCCACCGAAGAGCTCGGCCAGGCCGGCGCCGGCCGCGACCGCGACGATGCGGCGCCCCGTCCGCCTGTCGGCCCGGTCGGTCTCCTGAATGCGCGCCTGCGCAACCTGCTCGGCGAAGTGAGTGACCCGGACGCGGTGTGGCCGTCCCGCGTCGAGCCCCGCCTCGATCGCGGCGCCCACGTCGTCGACGTGGACGTGGATGTTCCACAGCCCCTCCCGTCCGACGACCACGAGCGAGTCACCCAGCGGCGCGAGCGCAGCCTTGAGGGCCGGGATCCGCTCCTCCTCGGCGTCGAGGAGGTACATCACCTCGTAGGCGGGGCCGTCCTCGGTCAGGTCACCGGACGGCTCGGGTGCGGGCGGCCGCACCGGGATGGTGTGGTGCCCGATGGGGCTGGTGACCGGGATCGGACGGCGACCGGTCAGGACTGTCTCCGCAGCGTCCAGGATGACGCTGAGGCCACGGCCACCGGCGTCCACGACTCCGGCATCGCGGAGCACCTGGAGCTGGTCGGGCGTGCGAGCGAGCGCCTCACGCGCGGCGGCCGCCGCGGCCGTGAAGATGTCGCGGGTGCGCGCCTCGGGGTCTGCAGCTCCGGCCATCGCGGCGTCAGCGGCGGCGCGCGCAACCGTGAGGATGGTGCCCTCGACCGGGGTGCCGACGGCGGCATAGCTCGCGTCCGCCGCCTGCTTGAGGGCTTCGGCCATGACCAACGAGCTGCGCTCGCCCGGAACCGTGTCCGCGATCCGGCGACAGACGGCGCCGAGCATCTCGCTGAGGATCACCCCCGAGTTGCCCCGGGCACCCAGCAGGGCGCCGCGGCTGCACGCGGCCAGCGCCGTACGACGGTCCGCGTCGGGGTCCCCGCCGCCGCTCGCCTCCCACAGCGCCTCACGGGCAGCGGAGACGGTCAGGTAGAGGTTGGTGCCGGTGTCGCCATCGGGCACGGGATAGACATTGAGGGCGTCGATCTCCTCGCGCGCCTCGGCCAGGGCGTCGGTGGCGATGTCGACGAAGCGCAGCACGACCGCGAGCTGGATCGTGCCGCTCAAGGGTGCTTCCATGGCCTGCCTCGTCGTGCCGATCGGGTGCGAACCCGCGCGTCCGGGTGAGGCCACAGGCTAGTGGCAGGACCACGATTCGCATGCGAACGGGCCGATCAGATACTCTTCTTCGGTTGCCCGTTCGCTCGGGCCCCTCGTCAAACCTCAATCTTTGAAGGAGTCCACGGTGGCTGCCGTCTGTGACATCTGCGCCAAGAAGCCGGGCTTCGGTAACAACCGGCCGTGGTCGCGCAAGATTACGAAGCGTCGCTTCGACCCCAACATCCAGCGCGTCCGCGCGACCATCAACGGCACGCCCAAGCGACTCAACGTCTGCACCGGCTGCCTCAAGGCCGGCAAGGTCTCGCGCTGACCTGACCCACGATCCTCTGACAGAGGCCGTCACCCCCTCGGGGGCGACGGCCTCTGTTGCGTCCTGGGGTCCCCGGGTCGCTCAGAAGTGGGTCCAGCCGGTCGGCCCGTCGTACGGGGCCCCGTCGAGCGTGACGCCCGGTCCGTCCTCGACAGCCGGGAGCACCTCGCCCACGACGCTCCAGCCGGTGGGCACGGCGGCCACGTCGGGGAAGGTCGCGAGCAGTGCGTGGTCGTCACCGCCGCTGAGGATGAACTGCAGGGGGTCCGCGCCGAGGGCCGCGCCGACGGCCTCGAGCGGCTCGGGGATGTCGAAGGCCGAGCGGCGCACGTCGATCCGGACCCCGGAGTCGTGGGCCAGGTGAGCGGCCTCGGAGAGCAGCCCGTCCGAGATGTCGATCATCGCCGTGGCCCCGGCTTCAGCGGCCACCGGGCCCGCGTCGTACGGCGGCTCGGGACGGCGGTAGGCCTCCACGAGAACCCGCGGCGAGCGGAAGCCCCTACCCAGGACCGCGAGACCGCCCGCCGCCCACCCCTGGCGCCCGACCAGGGCGAGCACGTCGCCCGGCTCGGCCCCGGAGCGGACCACGGGAGCCTGGGCGCAGGCGCCGAGGACGGTGACCGCGATGACGACCTGGTCCGACCGGGTGAGGTCGCCGCCGACGACGCTCGCCCCCACCAGGGCGCACTCCTCGGCGAAGCCGCGCGCGAAGTCGAGCGCCCAGGCGGCCGGCAGGTCGCCCGGCGCGGCCAGGCCGATGGTCAGCGACGTCGCCCGGCCCCCCATGGCGTTGATGTCCGAGAGGTTCTGCGCGGCGGCCCGGTGCCCGACGTCGTTGGCGGAGGCCCAGTCCCGGCGGAAGTGGCGACCCTCGACCATCAGGTCGGTCGAGACGACGACGTGCCCGGTCCGCACGCGCAGCACCGCGGCATCGTCGCCCGGTCCGATCAGCACGTGCTCGCCCTGGTCGAAGAGCTCGGTGAGGGCGGCGATCAGGGCGAACTCGCCGACGTCGGCGAGGGTGGCGTCGGAGGCGAAGGGCATGGCCCCATCCCACCAGATCGAGACCGTTCCGGGGCGCTGGGGCACCAGTCGACACGCCCCTATGGACACCGGTGGCAGGCAGGGTAGGTTGGCGACGACACATGCCCGTGACAAGAGGAGTCCCACGATGGTCGTCCAGGCGTACATCCTGATCCAGACTGATGTCGGCAAGGCCGCCGAGGTTGCCACCGCCATTGCCCAGGTCAAGGGCGTGACGCTCGCTGAGGACGTCACCGGTCCCTACGACGTGATCGTTCGCGCCGAGGCGCGCAACGTCGACGAGCTCGGCAAGCTGGTGGTCTCGAAGGTGCAGAACCTCGACGGGATCACCCGCACGCTGACCTGCCCGGTCGTGCACATCTGAGCACCACAGCCGTCCGTCGACGACGCCCCGTGCCGATCTGGACACGGGGCGTCGTCGCGTCCGCGTTCGCCCTGCTGCTGGGCCCGGCCCTGACGGGCTGCTCGGGCACGGACCCGGTGCCGGTCGACTCCCCCAGCCTCTCGGCGTCGGCGCAGCGGGCGTGCCGCGACTTCCTCGACGCAGCGCCGGCGACCCTGGCCGGCCAGGAGCGGCGCGAGACCAGCCCCGCGGGTGCTCCGGGGGCGGCCTGGGGTGACCCGGCGATCGTCGTCACGTGCGGTGGGCCGCTGCCCACGGCGTACGACCGGTTCGCCGAGTGCACGGAGGCCGACGGCGTCGGCTGGTTCGTCCCGGACGCCGAGCGTCTGGACCCGACCTCGGACGTCGTCTGGACGGCGGTCGGCTACCGCCCGCTGGTCAGCATCCACCTGCCCGCCGACTACCGGCCCGAGGGCGCCGCGGCAGTCATCACCCAGCTGGCCGGACCGGTGCGGCAGTCGTTGCGGCTCGTGCGGCCGTGCCACTGAACCGCGTCGCCGGTCAGCGCGACGGCGCGCGTCAGCGCAGGCCGGTGTCGCGCGCCAGGGCGAGCTGGATCAGCCGGTCGACCAGCGCCGGGTAGTCCAGGCCGCTGGCCTCCCACATCCGGGGGAACATCGAGGTCGGGGTGAAGCCCGGCATCGTGTTGATCTCGTTGACGACGAGCGAGCCGTCGGGCATCACGAAGAAGTCGACGCGAGCCAGGCCCTCGCAGCCCACGGCCTCGAAGGCGCGCGCGGCCAGCCCACGGAGCCGATCGGCGACGCCGGTCGGCAGGTCTGCCGGGACGTCGATCTCGGTGTGCTCGCCCGGGAGGTACTTCGCCGCGAAGTCGTAGAACTCATGGTCGCCACCCACGCGCAGCTCGGCGGGCAGGCTGGTCTCGGGCGTCCCGTCGAGGCGCTGGAGCACGCCGCACTCGACCTCGCGGGCCCCCTCGGCCGAGACCTCGACCAGCACCTTGGGGTCCTCCCGGAGCGCCTCCTCGATTCCCGCGTCCAGCTCGGAGGGGTCGTGGGCCTTCGAGATCCCGATGCTGGAACCTCCGCGAGCCGGCTTGAGGAACAGCGGGTAGCCGAGTCCGGCAGCCCGAGCCCGGCAGTCGGCGGGGTCCGCGGCCCACTCACGCGCCGTCACCGTCACCGAGGCCATGACGGGCAGCCCAGCCGCCTGGAGGACGATCTTCATGTACGCCTTGTCCATGCTCACCGCGGAGGCGAGCACGCCGGCGCCGACGTAGCGGACCCCGGACATCTCGAGCAGGCCCTGGATGGTCCCGTCCTCGCCCCACGGGCCGTGGAGCAGGGGAAAGACCACGTCGACCTCGCCCAGCGTGCGGGGCGGGTGGGCGGCTTCCGTCACGACCAGCGCGGTCGACTCACGCTCCTGCGCCAACGCGATCGAGGCTCGGGAGCCGTCGACGTGGGGCAACCGGTCCGCGCTCTCGATGCGCAGTCGCTCGGGATCCCCCGACTCCAGCACCCACCGACCGTCGGTCGCGATGCCGACGGGCACGACGTCGTACTTCTCCCGGTCGATCGCCTGCAGCACGCTGCCGGCCGTGACGCACGAGATGCCGTGCTCGCTGGAACGACCACCGAAGACGACGGCGACGCGGGGCTTGCGGCTCTCGCCGGGGGTGGGCTTTGTCATCGCGAAGACCCTACCGGCCTAGGCTCGGGGCCATGACCGAGGACTCGCCCGCTCCCCAGCCGCCCCCCGAGCCGACCGTCCAACCGCCGGCGCAGCCCGACTGGAAGCCCTCGACGCTCGCCGTGACGACCGGGCGTCCGCCGCGCGAGCCCGACCAGCCGCTCAACGTCCCGATCACCATGGCCTCGACGTACGTCGCGGGCGGCGACCTGGAGTACGGCCGGTACGCCAACCCGACCTGGACCGCCTTCGAGGACGCCCTCGGGGCCCTGGAGGGCGGGCGCTGCCTCAGCTTCGCCTCCGGCCTGGCCGCCGTCGCCACCGTCCTGGACCTGGTCGCAGGCGGCGCCAAGGTGATCGCGCCCCGCAACTCCTACAACGGCACGATCCTCCAGCTGGCCGACCTGGAGTCGCGCGGTCGGCTGGTGACCGAGCTGGTCGACATCACCGACACCGACGCCGTCGTGGCCGCCTGCGAGGACGCCGCCCTGGTGTGGCTGGAGTCGCCCACCAATCCCGCCCTCGAGATCGCGGACATCGAGACGATCCGCGCGGCCGCGCACCGGGCCGGCGCCTACGTGGTGGTCGACAACACCTTCGCCACTCCCCTGTTGCAGCGCCCACTGGACATGGAGGTCGACGTCGTCGTCCACTCGGCGACCAAGTACCTCGCCGGACACAGCGACGCCCTCATGGGCGCGGTCGTCACCCGGGACGACGAGCTCTTCGCGGTGCTCAAGGGTCGTCGCGACCTGATGGGAGCGATCCCCGGGACGCTCGAGGCCTACCTCGCGCTGCGCGGGCTGCGCACGCTGCACCTGCGCGTCGAGCGCGCGCAGGCCAACGCCCAGGAGCTGGTCCGACGGCTCGGCGCACACCCCGCCATCGGCGAGGTTCGCTACCCGGGCTTCGGCGGCATCATCTCGGTCGTGCTCGCTCAGGGGGCGATGGCCGCCGATCTGCTCACCCACAAAACGGCGCTCTGGGTGCATGCAACCTCGCTCGGCGGCGTGGAGTCGACCTTCGAGCGGCGCCGCCGCTGGAAGTCCGAACCGCCCACGATCCCCGACGGACTGGTCCGGATGTCGGTCGGCATCGAGGACGTCGACGACCTCTGGGACGACCTGCGCACCGCCCTCGACGACCTGGTCTGACGGCCGGGCGGCCGGCGACTCAGTCCGTCTCGGCCTTGGTGTTGCGCGCGATGAAGGCGTCCATCATCTCCTGGGCGGTCATCCGGCCGGCGACGACGGCGTCGACGTGCTGCGCGATCGGGGCATCGACGCCGGTGCGCTGCGCCAGGGCCAGGAGCGACGAGCAGGACTTGGCGCCCTCGGCGACCTGGCTGGTCGAGGCGTAGATCTCCTCGGTCGTCATGCCCTTGCCCAGGTTGACCCCGAAGGTCCGGTTCCGCGAGAGCGGCGAGGAGCAGGTGGCCACCAGGTCACCCAGCCCGGCCAGCCCCATCAGGGTCAGGGGGTTGGCGCCGAGCGCCATCGCCAACCGGGCCGTCTCGGCCAGCCCACGGGTGATCACCGAGGCGGTCGTGTTGTCGCCGAAACCCAGCCCGACCGCCATGCCGACCGCCAGACCCACGACGTTCTTGTAGGCGCCGCCGAGCTCGCAGCCGAGCACGTCCACGCTGGTGTAGGGGCGGAAGGCCGGTGCGTGGCAGCGCTCCTGGAGCCACTTGGCGACCTCCTCGTCCGCGCAGGCGACCACGGAGGCGGCCGGCTCGCGCCTGGCGATCTCCATGGCCAGGTTGGGTCCGCTGATCACCGCGATCCGCTCAGGACCCGCACCGGTCACCTCGGCGATGACCTCGCTCATCCGCTTGAGAGAGCCGAGCTCCACGCCCTTCATCAGCGAGACGATGACAGCGTCCTGCGCGATGTACGGCGCCCACTGCGTCAGGTTTCCTCGCAGGGTCTGCGACGGCGTGGCGAGCACGACCAGGTCGGCGCCGGCCAGCGCCTGCTCAGGGTCGGAGTACGCCGAGACGGCGGCCGGAAGCTCGATGCCGGGCAGGTAGTCGGGGTTCTCCCGGGTCTTGTTGATCGCTGCTGCGACCTCGTCCCGTCGGGCCCACAGGGCCACGTCGTTGCCCGCATCCGCCAGCACCATCGAGAAGGCCGTGCCCCAGGAGCCGGCACTGAAGACGGCGGCCTTGCCGAGGTTGGTCATGAACGATCCTTCTTGTTGGGGTTGCCGATGAGAGGAACACCGGCCGTGCGTGGGTCGAAGCGTGCCACAGGTGCGCTCTCGCCCCGGATCTCCTCGACCAGTGCGGTGAGAGCCGCCATGATCCGGTCTGTGGTCTGCTGCACGACCTGGGGGTTGCTGGGCCGGCCGAGAAGCCCGGTCAGGTCGACCGGCGGGCCGGCCTTCATGGTGATGTGCTTGCGTGGAAACAGGTCGGGCTTCTTCGCATACGGCGCCAGGAGGTGCTGGGCACCCCACTGGCCGACCGGGATGACGGGGCAGCCGGTCTCGAGGGCGATCCGGGCGGCTCCGGACTTGCCCCTCATGGGCCACAGGTCGGGATCGCGGGTCAGCGTGCCTTCCGGGTAGACCACGACGCACTCGCCGTTGCGCACGGCCACAACAGCCTCGTCGTACGCGCCGATCGCCGTGTGAGTGAGCCGCTCGACCGGGATCTGGCCGGCTGCTCGGAGGAAGAAGCTGAGCCCCTTGTTCTTGAAGAGCCCGGACTTCGCGAGGTAGCGGGGCAGTCGCCCGTGGTCATAGACGAAGTGCGCGGAGAGCAGCGGGTCGAGGTGCGAGAGGTGGTTGAAGACGACGATGCAGCCACCCGAGACGGGGATGTGCTCGCCGTCGATCCAGGTGCGTGACATGGCTCCCAGCAGCGGCGGCTTGAGGAGCGGCACGGCGAGGTTCCACGCCCAGCCACGCTTCTGCTGCAGCTTGCGAACCTTCACGTGGACCCTCGCCGTTCCTGCGGCCACGCCGGCCGTGACGCGCTCTACGTCGAGTGCAGGTTACTCGGTCCGAGCCCCTCGGGAACGCTCCTGCACCGCCGGCCTGAGAGGATCGGGTCCGATGACCTCACCCCTGTACGCCGTGGTGGTCCCGGTGAAACCACCCGTCCACGGCAAGTCCCGCCTGGTCGGGCTCTCCGACGAGCGGCGGCGCCTGCTTGCGGCCGCCTTCGCGCTCGACACCGTCGCCGCCTGCCTGGCGGCAACCCGGGTCGGGGCGGTGCTGGTCGTCAGTGATGACGTCGCGTTCTCCCGGCAGCTGGAGTCGCTCGGCTGCTCCGCGATCCCGGACGGGGTCAGCGGAGATCTCAACGCGTGTCTGCGCCAGGGTGCCGCAGAGGTCGCCCGTCGATGGCCCGAGCTGGCGCCGGTCGCACTGTGCGCCGATCTCCCGGCGCTGCGCCCGAACGACCTGGATGCCGCCCTCGCCGACGCTCGCCACGACGAAGCGTCCTTTGTCGCCGACGCCGACGGCACTGGCACGACGCTCTACACCGCGCCCTTGGCCCACTTCGACCCACGCTTCGGTCCCGGGTCGCGAGATGCGCACCTGGACGCGGGCGCCCACGAGATCATCGGCTCCCTGGTGACGCTGCGCTGCGACGTCGACGATCTCGTCGCGCTGGCCGCGGCCCGGGCCCTGGGACTCGGCGCCCACACAACCCTGTTGGTCTCCACGGACTGAGTCCGACACACGAATGGTGGCCGTCCCCGAAATCAGGGGACGGCCACCATTTCGAGGCGGTCAAGCCTTCTTTGCCGGTGCCTTCTTCGCGGGTGCCTTCTTTGCGGGTGCCTTCTTGGCCGCGGGCGCCTTCTTGGCCGGAGCCTTGGCCGCCGGTGCCTTCTTTGCGGGCGCCTTCTTGGCCGGAGCCTTGGCCGCCGGCGCCTTCTTTGCGGGCGCCTTCTTGGCCGGCGCCTTCTTGGCGGCGGTCTTGGCAGGTGCCTTCTTGGCCGGAGCCTTGGCGGCCGGAGCTGCCTTCTTGGCCGGAGCCGCCTTCTTCGCTGCCGCAGCCTTCTTGCCGGCCGGAGTGGCCTTCTTGGCAGCCGACGCTGCGGCACGAGCCGGAGCGGTGGCAGCCTTGGCAGCGGAGGTTGACGCAGCCAACGTCAGCTTCGGGAGCTTCTTCGCGCCCGACACGACGTTCTTGAGGTCAGCGCCGGGACTGAACTTCGGCACGGCTGTCTTCTTGGCCTTGATGCGAGCGCCGGTCTGCGGGTTGCGGACCCAGCGGGCCTCGCGGATGCGCTTCTCGAACGAGCCGAACCCGGTGATGGCGACCTTCTCGCCCTTGGCCACCTCGCGGGTGATCGTGTCCAGAACGGACTCGAGCGCGTGGGCGGCGGCCTTGCGATTCCCCTCGTAACGCGCTGCAAGCGTGTCAATGAGCTGAGACTTGTTCACTAGCTTCCCTTCCAATGAACCCATGGGCCGAGCTCTTGCTCGACTTTCTTCAACGCACGCTAGGCATTCGTGGCGAAGGTCACAATGACCACGCCGACGGTTTCCCGTCTTTCTTTGCGCGGGTCGATCGGGCATTTCGGTGGCCGCCCACAGAATGCTCCCGAAACTGCCATCTGGCGGGGGCAGAGTTGTCGAAGAATCGCCAGTACTGGTTGGGCATTCTCCATTCGCGGTTCTGGAATTGCCGACTCTGCACACTGGCAACGACAGGAAATCAGTGGGTGGTCCGTGAGGAAATCCGTTTAGGGTCTGAGCATGAAATCCTGGACAGCGCGACGCGTCGACGAGTGGTGGGCCGACCTCTTCGACCTCGACCGCAGCCAGCTCTGGCAATCGGTGACGGCGACAGAGCACACGAGCCTGGGGGACTACCCGGGCCTGTTCGTCGCCTGGCGCGGCGACGGGATCCATGCGTCGCTGCCGGCAGCCTGCCCCACCGAGGTGGTCTCGTCGATGGCAACCCGGGCAGTCGCGAGCCTGCAGGACGTCGCGTTCTGGAGGGGCCTTGCCGAGCGCCTCGGTCTCGCGGTGATCGGGCCGAGCACGCACCACTACCTCGACGTCGCCCCGGGCCCCGCACCCGGCGTGGTCCGCGTGAGCACGGCCGATGTTGCCGCGCTCCGCGCCGACGTGAGCGAGTCCGAGTGGCAGGAGTCCGGCTTCGGCGATGACGTCGCGCTCTGCTTCGGGAAGTACGACGGAGACGTTCTGGTCGCGGCGGCCAACCTCACGTCGTTCGCCGGAGACCCCTGCGACGTCGGGGTACTGGTGGCCCGGGCCGCACGCGGCCGTCGCCTGGTGGACGAGGTGGGACGAACTGCTGCGTCCCACGCGATCGAGCACCACGGCCTCGCGCGTTGGCGCGCCCGCACCAGCAACCAGGGCTCGCTGGACGCAGCCCGTCGGCTCGACTTCGAGCCGTGGTGCACCCAGCTGGCGGTCCGCCCACCGATTCCTCAGCCCGCGTGAATCGTGGCCGGCTTCCAGCTCGGCCGGGTCGCCTCGAAGGCGGAGATGTCGTCGGCGTGACTGAGGGTGATGCCGACGTCGTCGAGCCCCTCGAGCAGGCGCCACCGGGTGTAGTCGTCGATGTCGAAGGAGTCCTCGATGGCGTCGAGGCCTTCTCCGGCACGCACCGTGCGCGACTCGAGGTCGACGGTCACGCTCGCGCCGGGGTTCGCATCGAGGTGGTCCCACAGTCGCTGGACGACCTTCTCGTCAACCTGGGCCGCCACGAGGCCCGCCTTGCCGGAGTTGCCGCGGAAGATGTCGGCGAAACGCGGTGAGATCACGGCGCGGAAACCGTAGTTCTGCAGCGCCCACACCGCGTGCTCCCGGGAGGAGCCGGTGCCGAAGTCCGGTCCGGCGACCAGCACCGAGCCGGCGGCGTACACCTCGTTGTTGAGGACGAACGCCGGGTCGTTTCGCCACGCGGCGAAGAGGCCGTCCTCGAAACCTGTGCGGGTCACCCGCTTGAGGTAGACCGCGGGGATGATCTGGTCGGTGTCGACGTTGCTGCGGCGCAGCGGGACGCCCACACCGGTGTGGCTGGTGAACTTGTCCATGTCAGCGGTCCTTGTCCGAAGATGCCGAGACGGCGAGGGGCTCGAGGTCCGAGGGCGACGACAACGTGCCGCGCACGGCCGTCGCAGCGGCGACGGGGATCGAGACCAGGTGGGTGCGACCACCCTTGCCCTGGCGTCCCTCGAAGTTGCGGTTGGAGGTCGAGGCGCTGCGCTCGCCGGGAGCCAGCTGGTCCGGATTCATGCCAAGGCACATCGAGCAGCCGGCGCCGCGCCACTCAGCACCGGCGTCCTTGAAGATGACGTCGAGCCCCTCCTGCTCGGCCTGGAGGCGCACGCGCACCGAGCCGGGGACGACGAGCAGCCGGGTGTCCTTGTCGACCTGACGGCCCTGGATGATCTCCGCGGCCAGGCGCAGGTCCTCGATGCGCCCGTTGGTGCAGGAGCCGACGAAGACCGTGTCGACCTTGACCTCGCGCATCGGGGTGCCGGCCTCGAGAGCCATGTACTCCAGGGCCTTCTCGGCCGCGACGCGGTCCTGCTCCAGCTCGAAGTCGGCCGGGTCGGGCACCGAGCCACCGAGCGGCACGCCCTGCCCGGGGTTGGTCCCCCAGGTGACGAAGGGCGTCATCGTCGAGGCGTCGAGCACGATCTCCTCGTCGAAGACCGCGTCGTCGTCGGTGACCAACGTCTTCCAGTGCTCGACGGCGGCGTCCCAGTCGGCGCCCTTCGGCGCCTCGGCGCGGCCCTCGATGTAGTCGAACGTCGTCTGGTCGGGGGCGATCAGGCCCGCCTTGGCGCCCCACTCGATGCTCATGTTGCACACCGTCATCCGCGCCTCCATCGAGAGCTCCTCGATGGCCTGACCGCGGTACTCCACGATGTAGCCCTGCCCCCCACCGGTGCCGGTCTGGGTGATCAGCGTCAGCACGAGGTCCTTGGCGGTGACCCCTGCCGGCAGCGACCCGTTGACGGTCACCGCCATCGTCTTCGGCTTGGCCTGCATCAGCGTCTGGGTCGCGAGCACGTGCTCGACCTCGGAC
>JBKJLD010000028.1:0-13446 GCA_046597165.1 Nocardioides sp.
CGCGACGCTGCGTGCCCGGGGGGTGCTGGTGATCGAGCCGGCTGAGGGCCGTCTGACCGGCAAGGACACCGGCAAGGGTCGTCTGCCGGAGCCCGCGGAGATCTTCGCCGTCTGCACCGACGTGCTCACCCGCGGCCCTGCGGCCACCCAGCAGGACCTCGCTGGTCGGCGCGTCGTCGTCTCGGCCGGCGGCACGAGGGAGTACCTCGATCCCGTCCGGTTCCTCGGCAACCGCTCCTCGGGCCTCCAGGGCTACGCCCTGGCCCGCGCTGCGGTCGCCCGGGGCGCCGAGGTCACCCTGGTGAGCGCCAACGTCGCGCTGCCCGACCCCGCGGGGGTCAAGGTGGTCAGGGTCGAGACGACCGCCCAGCTGCGCGACGAGGTCGTGGCCGCTGCAGGCAGCGCGGACGCCGTCGTGATGGCGGCCGCCCCGGCCGACTTCCGCCCGGCGACGTACGCCGACCACAAGATCAAGAAGGCGGCCGACGGCTCCGCCCCGGGGATCGAGCTGACCCAGAACCCCGACATCCTCCATGAGCTCAGCACCGGCCGCCCCCGGGCTGGCCAGGTGGTGGTCGGCTTCGCCGCCGAGACCGGCGACGCCACCACCTCCGTGCTCGACCTGGCTCGGGCCAAGCTGGCCCGTAAGGGCTGCGACCTGCTCGTCGTCAACGACGTCAGCGGTGGGGCGGTCTTCGGCAGCCCCGACAACGAGGCCGTCATCCTGGGCGCCGACGGCGCGTGTGTCGACGTACCCCGTGGGTCGAAGGCGGCGCTCGCCCACGTCGTTTGGGACGAAGTGGCCTCCAGGCTGCAAGATTGAGACGGCCTCTCACGATGCGGGAGGCTCGTTATCGTTGCGGACCACATCATTCGAACGGGAGCTAGCACTGTGACTGGACGTCTCTTCACCTCGGAGTCGGTGACCGAGGGCCACCCGGACAAGATCGCCGACCAGATCAGCGACTCGGTTCTCGACGCCATGCTCGAGCAGGACCCCTACAGCCGGGTCGCGGTCGAGACGCTGCTGACCACGGGCCTGGTCGTCGTCGCGGGAGAGGTCACCACCACGGGCTACGTCGACATCAAGGCCAAGGTCCGGCAGAAGATCCTCGAGATCGGCTACGACTCCTCGGTCAAGGGCTTCGACGGACACTCGTGCGGAGTGATGGTCGCCATCGGTGGCCAGTCGGGCGACATCGCCCAGGGCGTCGACACCGGTCACGAGAGCCGCACCGGCTCGGTCGACGCCATGGACAAGCAGGGTGCCGGCGACCAGGGCCTGATGTTCGGCTACGCGTGTGACGACACCGACGTGCTGATGCCGCTCCCGATCGTGGTCGCGCAGCGGCTGGCCGAGCGACTCTCCGAGGTCCGCAAGGACGGGACGCTGGAGTACCTCCGCCCCGACGGCAAGACCCAGGTCACCATCGAGTACGACGACGACAACACCCCGGTGCGCATCGACACGGTGGTGCTCTCGACCCAGCACGCCGAGGAGACCGAGCTCTCGACGCTCGAGTCCGACATCAAGAAGCACGTCATCGACCCGGTCCTCGACACCTTCACGATCCCGTCGGAGGGGTACCGCCTGCTGGTCAACCCGACCGGTCGCTTCGTGGTGGGCGGCCCGATGGGCGACGCCGGCCTGACCGGCCGCAAGATCATCGTCGACACCTACGGTGGGATGGCCCGCCACGGTGGCGGCGCGTTCTCCGGCAAGGATCCGTCGAAGGTGGACCGCTCGGCCGCCTACGCGATGCGCTGGGTCGCCAAGAACGTCGTGGCGGCGGGTCTGGCCCGCCGGTGCGAGGTCCAGGTCGCCTACGCCATCGGCAAGGCGCAGCCGGTCGGGGTCTTCATCGAGACCTTCGGCACCGGCACCGTGCCCGACGAGCGCATCCAGCAGGCCGTGCTCGAGGTCTTCGACCTCCGCCCTGCCGCGATCATCCGTGACCTCGACCTGCTCCGGCCGATCTACGCCAAGACCGCGGCGTACGGCCACTTCGGCCGCGAGCTCCCCGAGTTCACCTGGGAGCGCACCGACCGCGCCGAGGCGCTGAAGGCCGCCCTCGCTGGGTGAGGGCCCGTGGGGGGTCCGGTGGCCGGGGATGGATCGCCGGTGCACCGGCGATCCCTGACGTTCCCGGCCGTTGCAACGCCCAGGAACGTCAGGGAACGCCTGAGAAGTACGACGGACAGCCGCGCCGTCGGCGCCCGCTGCTAGACATGTCTCCATGACGGACCAGGGTGAGCAGCCGTTCGAGCTCCCCGGGTTGGTGCGCAAGCAGGTCCGCGCCGCCCAGGTCCGGACCGCCCGGGCCAGCAAGCGCGCCAACACCGCGGCCGAGCCCGCCGAGGTCAACCCCGTCGCCCAGGTGCTGGTCGACGTCGCCCTGGCCCACCTTGACCGTCCTTTCGACTACGCCGTGCCGGCGACCATGGCCAGCACTGCGGTGCCCGGCACCCGGGTCAAGGTCCGCTTCGCCGGGCAGGACGTGGACGGCTTCGTCCTCGCCAGGGTCGCCACCACCGACCACCAGGGCACCCTGACGCCGCTGCGCCGGGTGGTCAGCGCCGAGCCGGTCCTCTCCAGGGAGGTCGCCGGTCTCCTCGGCGACCTGGCCGAGCGGTACGCCGGCACCCGGTCCGACGTGCTGCGGCTCGCGATCCCGGCCCGCCACGCCACGACCGAGAAGGAGCCCTCCGACCTGCCGGGCCCCACTCCGGTCCTCGACCTGGCGGCTGCGGCGGACGCCTGGCGCGGCCACGAGCCCGGGGAGGCGTTCCTGGGTCATCTCGCCGACGGGGGCAGCCCGCACGCGGTCTGGGGGGCCGCTCCGGGGACCGATTGGCCGCTGCTGCTGGCCCACGCCGCCGCCGCGACGTACGCCTCGGGACGTGGCGTGCTGATCTGCGTGCCTGACGGCAAGGATGTCGCTCGCGTCGACCGGGCGCTGGTCGCGGTGCTCGGCCCGGGCCACCACGTGAGCCTGACGGCCGACTCCGGCCCGGCGCGGCGCTACGCCGACTTCCTCGCGGTCAGCCGCGGGACCCGGCGGATCGTGGTGGGGACCCGTGCCGCCGCGCTGGCCCCCGTCCGAGACCTCGGCCTGGTCGCCATCTGGGACGACGGCGACGACCTGCACGCCGAGCCCCGCGCGCCGTACCCCCACACCCGCGAGACCCTGCTGCTCCGCGCCGCCCGCGAGCAGACCGCAGCCCTGGTCGGCGGCTTCGCCCGCACGGTCGAGGCGCAGTACCTCCTCCGCACCGGCTGGGCCCGCGAGCTGGTCCCGCCCCGCCAGGAGGTGCGCGCCCGCGCCACGGTGACCATCGCCGGCGCCACCGACCACGACATCGAGCGCGACGTCCACGCGCGTTCGGCCCGGGTGCCCCGCCAGGTCCACGACGCGATCCGCACCGCCCTCACCAAGGGCCCCGTGCTCGTCCAGACTCCCCGCAGCGGGTACGCCGCGTCGCTGGCCTGCGAGCGCTGCCGCACCCCGGCCCGGTGCGTGGCCTGCACCGGCCCGCTGACGTTGACGGACCCGACCACTCCGCCGGCCTGCCGCTGGTGCGGGGTCGTGGCCGACGCGTGGTCGTGCCCCGAGTGCGGCCACCGCGGCCTTCGCGCCCCGGTCCTGGGCGACGCCCGGACCGCCGAGGAGCTGGGCCGCTCCTTCCCGAGCACCCGGGTCCGGACCTCGAGCGGCGACCGGGTCCTCACCGACGTCGGGGTCGAGGCGGCGATCGTCGTCGCCACCCCGGGCGCCGAACCGGTGGCGCGGGACGGGTACGCCGCCGTGGTCCTGCTCGACACCTGGCTGCTGCTGAGTCGCACCGACCTGCGCACCGCCGAGGAGGCGCTGCGCCGTTGGAGCAACGCCGCCGGGCTGGTGCGTCCCGGGGGAGCGGTGCTCGTGGTGGGCGACCCCGCCCACCCAGCGCTGCAGGCACTGGTCCGCTGGGACATGGCCGGGTTCGCGACCCGGGAGACCCAGGAGCGTCTCGAGGCCCACCTACCGCCCGCCTCCCGGCTCGCGACGATCACGGGGGATCCGGGGGCCGTCGACGACGCGGTGACCCTCCTGGCCCCTCCTGCGTCCGCCGAGGTCCTCGGCCCGGTCGCCCTCGGCGAGGATGAGTCGCGGGTGGTGGTCCGGGTGCCCAGGGCGGCGGGGTCGGAGCTCTCGCTGGCGCTCGGTGAGCTGCAGCGCCTGCGCTCCAGCCGCAAGCTCGCGCCCGTCCGGATCCAGGTCGACCCGCTCTCCATCGGGTAGGCCGCCTCCCTAGACTGGGTATCGCATTCCCCCAGTGCAAGGAGTTCCGTGGCCATCCAGCCCATCCGTCTCTTCGGCGACCCGGTGTTGCGCAGGCCGGCAGCTGAGGTCGTCGACTTCGACAAGGAGCTGCGCCGGCTCATCGAGGACCTCACCGACACGATGCTCGACGCGCCCGGCGCCGGTCTCGCCGCCCCGCAGCTCGGCGTCGGACTGCGGGCCTTCACCTGGCACGTCGAGGGCGAGCTGGGCCACCTGATCAACCCCCAGCTGGAGCTGTCGGTCGAGACCCAGCTCGGCCTGGAGGGCTGCCTGTCCATCCCGGAACTCAGCTTCGACTGCACCAGGGCGCTGTCGGTCGTGGCCCGCGGTTTCAACATGTACGGCGACCCGGTCACCATCGAGGGCTCGCAGTTCCTGGCTCGCGCCATCCAGCACGAGACCGACCATCTCGACGGGATCCTCTTCGTCGACCGGCTCGAGACTGACGCCCGCAAGGCCGCCATGAAGGCGATCCGCGAGTCGGAGTGGTTCGGTCTCGAGCGCCCCACGGTCAAGCTCTCCCCGCACGCCACGAACGGATTCGCGATCTGATGCGCCTGGTCTTCGCCGGCACCCCCGAGGTCGCCGTCCCGGCCCTCGACGCCCTCGTGGCGTCCGCTCACGAGGTCGTGGGCGTCATCACCCGCCCCGACGCGCCGTCCGGGCGCGGCCGCAAACTGGTCGCCAGCCCCGTCGGGCTGCGCGCCGAGGAACTCGGGATCCCGGTCCTCAAGCCCGAGCACCCACGCGACCCCGCCTTCCAGGAGGCGCTGGCCGAGTTGCGTCCCGACTGCTGCCCGGTGGTGGCGTACGGCGCGATGCTGCCCCAGTCGGCCCTCGACATCCCCGTCCACGGCTGGGTGAACCTGCACTTCTCCTGCCTGCCCGCCTGGCGTGGCGCCGCCCCGGTCCAGCACGCGATCTGGGCCGGTGACGAGGTCACCGGGGCCACCACCTTCCGCATCGTCAAGGAGCTCGACGCCGGACCCGTCTTCGGGGTGATGACCGAGACGATCCACCCGACCGACACCGCAGGCGACCTGCTCGGTCGGCTCGCGGAGGGGGGTGCCGGGCTGCTGGTCACGACCCTGGACCACCTGGGCGAGGGCACCATCGAGGCGCGACCCCAGCAGGAGGAGGGCGTCAGCTTCGCCCCCAAGATCCAGGTCGAGGACGCGCGCATCATCTGGGCCGAGCCTGCGGTCGCCGTCGACCGGCGCATCCGCGCCTGCACACCCGGTCCTGGAGCCTGGTCGACCCACGATGGCGAACGAATCAAGATGGGTCCGGTCACCCTGCCGACCACGCAGCCCTTGTCGCCGCTGGCGGCAGGGATGCTCGAGGTCATGAAGAACGACGTCCTCATCGGCACCGGCACCCACGCGGTGCGGCTCGGCGACGTGAAGCCGTTCGGCAAGAAGCAGATGCCGGCTGCCGACTGGGCCCGTGGAGTCCGCCTCGAGACAGGTGCTCGTTTCGGTGACGGCTGAACCCGTGCGCACTACGGTCGTGACCATGACCCGCCGGGCCTGCCCAGACGACATCGCCGAGATCTGCCTGAGCCTGCCCGAGGTCGAGCTCGGCACGTCCTGGGGTGACCGATCGACGTACAAGGTGCCGAAGGGGCCCCAGGGCAGGGGGTTCCTGCTCTACCGGGCGCCGGGCCCGACCGCCATCGATCCCGAGACCGGGGAGCCGTTCGACGACCTCCTGGTCATCACCACCCCCAGCGAGGCCGAGAAGCAGGCACTCGTCGAGGACGACCGGCTCCCGTTCTTCACGATCGACCACTTCCGCGGCTACGACGCGGTCCTCGTGCAGGAGTCGCGGCTCGGCGAGATCGACCACGACGAGCTGGTGGAGATCATCACCGAGGCCTGGGCGGCGCGCGCCCCGAAGTCCCTGGCCAGGAAGTACCTCGAGAATGACTGACTCCCGTCCCAGGGGGCCAAGAACGGCGGGGCGGACATCGGGCTCACGACCGACCCTCGACCCGGCTCGCGTCGCCGCCCTGGACGTGCTCAAGGCCGTCCGGGTCGACCACGCCTACACCAACCTGGTGCTGCCGGCCGTGCTGCGCCACCACGGACTGACCGGCCGCGACGCAGCCTTCGTGACCGAGCTCGTCTCCGGGACCATCCGCCGTCGGGGGACCTACGACGCGATCCTGGCGACCTGCGTCGACCGGCCCCTTCGCAAGGTCGAGGCGAAGGTTCTCGACGCACTCCGCCTGGGGACCCACCAGCTGCTCTCGATGCGGGTGCCTCCGCACGCCGCAATCAGCACCACGGTCGACCTGGTCCGCGCCAAGGTGAGTTCCGGTGCTGCCGGCTTCGCCAACGCCGTCCTGCGCAAGGTCACCGTGCACGACCTGGACGAGTGGATCGGTCAGGTGGCGCCCGACCCCGAGGTCTCGCCGGTGCGGTTCGCCTCGATCGCCTACAGCCACCCCGTCTGGGTCGTGGAGGAGCTGCGCAACGCTGTGGGCTGGCACGAGCTGCACGACCTTCTCGCGGCCGACAACGAGGCGCCCCGCGTCACGCTGGTGGCGCGCCCGGGTCGCTGCGACCGGGAGGAGCTCCCGGGTGAGCCGACCCCCTGGTCGCCGTACGGCAAGGTCCTGGAGGGCGGCGATCCCGGCGCCGTGCCCGCCGTCGCCGAAGGGCGCGCCGGGGTGCAGGACGAGGGCTCGCAGCTGGTCGCGATGGCCCTGGCTGCGGCCCCGGTGACCGGCTCCGACGCGCTCTGGCTGGACCTGTGCGCCGGGCCGGGCGGCAAGGCCGCCCTGCTCGCCGCCCTGGCCTCCCGCACGCAGGCTGGGCTCGTGGCCAGCGAGCGCCAGCCCCACCGGGCCCGTCTGGTCGCCAGCACCCTGGCCGATGCGGACGGGGTGCTCGGCACTGTCTGCGCCGACGGGACCGAACCGCCGTGGCGCCACGAGACGTTCGACCGGGTCCTGGTCGATGCCCCGTGCACCGGGCTGGGGGCGCTGCGCCGCCGTCCGGAGGCGCGGTGGGCGCGCAAGGTCGACGACCTGCTCGGTCTGGTGCTGCTCCAGCGTTCTCTGGTCAACTCCGCCCTGGACCTCGTCCGCCCGGGAGGTGTGGTGCTCTACGCCACCTGCTCGCCGGTGATCTCCGAGACCGAGGGGGTCGTCGCCTCGGTGCTGCAGACCCGCAAGGACGCGGTGCTGGAGGATGCCACCACGCTGCTGTCCGGCATCCCCAACTGCGCCGGACCGATGCCCGGCACCATCCAGCTCTGGCCGCACCGCCACGGGACCGACGCAATGTTCATGGCGCTCTTCCGCAAGGTCTGAGCCGTCCTCCGGGTGGGCCCCTAGATTGGGTCCATGCCTGCGAAACCGCCGTCGGTCGAGATCGAGGTCGACAACCGGGTGGTGCGGGTCAGCAACCCCGACCGCGTCTACTTCCCGGAGAGTGGAGCCACCAAGCTCGACCTGGTGGAGTACTACCTCGCGGTCGGCCCGGGCATCGTCAACGCGCTCTTCGAGCGCCCCTGCATGCTGCACCGCTTCCCCAAGGGCCTGGCTGGCGACAAGGTCCACCAGAAGCGGGTCCCCGCCGGGGCGCCGCCCTGGTTGGAGACCGTTCAGCTGCACTTCCCACGCTGGAACCGGACGGCCGACGAGCTCTGCGTGACCGAGCTGGCCAGCGTGATCTGGGCCGTGCAGATGTCGACGGTCGAGTTCCACCCGTGGAACAGCCGCCGTGCCGACACCGAGAAGCCCGACGAGTGGCGGATCGACCTGGATCCCGGACCGTTGTGCGACTTCGCGACCGTGCAACGGGTGGCTCTGGTCGCCCAGGAGGTCCTCGCCGAGCTCGGGGCCACCGGCTACCCCAAGACCAGTGGCAGCAAGGGGCTGCACGTCTACGTCCGGATCCGCCCCGACCACGGCTTCAAGGAGGTACGCCGGGCGGCGCTGGCGTTCGCGCGCGAGCTGGAGCGGCGTACGCCGGAGGACGTCACCACCACCTGGTGGCGCAAGGACCGCGATCCCTCCGCGGTCTTCCCGGACTACAACCAGAACGCCCGTGACCACACCATCGCGGCGGCGTACTCCGTGCGCGGATTGCCCGACGCCCGGGTCTCGACGCCGATCCGGTGGGACGAGGTGGCGGCGGTGGATCCGCGCGACTTCACGATCTTCACCGTGCCGCAGCGGTACGCCGAGCTGGGTGACCTGCACGCCGACATCGACGACCACGTCTTCGACCTGGCTCCGTTGCTGGCCTGGGCCGAGCGGGACGAGCAGGAAGGGGCCGAGCCGCCCGCCGACCCCGAGGAATGACGACCGGACGCGAGGCTCAGAGCATCGCGGAGCGGGCCGCCCGCTCGTGCGGGAGCAACGCGATGGCCGGCATGATCAGGCAGATGACCAGCAGGGCGACCACGGCGGGGATCCGGGCGTCGTAGACACCCATGGTGCCGGCGATGCCGAAGACCCACGCGAAGAGCGCCGCGCCGACGACCGGGCCGCGGTGCATGGGATAGCTGAGTCGGCTGACCATCATCAGGCCGGCGCCGGCAAGCCCGAGAGCCACCACGAGGGGCTCAGTGGTCAAGAAGGCGATCGACAGCAGCAGGACCGCGGCCAGCGGGGACGGCAGCCCGGTGAACTGGGCATCGGCATGCTTGACCGCCGAGAAGTCGGCGAGCCTGAGCAGCGCGCCGGACACGTAGGCGATGAACCCGAACAGGAGCAGGACCTGCTCGATGGAGGAAGCCTCGCGCCGGGCGAGCTCGATCAGCAGGGTTGCGGGGGCCACCCCGAAGGTGACCGCGTCGGCCAGCGAGTCGAGCATCCCACCGAGGGAGGTGCCGCCACCGCGTCGTGCGAACGCGCCGTCGAGGGTGTCGAAGATGGTGCCGGCGAGCAGCAGCAGGGCCACGGCGCGGACACCGGTGTGGGCCAGCTCGGTGCCGGGCCGGGCGGCGTAGGACATGACCACGAGGATCGCCGTCGCGCCGCAGGCGGCGTTGGCGAGCGTCATCACGTCGGCACCACCGGGGCGCGCGATGCCGAGGATCTTCATGCGGCACCCCGGACGACGGCCAGGCCGTCGGGCACCGCAATCACGTCGTGGGCGCCGCGGGGCCGATCGCCCACCGCGACGGTGGGGCGCAGGCCGAGGGGCAGCACCAGGTCGACGCGGGATCCGAAGCGGATCAGGCCGACCCGGTCGCCGCGTCGAACGGTCGCGCCGGGGCCGACGTACGGGATGATGCGCCGCGCGGCGGCGCCGGAGTACTGAACCATTTCCAGTTCACCGTACGCCGTGTCGAAGCGCCAAACGAGTCGTTCGTTGACATGCGCCGACGACGAGAATGCGAGCCGGTGCTCGCCCTCGAAGTGCTCCTGATGGGTCAGGGTTCCGTCGCAGGGCATCCGGCCGACGTGCACGTTGTAGAGAGCCAGGTAGGTGGAGACGAACCAGCGACCGTCCTCGCGCTGGGAGACCTCACGCACCAGACCGTCGGCCGGAGCCACCAGACCGACACCCTGGGCGGTGCGGTCGGGATCGCGGAAGAACGACGTGGCCGCGGCGGCAACAGCGGCCAGCGCGAGCCGGACCACGCGGGGTCGGGCAAGCAGGGCGGGCACCCAGACGAGGGCGATCCACCACGGGGTGCCGCGGGCCAGACGAAGGTTCATATCCGCCGAAGTGTCGCACAGGCGGGCGCCCGGTTCCGTATCCCGAAAAGGTGAAGGGCGTGTGTGCTGAGCCACCCGCGGCGCCCGGCACGCCGGGGAGCGGACCCTCTAGGATCATCGCTCGTGGGTATCCAGATCACGCCGAGCATCCTGAACGCCGACTTCGCCGACCTCGGGGCGGAGGTGGCCCGGATCGGCAGCGCCGACTGGGTCCACGTGGACGTGATGGACAACCACTTCGTCCCGAACCTCACCTTTGGCCCGACCATGGTCGAGGCACTGGCGCGCAGCACCGACACCCCGTTGGACGCCCACCTGATGATCGAGGACCCTGACAACAACGCCGTGACGTACGTCGAGGCCGGCTGCGGCTCGGTCACCTTCCACGTCGAGGCCGCCAAGGCACCGGTGCGGCTGGCCCGCGAGATCCGGGCCCACGGGGCCCGCGCCAGCATGGCCCTGAAGCCGGCCACCCCGATCGAGCCCTACGAGGACCTGCTTCCCGAGCTGGACATGCTCCTGCTGATGACGGTCGAGCCCGGCTTCGGGGGGCAGAAGTTCCTCGACCTGGTGCTGCCCAAGATCCGCCGCGCCCGCGCCATGATGGACAAGCACGGCGTCGAGACCTGGCTCCAGGTCGACGGGGGAGTCTCGCTCGAGACCATCGAGCGCTGCGCCCAGGCCGGGGCGGACGTCTTCGTGGCCGGCTCCGCGGTCTACTCCGCCGCCGACCCCGACAAGATGATCGGCGAGCTGCGCGCCAAGGCAGAGGCGACCGTCACGTCCTGAGTGCCGACGCGCGGCGATCGGTCCACCCGAGTGTCGTCCTGGTGCGGAAGCCGGCGGGTGGCAGGATCCGTGCCGTGAGCGACATGGAGTGCGACAACTGCGGAGCCCAGATGCGGTGGGAGACCTCGCACTCGCGCTGCGACCGCTGCGGCCACATCCGCCCCTGCTGCGAGGGCGCTCCGGTGACGGCCGGCTGTGTCGTCCCGCGGCCCGGGACCGGCAGTTCCTGAGGGGTCCAGACCCCTGGGACCGTCCTGTGGCCGGACTCACGGGCCCGTCGGTGGGGCGCTGTGGCAAACTGGGCCCCGACGAGTTGACCAAGCTCGCGTGCTCTGGGGTCGGTGCAATTCCGAGCCGGCGGTGACTGGACGAAGGTTTCTTCGCTCAGAAGTCCGCGACCCGCTCACAGCCAGTGAGCGGTTGACCAGGTGAAGTTCCTGGACCGACGGTTAAAGTCCGGATGGGAAGCGCACGCAGGTGAGGAACGCCCCCGACGTCCGTTCCGGACGGGCGCGCGGCGTCCCCCCACCTATCGACCCCGGAGTCCGCGACAGGACCGGAGGGGCAGATGACCACGACCGCGGCTGAGCTGCACGCGATGCTGCGCGCCCTCGAGCTCGCCGCCACCCCCGGCGTACCTTTCGGGCCGAACCCCCGCGTCGGCTGCGTGCTCCTCGACGACGACGGGCGCGTGGTGGAGGAGGGGTTCCACCGCGGTGCCGGCACCGCACACGCCGAGGCCGACGCCCTGGCCCGTGCCGGAGCCGACGCCCGCGGCACCACGGCGGTCGTCACCCTCGAGCCCTGCAACCACACCGGCCGCACCGGCCCGTGCGCCCAGGCCCTGGTCGACGCCGGCGTACGCCGCGTGGTCTTCGCCCAGGTCGATCCGAACCCGGTCGCCTCCGGTGGCGCCGCGACGCTGCGCGCCGCGGGCCTCGAGGTCGAGGACGGCCTGCTGCGCGATGACGCCCGCGAGCTCAACCGCGTGTGGACCTTCGCCGTCGAGCACCAACGCCCCTTCGTCACGTGGAAGTTCGCCACCACCCTCGACGGGCGCAGCGCCGCCGCCGACGGCACCAGCCGCTGGGTCTCGGGGCTCGCGGCCCGCCGCGACACCCACCGCCTGCGGGCGTTGTGCGACGTGATGCTCGTAGGAACCAACACGGTGGCCGTCGACGACCCGGAGCTCACGGTGCGCGACGAGACCGACCAGCCGGTCGGCCACCAACCACTGCGCGTGGTCATGGGGGAGCGGGAGCTCGACGCCGGTCGCCGGATCTTCAACGACCGTGCCGAGACCGTCCACCTGCGCACCCGTGACCCGCACGCCGCCCTGGCCGAGCTCTTCGCCCGCGACCGCCAGCACGTGTTCCTGGAGGGCGGTCCGATGCTTGCGGCGGCGTTCCTGCGGGCCGGGCTGGTCGACGAGATCGTCACGTACGTCGCGCCCGTGCTGCTCGGCGCCGGCACCTCCGCCGTCGCCGCCCTGGGCGTCACCACCATGGCCGACGCGGTCCGGCCGCGGGTCACCGACGTCACCGTCCTGCCCGGACACGACGGCGAGGAGCCCAACGTGCGCCTCACCATGACCCCCACCCCCCATCCCGCACCCCGAACGGAGACCTGATGTTCACCGGCATCATCGAGGAGCTCGGCACCGTCGAGTCGATCGAGGACCAGGGCGACGCAATCCGCCTCACCATCCGCGCCACCACCGTCCTCGAGGACGCAGCGCTCGGAGAGTCGATCGCCGTCAACGGCTGCTGCCTGACCGTGGCCGCGCGCACCGACGACACCTGGACCGCCGACGTGATGCAGGAGACGCTCGACAAGACCAGCCTGGCCGGGGCCGTCCCCGGCGACCGGGTCAACCTGGAGCGGGCCGTCACCGCCGCCACACGGCTCGGCGGTCACCTCGTCCAGGGCCACGTCGACGGTGTCGGCCACGTCGTACGCCGGGTCCCCAGCGAGCACTGGGAGCTCGTCGAGGTCTCGATGCCCGCAGAGCTCGGTCGCTACCTCGTCGACAAGGGGTCGATCACCGTGGACGGCGTCAGCCTGACCGTGGTCGAGGCCGGCGACACGACCTTCACCGTCAGCCTGATCCCCGAGACCCTCGCCCGCACCACCCTCGGCTTCCGTCAGCCCGGAGACCGGGTCAACCTCGAGACCGACGTGATCGCCAAGCACGTCGAGAAGCTCGTCCGCGCCTACACGCAGGAGCAGCAGCCATGACCAGCCAGCAGCACCCCCAGAACCACGACGACCAACAGGGCGGAGTGCGTCTCGACACCGTCGAGCGCGCGATCGCCGACGTCGCCGCCGGAAAGGCGGTCGTGGTCGTGGACGACATGGACCGCGAGAACGAGGGCGACATCATCTTCGCCGCGGCCAAGGCCACTCCGGAGCTGATGGCGTTCACGATCCGGCACTCGAGCGGCGTGATCTGCGTGCCGATGCCGGGCCACATGCTGGACCGCCTCGAGATCCCGCTGATGACGCCGCACAACAAGGACAAGCTGCGCACGGCGTACACGATCTCGGTCGACGCCCGCGACGGCGTCTCCACCGGGATCTCGGCTGCGGACCGGGCGCACACCGCCCGGGTGCTGGCCGACTCGGCGACGGAGCCGTGGGAGCTGACCCGGC
>JBKJLD010000093.1:0-21941 GCA_046597165.1 Nocardioides sp.
GGCAACGACAACGCCAAGGGCGAGTATTACCTGACCGACACCGTGCGGCTCGCCCGCGAGGCCGGACTGACGGTCGGTGCCTACGCCATCGACGACGTCATGCAGACCCAGGGGGCCAACGACCGCGTCCAGCTTGCCGAGCTCGGCCGCGAACTGAACCACCGGATCGTCACCCGCTGGATGCGCGACGGGGTCACGGTCATGGATCCCGCCACCACCTGGATCGACGCCGATGTAGTGCTCGCCGAGGACGTGACGATCCTGCCGGGCACCCAGCTGCTGGGGGCAACGATGGTGGGCGAGGACGCCGTGATCGGCCCGGACACCACGCTCAAGGACTGCGAGATCGGGGCCGGTGCCCGCGTGGTCCGCACCCAGGCCGAGCTGGCGGTCATCGGGGACGGCGCGAACGTCGGACCCTTCTCCTACCTGCGGCCGGGCACCCGGCTCGGAGCCGGCGGCAAGATCGGCGGCTTCGTCGAGACCAAGAACGCCGTGATCGGCGACGGCGCCAAGGTGCCGCACCTGTCCTACGTCGGCGACGCGGAGATCGGTGAGGGCACCAACATCGGCGCCGGCACGATCTTCGCCAACTACGACGGCATCGCCAAGCACCGCACCAGCGTCGGCCGCCAGGCGCGGACCGGCTCCAACAACACCTTCGTCGCCCCGGTCACGATCGGCGACGGCGCCGCGACGGCCGGCGGGACCGTCGTACGCCGCGACGTACCTCCGGGTGCGCTGGCCGTCTCCAGCGGCCCCCAGCGCAACCTCGAGGGCTGGGCGCAGGCCAGGCGAGCAGGCACCGCCCAGGCCGACGCGGCGGCAGCCGCCTCGCAAACGGCAGGTGGACGAGACGTGTCTCACGACGAGGTCACCCAAGTTGGGCAGAGCGGCCCGGGTGGTGGAGAATCCTGAGCGCACCCGTCGGGCAATCCAGGAGCTGCGCACCGTGACCGGAATGAAGCGGACCACCGAGAAGAACCTCATGGTCTTCAGTGGCCGGGCCCACCCCGGGCTCTCAGGGGAGGTCGTGTCCCTGCTCGGGACCAACCTCGTGCCCCAGTCGGCCTACGAGTTCGCCAACTCCGAGATCTACATCCGCTACGAGGAGTCCGTGCGCGGGTGCGACGCTTTCGTGATCCAGAGCCACACGGCTCCGATCAACGAGTGGATCATGGAGCACCTGATCATGGTCGACGCGCTCAAGCGCGCCTCCGCCAAGCGGATCACCGTGGTCATGCCGTTCTACGGCTACGCCCGCCAGGACAAGAAGCACCGCGGCCGTGAGCCGATCTCGGCGCGGCTGATGGCCGACCTCTTCAAGACCGCCGGCGCGGACCGGCTGATCACCGTCGACCTGCACGCCGACCAGATCCAGGGCTTCTTCGACGGCCCCGTCGACCACCTGATGGCGCTGCCGATCCTGGCCGACTACGTGCGCGAGAAGTACGGCACCCAGCCGCTGGCGGTGGTCTCCCCGGACGCCGGGCGGATCAAGGTTGCCGAGCGCTGGTCGGCCCGCCTCGGCGGAGCGCCGCTGGCGTTCATCCACAAGAGCCGCCGCACCGACCGCCCCAACGAGACCGTGGCCAACCGTGTCGTCGGTGACGTGTCCGGCCGGATCTGTGTCCTGGTCGACGACATGATCGACACCGGAGGCACGATCGTGAAGGCCGCCGACGCCCTGATGGCCGACGGCGCGGCCGGCGTGGTCATCGCCGCGACCCACGCGATCCTCTCCGACCCGGCGGTCGACCGGCTCAAGAACAGCCCGGCCGCCGAGATCATCGTGACCAACACGCTGCCGATCAGTGACGACTGCCGCTTCGACAAGCTCACGGTCCTCTCGATCGCGCCGCTGCTCGCCCGGGCGATCCGCGAGGTCTTCGAGGACGGCTCGGTCACCTCGATGTTCGACGGGCACGCCTGAGCCGGACAACGGGGCCCGCGGATTGGCGCTGACCCGGGGCCGCGGCTAGACTTCTGCGGTTGCCTCGGCGAGGGAACGCCCGGAGACGGGAGTTCCGTGATCGACAGGGCTGGCTGACCACTGGTGCGCCGCGCTGACTCGAGACCGAGTGCGCGGCGTTTTTTCATGGGGCCGCGCCCGAGGCGACCACACGAGTTCGAGACACCCGCAGTCAGACCGTTCGAGGAGAGAAGCCGCATGTCCCGCGAGAAGATCAACGCCGAGCCCCGTACCGAGTTCGGCAAGGGTGCCGCCCGCCGCATCCGCCGCGCGCACAAGGTCCCCGCCGTCATCTACGGCCACGGCAACGATCCCGTGCACATCACGCTGCCCGGCCACGAGACCATGATGGCGCTCAAGCGCGCCGGTGCGAACGCCCTGCTCGAGCTGACCATCGACGGCAAGATGAGCCTGGCGCTCACCAAGCAGGTGCAGGTCGACACGATGAAGCGTCAGCTCGAGCACATCGACTTCGTCGTCGTCACCAAGGGCGAGAAGGTCACCGTCGAGGTCCCCGTCCACCTCAACGGCGAGGCCGCCAAGGAGACGCTGGTCGTCACCGGCACCACGACCATCCAGCTGGAGGCCGAGGCCACCCACATCCCCGAGTACGTCGAGGTGGACATCGAGGGTCTCGAGGCCGGCACCCAGATCCACGCCTCCGACCTCACGCTGCCCACGGGCTCGGTCCTGCTGCTCGACCCGGACACCCTGATCGTCAACATCACCGAGGCCCCGACCACGGCCGAGATCGAGGCCGAGCTCGAAGAGGCCGAGGCCGAGGCCGGCATCGAGCGCGACGAGCCCGAAGCCGCGACCGAGTCCGACGCTGACGCCGACGACGACGACACGAAGTCCGACGAGGACTGAGCCTCACGTTCTTCCGCAGGAAGGGCCGGGATCTCCCCACCATGACCGACGCCGAAACAGGAACGCCTGTGTGGCTGGTCGTGGGTCTGGGGAATCCCGGCCCTGACTATGCGGGGCACCGGCACAACGTGGGCTACCTGGTGGCCGACGAGCTGGCGACCCGGATGGGCTCCCGGTTCCGCTCGCACAAGTCGGGTCGGGCCGAGGTGGTCGAGGGCCGGCTGGGTGCTCCCGGCACACCCGGGCCACGCGTCGTACTCGCCCGGCCGCGCTGCTACATGAACGAGACCGGTGGCCCGGTGAAGACGCTCGCGACGTTCTACAAGGTGCCGCCGGAGCGGATCATCGCGATCCACGATGAGCTCGACATCGCCTTCGGCACCCTGCGGACCAAGCTGGGCGGTGGCGACAACGGCCACAACGGGCTCCGCTCGATGCGCTCGTCACTGGGCACCGGTGACTTCTACCGCGTGCGCGCGGGCATCGGCCGACCGCCCGGGCGTCAGGACGTGGCCGACTTCGTACTGTCCAACTATGCCAAGGCCGAGCTGCGCGAGCTGCCCTTCCAGGTCGATCACGCGGCTGATGCCGTCGAGTCGCTCATCACCGACGGCCTCGAGAAGACCCAGCAGCGGTTCAACAGCTGACTCGGCTCCCGAAGCCCCCCGCTAGGCTGGGCGGGTGACTTTCGAACCCGGAACCCCGCCCGCGCAGGCCGCCACCGACGACCACGTCCTCGCCACCTGGCTGGCCACCGTGGCCGGTGAGCTCCTGCTCCAGGTCCGTACCGAGGGGCTCGAGGGCAAGGAGCTCAAGGACGCCGGCGACGTCGCCGCCCACCAGCTGCTCATGCGCCTGCTCGACGAGCACCGGCCGGACGACGCGGTCCTGTCCGAGGAGGGTCCCGACGAGCGCGCCCACAAGGTGGACCGGCTGACCGCGAGCCGGGTCTGGATCATCGACCCCCTCGACGGCACCCGTGAGTTCTCCGAGCCGCCGCGCGACGACTGGGCCGTCCACGTCGCCCTGTGGCAGGACGGCGAGCTCACCGCCGGCGCCGTGGCGCAGCCGGCGCTGGGGGAGACCTTCAACACCGGTCGCCCGCCGGTCGTCCCTGCGAGCACGTCGCCCCGGCCGCGGATCGCGGTCTCCCGCAGCCGTCCCCCGGCCTTCGTCAACGCCCTGGCCGAGGAGCTCGGCGCCGAGCTGGTGCCGATGGGCTCCGCAGGGGTCAAGGTGCTCTCCGTGGCCCGCGACCTCACCGACGCCTACGTCCACTCCGGCGGGCAGTACGAGTGGGACTCCGCCGCTCCGGTCGCCGTGGCGGCCGCCGCCGGTCTCTTCACCTCGCGCGTCGACGGCACGCCGCTGCTCTACAACCAGGAGGACGTCTACCTCCCGGACCTGATCGTGTGCCGCCCCGAGCTCGCCGAGCGGATCGTCGACTTCGTCAAGCGGCACGGCACCGACTGAGCTGGTCCGGCGCGCAACCCGGTTGTGGTCTGCCGCCGGGCCCGTGAGAGTGGGCCCATGACGGCCTACATCGCCCACACCACGGTGGACTGCACCAATGCCTACGACCTCTCGGAGTGGTGGAAGCCGGTCCTGGGATACGTCGACCTCGACGGTGACCCGAACCTGCCGGGTCACGAGGAGTGCCTGATCGGCGACCCGGAGACCGGCCACCTGCTGCTCTTCATCGAGGTGCCGGACGCCAAGTCGGGCAAGAACCGGCTCCACTTCGACCTGCGTCCTCGCACCGGCACCCGTGACGAGGAGCTCGAGGTGCTGCTCGCCCACGGCGCGACCGTCATCGACGACCTGCGCGGGAAGTACGGCCCGGGCACCGCCTGGGTGGTCCTGGCCGACCCGGAGGGCAACGAGTTCTGCATCCTGCGGGCCGAGAGCGAGTCGACACCGCTGCCTGCGGCCGACTGACCTCCGAAGGACCCCCTGACCCGTTCGGGCCATGGGAAGAAAGATTCGAGTAGTCCGTTCGGACTACTCGAATCTGGTTGCCCTCACCTGTTGGGAAAAGAAGGCGGGGACGTTTTCCGCTCGTTCACCTGAACGCTGACGATTCGTTCCGGTGTCCACCTGAGACTTCTGGCGTTTCGCTCCTTCTCAGGCCAGGACACCAGGTGACCACGCTTCCGCTCACGGACGCCCCGCACGACGCGCGCCCGCGCAAGCTCTCGCGCAAGGCCGCGGGCGCGGACGCCGTCTTCGAGCACGGTGCCCGACTGGTCGGGGCCTCGGTCCTGGTCATCACCGGCGGCGTCGGGCTGTTCCTGGCCTGGCAGGCCTACCCCACCCTGAACCGCTACGGGTGGAGCTTCTTCACCGAGTCCCAGTGGGCTCCCGACAAGGACGTCATCGGCATCGCCGCCGTCCTCACCGGCACCATCTCGGTCGCGATGGTCGCGATGGTCTTCGCCTTCCCGCTGGCGCTGGCCACCGCGCTCTACATCAGCGAGTACGCCCCCGCCCGGCTCAAGCCCACCCTGGTCTCGCTGGTCGACCTGATGGCGGCAGTGCCCTCGATCGTCTACGGACTCTGGGGCTTCTACCTGGTCATGGAGTACGCCGCGGAGCTCGCCCTGTGGCTGCAGAAGCACTTCGGCTGGGTCCCGTTCTTCCAGGTCAACGGGAGCGACCCGAACGCCGCCGTGTGGGATGCCAGCCGCTACACCGCGAGCGCGTTCTGCGCCGGCATCGCGGTCTCGATGATGGTGCTGCCGATGGCCTGCGCCGTGATGCGCCAGGTCTTCTCCCAGACCCCCGTGGGCGAGAAGGAGGCGGCCCTCGCGCTCGGGGCGACCAAGTGGGGAATGATCACCTCCGTCGTCCTGCCCTTCGGCCGCGGCGGCATCATCGGCGGCACCATGCTCGGCATGGGCCGGGCTCTCGGCGAGACCATCGCCGTGCTGCTGATCGTCTCGCCGGCCTTCGAGATCAAGCCGCGGGTCCTCGAGATCGGCACCAACACCGTCAGCTCGCTGATCGCCGGCCGGTTCGGTGAGGCCAGCACCGCCCAGCTCTCCGCCCTGCTGGCGGCCGGCTTCGTGCTCTTCCTGATCACCCTCTGCGTCAACACGCTCGCCGCCATCATCGTCAACCGCAGCCGCTCGGGCGCTGGGACGGACGCCTGATGAGCACCGCCACCGACACCGGCCTCGTCGCCGGTCGCACCGTCCTGCCGTCGTACGACGAGGACGCGCCGCCGCCGACCCCCCGCGGCTCGATCGGCGGGCTGAGCCCCGACGAGCGGTTCACCCTGGTGGGCTCCTGGGCTGCCGGTCTCGGCCTGGCCTGGCTGGTCACCCAGCGGCTGCTGCCCCTCGCCGGGGTGCCGTGGTTCCTGATTGCCTGGTTCGTGCTTGGCCTTGCGGTCACCGCGGTGACCGCGGCCATGACCGGAGGCAGCACCGAGGTCAAGGACCGGGTGGCCTCCTCCATCATCACCGCCGGAGCCCTGGTCGTCGGGGCCGCACTGCTCAGCACGATCGTCTTCGTGGCGCTGCGCGGCTGGCACCCGATGACGCACCTGAACTTCTTCACCCAGGACATGAGCGGTGTCGGCCCGAAGGACGGCTTCGACCGGGGCGGCATCCTGCACGCGGTCACCGGCTCGCTGATCGAGCTCGGGATCGCCCTGGCCATCACCCTGCCCCTGGGGATCGGGACCGCCGTCTTCATGACCGAGGTGGGCGGCCGCTTCGCCGGCATCGTGCGCACCGTGGTCGAGGCGATGACCGCACTGCCCTCGATCGTGGCCGGGCTCTTCATCTACACCGTGCTGATCGTGGCCCTCGGCTACCCGCGCTCCGGCCTGGCCGCCTCGCTGGCGATCGCGGTGATGATGCTCCCGATCATCGCCCGCGCTGCCGACGTGGTGCTCCGGGTCGTCCCGGGCGGGCTGCGCGAGGCGAGCCTGGCACTCGGGGCGAGCCGCTGGGCGACGGTGTGGCACGTCGTACTCCCCACGGCGCGGCCCGGCCTCGCCACGGCCGTCATCCTCGGGGTGGCTCGCGGTGTGGGCGAGACCAGCCCGGTGCTGCTGACCTCCGGCGCGGCCCCGTTCCTGGTCACCAACCCGACCGACGGCGTCATGAACTCACTGCCGCTCTTCATCTTCACCGCGGTCCGCAGCGGTGAGCCGAACGCGGTCGCCCGCGGCTTCGCGGCCGCGACCGTACTGCTCGGTCTGGTCCTCATCCTCTTCGTCACCGCCCGGTTGCTCGCCCGCCCGCGCGGCACCCGTCCCAGCCTGCACCGCCGTCTCGCGGCCGCGCTGACCTCGCCCCTCGCCACCCGTCGATCCCGCCCCACCCAGGAGTCCCGTTGAGATCCGCCCGCACCGTCGTCGCCTTCCTCGTCGCCCTGGGCTGCGTCCTGGCGCTGCCTCGTACCGCCTCGGCGACCGTCTACGCGCAGATCGAGGGCACCGGCTCGACGTGGTCGGAGCTGATCGTCCAGCAGTGGATCGCCGACGTCGACGCCAACGGCCTCAAGGTCGTCTACACCGGAGGCGGCTCGTCCAAGGGTCGCAAGGACTTCTCGCAGGACAGCACCGACTTCGCCATCTCGGAGATCCCGTACCAGGGCACCGACGAGCAGGGGAACGCCGACACCAGCAACGGCCGCGACTTCGCCTACCTGCCGATCGTCGCGGGCGGCACCGCCTTCACCTACCAGCTGAAGGTCGGCAACGACCTGGTCCGCAACCTGCGGCTGTCAGGGGAGACGCTCGCCAAGATCTTCACCAACCAGATCACCAACTGGAACGACCCCGCGATCGCGAAGGACAACAACGGTCGGGCCTTTCCCTCGCTGCCGATCACCCCGGTGGTGCGCTCGGACGGCTCCGGGACCACGGCGCAGTTCACGACCTGGATGGACCACGAGTACCCGAGCATCTGGCGCCCCTACAACGGCGGTCCCGGCCTCACGTCGTACTACCCCAAGGACCCGAGCTCGCGGATGGTCAGCCAGGCCGGCTCCGACCAGGTGATGAACACGATCAAGGGTTTCTCCGGCAACGGGACGATCGGGTACGTCGAGTACTCCTACCCGGTCAACGCCGACTACCCGGTCGTGAAGGTGCTGAACAAGGCGGGCTACTACGTCGAGCCGACGCAGTACAACGTGGCGGTCGCGCTGACCAAGGCCAAGATCAACGAGGACAGGAACTCTCCGCTCTACCTGACCCAGGTGCTGGACGGGGTCTACACCAACCCGGACTCGCGGGCCTACCCGATCTCGTCGTACTCCTACATGATCATCCCGACGGGCGCCGACGACCCGCGGATGACCACTGCGAAGCGGCAGACGCTGGCCGACTTCATGTACTACTCGCTGTGCGCGGGTCAGTCGAAGGCTGGCCCGTACGGCTACTCGCCGCTCCCGCTCAACCTCGTCCAGGCGGGCTTCACCCAGCTCGCCAAGCTGAAGAAGGCCGACCCGGACGTCGACCTCACCGACCGCGACGTCACCAAGTGCAACAACCCGACCTTCGTCGCGGGCAACCTGTCCGAGAACCACCTCGCCCAGATCGCGCCGCAGCCCGCCACCTGTGACAAGCAGGGCGAAGGCCCGTGCGGCACCTCCACGGGCACCAACCAGCCCTCGACGGACGACCCCAACGCCCCTGCGGCCTCGGGCGGGGCCAACGGCGGCTCGAGTGCCGGCTCGGGGGACCCGGGCAGTGCTCCGGGCGGCTCCGATCCGGGCTCGGCCCCAGCCATCGACCCGGAGACGGGGGCCGTCGTGGGCGACGCCGGAACCACCGGGGCGGGTGGGGCGATCTACGCCAACCCGACCGAGCTGGTGGCCGACCGGTCCATCGACACCCGGGCCTTCGGGTGGCTCGCCGCTCTCGAGCTGCTCGCGCTGGTCCTGCTGCCCGGCCTCTACGTCGCGACCCTGCGCCGCCGTCGCTCGCTCAAGACCGGTGGCCGCTGATGCGCACCCTCGCTCTTCGCACGCGCCGGGTGCTCGCCCCGCTGCTGGTCGTCGCTGCCCTGCTTGGGACGTCAGTGCTCGCCGGCCTCCCGGCCCAGGCCTTGCCGCAGCGACCCGGCGCGTCCGCTGCCACCGCTGGAGAGGGGTTCAGCCTGACCAGGACCCTGACCCGCGTCTTCACCAACGCCGACGGTTCGACGTACTCGTTCCCCAGCCGGACCGTCACGGTCCACGCCGACCACACCCGCAACCTGCACGGTCGCCAGCGCATCCAGATCAGCTGGACCGGGGCCCAGCCGAGCGGTGGCCGGGCCAGCGACCCCTACGGCGAGAGCGGTCTCCAGCAGGAGTACCCGGTCGTCATCATGCAGTGCCGCGGCCTTGACGACCCGTCGCTGCCGAAGGCCAGGCAGCTCTCCCCGAGGACCTGCTGGACCGCCTCGGTGGCCCAGCGGTCCGAGGTCGCCCAGTCGGCCAGCGCCGCGGCCTGGACCCATGACCTCGACGCGGACCCGGCCGACAAGGGGCGGGTCTCCGGGATGGACCCCTTCCCGTCGTCGACCCAGTGCCCCACGGCCGACATCGACCCCTACTTCACCCACCTGACCCCCTTTGCCGCGGCCAGGGGCACGGTCTTCCCTGCCTGCGACGCGCAGAACATGCCTCCCGAGGCGGCGGTGGGGGCCGCCTTCCCGCCGGCCGAGCTGGCCGCCTTCACCGACCTCAACGGGTCCGGCTCGGTGCAGTTCGAGGTCCGCAGCGACGTCGAGAACGAGTCGCTCGGCTGCTCGCCCACCACGGCCTGCTCGATCGTGGTGATCCCGATCAACGGGCTCAGCTGCGACCAGCCGTCCTCCCCGCCCACCACCGCCGACCTCGCCTGCCGCAAGGGTGGACGGTTCGCGCCGGGCTCCGGCAACTTCGCCAACGACGGCGTCGACCAGGCCGTCTCGCCCCAGCTGTGGTGGTCCGCCTCGAACTGGAAGAATCGGTTCTCCATCCCGATCACCTTCGGGCTGCCCCCGGACGCGTGCGACATCCTCGACCCGCGGCCGCCCACGGGCTTCTACGGCTCCGAGCTGCTCGCGCAGGCGGCCCTGCAATGGGCGCCGGCGTACTGCCTGAGCAAGGACCGCTTCAAGTTCCAGCTCAACCAGATGTCCGACGAGGCCGGCTGGAATCTCATGGAGAGTGGTGGAGGTGCCGCCGCCGAGGTCTCCTCGGAGCACGAGCGTCGCGGCTCCGACCCCGTCGGCTACGCCCCCACCGCGGTGACCGGCTTCTCGGTCGGGTACGTCATCGACCGGCCCGACAACGCGGGGGAGTACGGCGACCTGCGGCTCAACGCGCGCCTCATCGCCAAGCTGATGACCGAGAGCTACCTCGGCTCCGACCTCGGTCGTGGCCACCCCGGCATCGGGGGCAACCCGCTGGCGATCATGGCCGACCCGGAGTTCCAGAAGCTCAACCCCGGGCTCAGCGACATCCCCCAGGAGGCCGGGGCCGCGCTGCTCTCGCTGTCCAACTCCTCCGACATCATCGAGCAGCTGACCGACTACATTGCCCACGACGCCGACGCGATGGCCTTCATCCACGGCAAGGCCGACCCGTGGGGCATGGTGGTCAACCCGGCCTACCGCGACATCTCCGTGCCCACCGCCGAGTGGCCGCTGCTGGACGACTACGTCCCGACCACGGCGGACACCTGCCGCCAGGACAACCCGGCCGTCTACTTCACGCAGCTGGCCGCCCCGGTGACCACGCTGCGCAAGGTGTCCGAGGCGCTGCTCGACGGGTGGCCCAACGTCCAGACCCGTTGCGAGTTCGACCAGTCGACCCAGCTCAACAAGCTCGGCCGGGTCGGTCGCCAGTCCTTCGGCTCCCGCTTCCTGCTCGGAGTGGTCAGCCTCGGTGACGCCGAGCGCTACGGGTTGCGCTCCGCCGCGCTCGAGACCAGGCCGGGGCGCTACGTCGCGCCGGACCAGGACTCGCTCTCCGCCGCGCTCGACCTGACCCATCAGGCCGGGAGGTACCAGCCCTTCACCCTCGACCAGGGCGACGTGCGCGACTCGGCGCGGGCCTACCCGGGCACGATGGTCGTCTACACCGCGGCCCGCCTGCGCAACCTCGCCGAGGCGGACGCCGCCAAGGTCTCCCAGTTCATGAAGGTCTCCACCACCGAGGGCCAGCGGCAGGGCAGCGGCAACGGAGAGCTGCCGGACGGCTTCCTGCCGATCCGCCGCACGGGGGTGACGGCCAGGCTCTTCGACTCCGCCCAGGAGGTCGCCGCGGCGGTGGCCCGTCAGCAGCCGGCGGCGGACCCGACGCCCACGCCCACCCCGAGCCCGTCGACCGGGAACGTCGGTGGTCCGTCCGGTGGCGGTCCCGCCGTGGCGCCCGGCGGCGGGGTGCCGTCGGCGGCACCGAGCGCGGCGCCCAGCGCCGCCCTCGCACCGGCAGCGGCACCGATGCCGGCGACCGCGCCGGTCGGGTCCAAGGTGGCGGGCGGCTTCCTGCCGCTGCTGCTGCTGCTCGGCCTGGGCGGTCTGCTCCTCTCCACGGGCCTGAGGTTCCTCGTGCGTCCTCCCCGGAGGGCCTCGTGACGGCCACCGTGTCCGCGTACCTGCCCGCGCGCCGGCCAGAGCCGCAACGCAGCAGGGTCGCCCGTCCGCGTCGCCCGCGGGTCGAGCGTCCTCCGACGCCGGCCGAGGACACCTCGGCGTACCTCTCGTCGACCTTCACCATGCTGGCGATCGTCTGCCTGTGGATGGCCGCCCAGATGCTCGTCCTCGGCGCGGTCTCCCACCAGCGCGCCCAGGACCTGCTCTACGGCGAGTTCCGCACGGAGCTCGCGAGCGCCACTGCACCGATCGGACCGATCGTGCCGGTCGGCGACCCCGTCGCGGTGGTGTCCATGCCGAGCATCGGCGTCGAGCAGGTCGTGGTGGAAGGGACGGCGTCTGGCGACACCCTCGTCGGCCCCGGGCACCGCCGCGACACCGTGCTGCCCGGCCAGGAGGGGATCTCGGTTGTCTACGGGCGCGCCGCGACCTACGGCGCGCCCTTCGCGAAGCTGACCGAGCTGAGCCCCGGCGACCCGATCCAGGTCGTCATGGCGCAGGGCACCCTCGACTTCACCGTGAGCGGCGTACGGCGTGCGGGCGACCCGCTGCCGACGCCCCCCGAGGCCGGCACCGCCCGGCTCACCCTGGTCACCGCCGAGGGGTCGGGGCGGTTCTCCGCCCTCACACCCGACTCGGCGGTCTACGTGGACGCCGACGCACCGAAGGCGTTCCCCGCTCCACCGGGCCGACCGGCCGCGGTGCCCCCATCGGAGAAGGCGATGGCCGCAGACCGGGGCGCGATTCCGCTCCTGGCCCTGTGCCTGGGCCTGCTCCTGGCGCTGACTCTCGGGGTCATCGCTGCCCGTCAACGTTGGTCGACGGCGCTGGTCTGGGTGGTCGCAAGCCCACTCGCACTGGCGCTGTCCTGGGCCACCACGGATGTGGTGATGCGGCTCCTGCCGAACCTGATCTGACCGACTGCACCACCCGTAGTCCCACGTGACAGCCATGCAGCACCTCACTACAGGAGTGAACACGAACATGTTCGTACGCAAGAGTCTGTCCGGCATCGTCGTGGCGGCCCTCGCCGGTTCGGCGATCGCCTTCACCGCCCTGCCCTCGTCCGCCGCCGTCGACGCCGACGACCCGACCTTCACTGCCGTGTCAGGCGACCTCATCGGGGTCGGCTCGGACACCAGCCAGCACGCGCTGCACCTGCTGGCGGGTGGCTGGAACGACCAGTCGCCGGCGCCGACCTTCCGGGTCGCGAGCTTCTCGGCCACCGGTGGCGGCACCATCACGCTGCCGAGCGGCGACATCAACCGCCCGAACGGCTCGGGCGCCGGCAAGGGCCTGCTCTACGGTGCCGGCAACAACACCGACGTCGACTTCGCTCGCTCCTCCTCAGCCCTCAACGACGCCGAGAAGCAGGCCGGGCTCAAGGCCTTCCCGTTCGCCCTCGACACCCTCTCGATGGCGGTCTCCAACAGCGTGCCGTCGCACGCCCCCACCGCGCTGACCGAGGCGCAGATCGTCGGCATCTACAGCGGCAGCATCACCAACTGGTCCGACGTCGGCGGCACCGCCGGCGTGATCGCCCCGAAGATCCCGCAGGCCGGCTCGGGCACCCGCTCGTTCTTCGTCGCGCAGCTCAAGCGGATGAACAACGGCGTCGACGTCACCCTCGCGGGCAGCGTCACCCCGGTCCAGGAGCACGACGACACCCCGATCAAGGACGACGCCAACGCGATCGCCCCGTTCTCGGTGGGCCGTGCGGCCCTGCTCGGGACCACCCTGCGCATCGAGGACGGTCTCGCCGCCAAGCGGGCCCTCTACAACGTCGTGCGCGGCACGGACCTCGCGAACGCCGACGTCCAGACCGTCTTGGGCGAAGACGGCTTCGTCTGCTCGACCGGGGCCCGGTCCCTGATCGAGGCCGCGGGGTTCCAGCAGCTCGCGACGCCCGCCCACGGCGGCGTGTGCGGCGAGGCCACCTCGGACCCGACGAGCGTCTTCACCCTGAACCAGCAGGTCGCCACGGCCAGCACCCTGGTCGCGTCGAGCCCCTCCGCACGGACCGCCCACCTGGTGGCCAGCGCCACCGGTAGCACCAGCCCGCAGGGCGCGTTCGACTTCTACGAGGGTGACACCCTCCTGCAGGCGGGCGTCCCGCTGGTCTCCGGCCAGGCGACGTACGACGTCACCGGCGCGACGCCCGGCAGCCACACCTACACCGCGAAGTTCATGCCGGCCGACGGCTTCGACCCCTCGGAGGCCACCGACTCGGTGGTCGTCAAGACCTCCTCGACGCTCACCGAGTCCTTCCCGGCGAAGGTCAAGCAGGGCAAGCGGGCCAAGGGCACGATCACGGTCGCGCTCGCCGGTGTCGACGACAGTGCCACCGGCCTGGTCAGGGTGCTCATGGGCCACAAGGTCCTCGGCAAGGGCCAGCTCTCGGGTGGCTCGGTCACCATCAGGCTGGCCAAGCTCCCCAAGGGCAAGAACATGCTGAAGGCGGTCTGGGCGGGCAACTCCGTCGCGACCGGCTCGACCAAGAAGTTCACCATCACCCAGAAGTGACCCGGACCCGGGTGGCCGCCGCACTCCGGCGGCCACCCGGCCCGATCTTCTCCACCACCGAACCTGAGACGGAACGATCATGGACGCCGCGCACGGCACCTACGCCAGTCACCTCGACCACCCTCTCGACGATGAGGCGACGACGGTGCTGCCGCCCGTTCCGGACCAGGAGCCGGCGCCGACCAGCGCGGCGGCCCTGGCCGAGATCGAGGCCCGCGAGATCACGGCCTGGTTCGGTCAGCACAAGGTGCTCGACCGGGTCTCGCTGACGATGAAGGCCGGTGGCATCACCGCGCTGATCGGCCCTTCAGGGTGTGGCAAGTCCACCTTCCTGCGAATCCTCAACCGGATGCACGAGCTGGTGCCGTCCGCCCAGCTCGCCGGCGAGGTCCTGCTCGACGGTGCCGACATCTACGACCCCGACAAGCGGCTGATCGACGCCCGGCGCGCGATCGGCATGGTCTTCCAGAAGCCGAACCCGTTCCCGGCGATGTCGATCCGCGAGAACGTGCTGGCCGGGCTCAAGCTCACCGGCACCAAGGTCTCCAAGTCCGCCAGGGAGGAGCTGGTCGAGTCCTGTCTGGTCAAGGGCGGGCTGTGGAACGAGGTCAAGGACCGACTGGACGCCCCCGGCGGCGGCCTGTCCGGCGGCCAGCAGCAACGGCTCTGCATCGCCCGGTCCCTGGCGATCAAGCCGCGCGTCCTGCTGATGGATGAGCCGTGCTCGGCGCTAGACCCCACCTCCACCCGGGTGATCGAGGAGACGATGCTCGAGCTGGCCCGCGAGGTCACCATCGTCATCGTCACCCACAACATGCAGCAGGCCGCCCGGGTCTCCACCGAGTGTGCCTTCTTCCTCGCCTCCCAGGGCACCCCCGGGGTGATCGTGGAGCACGGGGATACTGCTGCCATGTTCTCGAACCCGCAGGACCCGCGCACCAGCGACTACGTGCAGGGCCGCTTCGGGTGAACCTGCGTCTCATCGCCGCCCTGGCGGCGTGCCTGGGCCTGGTCACCGCCGTGGCCTTCGGGGTCCAGGAGCACGACCGGCGCAGCCTCGTCGTCGACACCGTGCTCACCCAGCAGCGCTACGTCGCCGCCGAGGTGCGGGCCCACGCCCCGGCGAGCCGCTCGGGTCAGCGCGGGGACGCCACCGTCGACGTCGACCCCGCGTGGCTGGCGGCCACCGCGGCAACCACGGGCATCCCCGCGCCCGCCCTGCGGGCCTATGCCCGCACCCAGCTGCGCGACGTGGGCGGCTGCGGCATCGGCTGGACCACGCTGGCCGGCATCGGCTGGGTGGAGTCCCAGCACGGCACCATCGGCGGTCGCAGCCTCGGGGACGACGGCCGCTCCTCGACCCCCATCCTGGGTCCGGCGCTCAACGGTCGCGGCGCCTTCGCCGCGATCCGCTCCACCCCGCAGTCGCAGGCCTGGCACGGCGACCGCGCCTGGGAGCACGCCGTCGGACCGATGCAGTTCCTCCCGTCCACCTGGGCCACCTGGGGCACCGACGGCGACGGCGACGGCATCGCGGACCCGGGCGACCTCGACGACGCCACGGCCGCCACCGCCCGCTACCTGTGCGCCGCCGGCTCGGACGTCTCGTCCGGCTCCGGCTGGGCGGCGGCGGTCTTCTCCTACAACCACGCGCAGAGCTATGTCGACGCGGTCTACGCCGCCTCCGCGGCGTACGCCGCCCGCTCCTGACCTCCGTACACTGGGCCCGCACCCCCTGTCCTCGCTGACCGGGGGCTGTCGTGTTGTCATCCGCCTCGACCCACAGGGAGCACCGTGAGCCTGACCGGCCTGGCCGACGCCGTCCTCGCCGACCCCGTCCTGGCCGGTGCGCTGGCCGATGCCAGGAGCGGCACCGTCCGCGCCCTGGACCTGACCGGGCCGGAGGCGATGCGCCCGTTCCTGGTCGCCGGGCTGGCCCGCGCCGGCCGCACCGTCCTCGCTGTCACGGCGACGTCACGGGAGGCCGAAGACCTCGTCAGCGCCCTCGGCGACCTGGTCGATCCGTCACTCGTCGGCTACTACCCGAGCTGGGAGACGCTGCCGCACGAGCGGCTCAGCCCGCGCAGCGACACCGTCGGGCGCCGCCTCGCGGTGCTGCGCCGCCTGTGCCACCCGGGCACCGACGCCACCAACGGCCCGCTGCGGGTCGTGGTCGCCCCGGTCCGTTCCGTGCTCCAGCCCCAGGTCAAGGGGCTCGGTGACCTCGCCCCCGTGGAGCTGGTGCCCGGCCAGGCCGCGCCACTCGAGGACGTCGTACGCCGGCTCGCGGACGCGGCGTACTCCCGCGTCGACCTGGTCGAGAAACGCGGCGAGTTCGCGGTCCGCGGGGGGATCGTGGACGTCTTCCCGCCCACCGAGGAGCACCCCCTGCGCGTGGAGTTCTGGGGCGACGACGTCGAGGAGATCCGCACCTTCTCCGTCGCCGACCAGCGCACCCTGGACAAGGCCGAGCGGCTCTGGGCGCCCCCCTGCCGCGAGCTGCTGCTCACCGAGGACGTGCGGGCGCGCGCCGCCGAGCTGGGCGCCAGCCACCCGCAGCTGCTCGAGCTGACCGACAAGATCGCCGCCGGCATCGCGGTCGAGGGCATGGAGTCGCTGGCGCCGGTCCTGGTCGACGACATGGAGCTGCTGATCGACCTGATGCCGGCCGACACCCACGTCCTGGTCCTCGACCCCGAGCGGGCCCGCAGCCGTGCCCACGACCTGGTGGCCACCAGCGAGGAGTTCCTCGGGGCCAGCTGGGCCGCCGCGGCCGGGGGCGGCACCGCCCCCATCGACCTCGGCGCCGCGTCGTACCGCAGCCTCGCCGACGTCCGCGAGCACAGCCTCGCCCAGGACAAGCCCTGGTGGACGATGAGCCCGTTCGGTCTCGACGACGCCGCGGACGTCCCCGGCCTGCCGGGCGTCTCGGGCGACGACGTCGGCGTCACGAGCCGCGCCCTCCCGGCCCGCCCGGCCGAGGCCTACCGCGGCGACGTGGAAACAGCGATCGGCGACATCGCCGGGTGGCTGAAGAACGACTACCGCGTCGTCGTGCTGCACCTGGGCCACGGCCCGGCCCAGCGAATGGTCGAGGCGCTCGGCGAGCGCGACGTCCCCGCGCGGCTGGTCGAGCCGGACGGCGCCGTCCTCGACCCGCTGGTCGTGACCGTCACCTGTGGCGCCCTGGACCACGGCTTCGTCGACGACGAGAACCGGATCGTGCTGCTGACCGGCGAGGACCTCTCGGGGCAGAAGTCCTCCACGCGCGACATGCGCAAGATGCCGGCGCGACGCAAGAAGCAGATCGACCCCCTCGAGCTCAAGGCCGGCGACCACGTCGTCCACGAGCAGCACGGCGTGGGCCGTTTCGTGGAGATGAAGCAGCGCGAGGCCGGGGGAGCGGTGCGCGAGTACCTCGTCCTGGAGTACGGCGCCTCCAAGCGTGGCGGTCCACCCGACCGCCTCTACGTGCCCGCGGACGCGCTGGACCAGGTCACCCGCTACGTCGGCGGGGAGCAGCCCTCGCTCGACCGCCTGGGTGGTGGCGACTGGGCCAAGCGCAAGGGCCGCGCCCGCAAGGCGGTCCGCGAGATCGCGGCCGAGCTGATCAAGCTGTACGCCGCCCGCGCGGCCACACAGGGCCATGCCTTCGGCCCGGACACCCCCTGGCAGCGCGAGCTCGAGGACGCCTTCCCGTTCCACGAGACCCCCGACCAGCTGACCACGGTCGACGAGGTCAAGGAGGACATGCAGCGCACCATGCCGATGGACCGGCTGGTCTGCGGTGACGTCGGCTACGGCAAGACCGAGATCGCCGTGCGGGCCGCGTTCAAGGCGGTCCAGGACGGCAAGCAGGTCGTCGTCCTGGTGCCCACCACGCTGCTGGTCACCCAGCACCTGTCCACCTTCGCCGAGCGGATGAGCGGCTTCCCGGTCAACCTCCAGGGTCTGAGCCGGTTCCAGAGCGACAAGGAGGCCAGAGCGGTCATCGCCGGGCTGGCCGACGGCACGGTCGACATCGTCGTGGGCACCCACCGGCTGCTGAACCCCGACATCCGGTTGAAGGACCTCGGGCTGATCATCGTCGACGAGGAGCAACGCTTCGGGGTCGAGCACAAGGAACAGATGAAGCGGCTGCGCACCTCGGTCGACGTGCTGAGCATGTCGGCGACACCGATCCCGCGCACCCTCGAGATGGCGATCACCGGCATCCGCGAGATGTCGACGATCACCACGCCGCCCGAGGAGCGGCACCCGGTGCTGACCTACGTGGGCGCCTACGAGGACCGTCAGATCGTGGCCGCCGTACGACGTGAGCTGCTGCGCGAGGGCCAGGTCTTCTACATCCACAACCGGGTCAACTCGATCGAGAAGGCGGCCGCCCGGATCCAGGAGCTGGTCCCCGAGGCTCGGGTCGCCACGGCCCATGGCCAGATGGGGGAGCACCGGCTCGAGCAGGTGATGCTGGACTTCTGGGAGAAGCGGTTCGACGTGCTCGTCTGCACGACCATCGTCGAGTCCGGGCTCGACGTCTCCAACGCCAACACCATGATCATCGAGCGTGCCGACACCCTGGGGCTCTCCCAGCTGCACCAGCTGCGTGGGCGGGTGGGCCGGAGCCGGGAGCGGGCCTACGCCTACTTCCTCTACCCCGCAGAGAAGCCGCTGACCGAGACCGCGCACGAGCGGCTCGCGACCCTGGCCCAGCACTCCGACCTCGGTGGCGGGATGGCGATCGCCATGAAGGACCTCGAGATCCGTGGTGCCGGCAACCTGCTCGGCGGCGAGCAGTCCGGCCACATCGCCGACGTCGGCTTCGACCTCTACGTGCGGCTCGTCGGCGAGGCGGTCAACGAGTTCAAGGGCCAGGCCGAGCCGGAGCTGCGTGAGGTCCGCATCGAGCTGCCCGTCGATGCCCACCTGCCCCACGGCTACATCCCGAGCGAGCGACTGCGCCTGGAGATGTACAAGCGGCTGGCCGAGGTGCGCGAGGACGAGGACATCGACCTGCTGCGCGCCGAGATGGTCGACCGGTACGGCGAGCCGCCACAGGAGGTCGCGTCGCTGTTGCTGGTGGCCCGGTTCCGGGCCCGGGCCCGGCAGGCCGGGATCGCGGAGGTCACGATCGCCGGCAAGAACGTCCGCTTCGCCCCGGTCTCGCTGCCGGAGTCGCGCGTCGTACGCCTGCAGCGGATCTACCCCCGCAGCATCGTCAAGACCCAGGTCGACACGGTGCTGGTGCCACGCCCGCAGACCGCCGTGGTCGGGGGTCATCCGATCACCGGGGTGGCCCTGCTTGAATGGGCGCGGCAGGTCATCGACGGGGTCCTCGACCCGGAGACCGCCACCCGTGACAAGAAGGAGTCCTCGTGAGTCTCGTCCCGCGCCCGCTGGCCCGCCCGTTTGCCGGAGTCGTCGCGACCGTCCTGCTGTCGACCGGGCTGCTCTCCGGCTGCGGTGTGTCCGGGATCCACCCCGGGGTTGCCGCCCGGGTGGGGGACGACACGATCACCGTGCGCACGGTCGACGACCTGTCCGGGGCCTACTGCTCGGCGATCACCGACCAGCTCGCCCAGGCCAAGCAGAGCGTCCCTCAGCGTTACCTGCGCAGCGGGATCGCCGGTCAGTTGGCCCTGTTGACCGCCGCGCGCCAGTTCGCCGACGAGCGTGGCGTCGAGCCCGGGAAGCTCTACGAGGCCAAGGTGGCCGAGTTGCAGGCCTCGACCGCGACGCTCCCCGAGGAACAGCAGCACGCGGTCATCGAGGTCGACTCGTCCGCGGCGTACATCGCGGGCGTGCTGCAGGCCGTCGGCGATCAGGAGCTCGCCGGTCAGGCTTCGGGCCAGCCCGACAGCACGAAGGCAGCCGCGGCCGGTCAGCAGGTGTTCACGGCGTGGCTGGCCGAGCACCCGGTGGTCATCGACCCGCAGTTCGGCGTCGAGATCAAGGACGGTCAGCCCGTCCGGGTCGACACCAGCGTCTCGGTGGCCGTCGGGACGACCGCCAAGAACGGCCAGGCCGACAGCCCGGACCCGGCGTACGTCGCCGCGCTGCCCGACTCGCACCGCTGCGGCTGAGCGAGTCGGCATGACCCAACCCGCGTCCGGCGCCCCGCTCGTCGAGTTCCTCGACGTGATGCGCCGGCTGCGGGTCGAGTGCGCCTGGAAGCGGGAGCAGACCCACGGCTCGCTGGCCCGCTACCTGCTCGAGGAGACCCACGAGACCCTCGAGGTGCTGGACGGCTGGGACGAGTCGCCGGGTGCTGTCAACGACGCGGAGCACCTGCGCGAGGAGCTCGGGGACCTGTTGCTCCAGATCTACTTCCACGCGGTGATTGCCGAGGAGGCCGGCGCGTTCACCGTCGACGACGTGGCCCGCGGGATCATCGAGAAGATGCGCAGGCGCAACCCGCACGTCTTCGGCGACGCCGCCGAGCGCGCCGCTGCCGGTGACGCCGCGGCGGTCAACGAGGCCTGGCAGGCGATCAAGGCCGTGGAGAAGCCACGTGACTCCGTCACCGACGGGATCCCGCCGGGCCTGCCCGCACTGCTCCTCGCCGACAAGGTGCTCGACCGGCTGGCGCGGGCGGGCGTCGGCCCGTCCCCGGCTGAGGGCGAAGGGGTCGGGGACCGGCTCCTCGCCCTGGTCGCCGAGGCTCGGGCCGGCGGGCTCGACGCCGAGCAGGAGCTGCGCGACGCCGTACGCCGCCTGGTCGCCGACGTCGGCTGACCCCCGAGGACGTCAGCCAGGCGGAGCAAGCGGGTGCACCATCCGGATGACGTCCCGCGGCTCTGGCACCCGCCCGGTCGACGCTAGGGTGTTCCGCAGCGGAGCTGGCGCCGAGCCACCCGCGCGACGCGACCCCCATGAACGCACCAGGAGCAGCCCGTGGCATCCATCGAAGCAGTCGGCGCGCGCGAGATCCTCGACTCGCGCGGCAACCCCACCGTCGAGGTCGAGGTGCTCCTCGACGACGGCGCCTTTGCCCGGGCAATGGTGCCCAGCGGGGCCTCCACCGGCGCGTTCGAGGCCGTCGAGCTCCGTGACGGCGGGGACCGCTACCTCGGCAAGGGGGTCGGCAAGGCCGTCGACGCCGTGATCAAGACGATCGGCCCCGCGGTCGAGGGGCTGGCGGCCGACGACCAGCGGGTGATCGACCAGACGATGCTCGAGCTGGACGGCACCCCCAACAAGGCCAACCTCGGCGCCAACGCGATCCTCGGCGTCTCGCTCGCCGTGGCTCGCGCCGCGGCCGACTCGGCCGGTCTGCCGCTCTACCGCTACGTCGGCGGACCGAACGCCCACCTGCTGCCCGTGCCGATGATGAACATCCTCAACGGCGGCTCGCACGCCGACTCCAACGTGGACATCCAGGAGTTCATGATCGCGCCGATCGGAGCCCCGACCTTCCGCGAGGCGCTGCGCCAGGGAGCGGAGGTCTACCACTCCCTCAAGTCCGTGCTCAAGCAGAAGGGGCTCGGCACCGGCCTCGGCGACGAGGGCGGCTTCGCGCCCAACCTCGAGTCGAACCGCGCCGCCCTGGACCTGATCGCCGAGGCGGTCGCGGCCACCGGACTCGTCCTGGGCACCGACATCGCGCTGGCGATGGACGTGGCGGCGTCCGAGTTCTGCACGGACGGCTCCTACGCCTTCGAGGGTGGCTCGAAGAGTGCGGACCAGATGACGGCCTACTACGCCGAGCTCTGCGCGTCGTACCCCATCGTCTCGATCGAGGACCCGCTCGACGAGGACGACTGGGCCGGCTGGAAGGCGATGACCGACCAGCTCGGCGACAAGATCCAGATCGTCGGCGACGACCTCTTCGTGACCAACGTCGAGCGCCTCCAGCGCGGCATCGACGGCGGCCAGGGCAACGCCATGCTCGTGAAGGTCAACCAGATCGGCTCGCTCACCGAGACCCTCGACGCGGTCGAGCTCGCCCACCGGGCGGGCTTCCGCAACATGATGAGCCACCGCTCCGGCGAGAC
>JBKJLD010000002.1:0-15496 GCA_046597165.1 Nocardioides sp.
GTCGGACCGGCATCAAGGGCTCGATCTGAGCCCAGTGGGCATCACTGAGGACTGCTACGCGTGACATGGCCTCAGGAAATCAGCCCCGGGCCCCGTTTCTAATCAGACACGCCCTAGCAGCCCGGATCTTTCGGGGCGCAGAGCTTTCGCAGCTTGTCCATGGGCGGAGGGTGGGCCCGCTTGCACCTCTCCTAGGATGGTGCCCATGCCTGAAATCACCCGAGACGAGGTCGCGCACCTGGCGAACCTCGCCCGGATCGACCTGGACGACGCCGAGCTCGACCACCTGGCACCGCAGCTGTCGGTGATTCTGGAGTCCGTGGCCTCGATCAGCGGCGTTGCCGGTGACGACATCCCCCCGACCTCACACGCCCTCCCGCTCACGAACGTCTTCCGTGAAGACGTCGTGATGCCGTGCCTGACCGCGGAGCAGGCGCTCTCCGGCGCGCCGGCCCAGGAGCAGCAGCGGTTCTCCGTGCCGAGGATCCTGGGGGACGAGCAGTGAGCGCCGCGAAAGCAGGGTCGGGGATCGACTGGACCCGCCGCACCGCCGCCGAGCTGGCCGACGCCCTCGCCGCCGGCGAGGTCACCTCCGTGGCGTTGACCCGCGCCCACCTCGACCGGATCGCCGCGGTCGACGGCGCCGTGCACGCCTTCCTCCACGTCGACGCCGACGGCGCGCTCGCCCAGGCCGCCGCCTCGGACGAGCGCCGTGCCGCCGGCGCTCCGCTCTCCGTCCTCGACGGGGTCCCGATCGCGGTCAAGGACGTCCTGGCCACCTCCGGGCTGCCCACCACGTGCGGCTCGAAGATCCTCGAGGGCTGGATCCCGCCGTACGACGCCACCGTGGTCGCCCGACTCAAGTCCGCCGGCCTGCCGATCCTGGGCAAGACCAACATGGACGAGTTCGCGATGGGCTCCTCCACCGAGCACTCGGCCTACGGCCCCACCCACAACCCGTGGGACCTCGACCGGATCCCCGGCGGCTCCGGCGGCGGCTCGGCCGCCGCGGTTGCTGCTTTCGAGGCGCCGCTCGCCATCGGCACCGACACCGGCGGCTCGATCCGGCAGCCCGGCGCCGTCACCGGCACGGTCGGGGTCAAGCCGACCTACGGCGGTGTGTCGCGCTACGGCCTGGTCGCCCTGGCCAACTCGCTCGACCAGGCTGGCCCGGTCACCCGGACCGTCCTGGACTCGGCGCTGCTCCACGAGATCATCGGCGGCCACGACCCGCTCGACTCCACCAGCGTCGACCAGCCGCTGCCGGACCTCGTCGCGGCCGCCCGTCAGGGCGCCGGCGGTGACCTGACCGGTGTCCGGGTGGGCGTCATCACCGAGCTCAGTGGAGAGGGATGGCAGCCGGGTGTGATGACCCGCTTCCAGGAGTCGCTCGACCTGCTCGTCGCCGCCGGTGCCGAGGTGGTCGAGGTGTCGTGCCCCCACTTCGTGCACGCCCTGGCGGCCTACTACCTGATCCTGCCGGCCGAGGCGTCCAGCAACCTCGCGAAGTTCGACGCCATGCGCTACGGCCTGCGGGTGCTGCCCGAGCACATCGACAACCCAAGCGCCGAGGACGTGATGCGCGCCAGTCGTGACGCCGGTTTCGGCGACGAGGTGAAGCGCCGGATCATCCTCGGCACCTACGCGCTGTCCAGCGGCTACTACGACGCCTACTACGGCCAGGCCCAGAAGGTGCGCACCCTGATCAGCCGCGACTTCGCCGCCGCGTTCGAGCAGGCCGACGTGCTCGTCTCGCCGACCGCGCCCACGACGGCGTTCAAGCTGGGCGAGAAGCTCGACGACCCGATCGCGATGTACCTCAACGACCTCGCCACCATCCCCGCCAACCTCGCGGGCGTGCCCGGCATCTCGGTGCCGAGCGGCCTCGCCGAGGAGGACGGGCTCCCGGCCGGGTTCCAGATCCTGGCGCCGGCGCTCGCCGACGACCGGCTCTACCGGGTCGGTGCCGCCCTCGAGGCGGCGCTGACCGTGCAGTGGGGTGGCCCGCTGCTCGACCGGGCACCTGCTCTGGAAGGAGCATCCGCATGAGCGCCCTCGACCACCGCGACACCCAGGTGGTGGCCTGGGACGACGTCCTGGCCGCCTTCGACCCGGCGATGGGCCTCGAGGTCCACGTCGAGCTGAACACCAACACCAAGATGTTCTGCGGCTGCCCGGCGGTCTTCGGCGGCGAGCCGAACACCCAGGTCTGCCCGACCTGCCTGGGTCTGCCCGGTGCGATGCCGGCGGTCAACCGCAAGGCTGTGGAGTCGGCGATCCGGATCGGTCTCGCGCTCAACTGCGAGATCGCCGAGTGGTGCCGCTTCGCGCGGAAGAACTACTTCTACCCGGACATGCCGAAGAACTTCCAGACCTCGCAGTACGACGAGCCGATCGCCTTCGACGGGTTCATGGACGTCGAGGTGCCCACCGAGGGTGGCGGGACCGAGACCTTCCGCGTGGAGATCGAGCGCGCGCACATGGAGGAGGACACCGGGAAGTCGCTGCACGTCGGCGGCGCCACCGGTCGCATCCACGGCGCCGACTACTCCCTGGTCGACTACAACCGCGCCGGCATCCCGCTGATCGAGATCGTCACCCGGCCGATCATGGGCACCCGCGAGCAGGCGCCCGCGATCGCGAAGGCCTACGTCGCGCAGCTGCGTGAGCTGATCGTCGCCCTGGGGGTCTCCGACGCGCGGATGGACCAGGGCTCGATCCGGGCCGACGTCAACCTGTCGCTCGCCCCGAAGAACTCCGGCGAGCTCGGCACCCGCACCGAGACCAAGAACGTCAACTCGCTGCGCTCGGTCGAGCGGGCCGTCCGCTACGAGATGCAGCGCCACGCCGCGGTGCTCCAGAGCGGCGCGACGATCCTGCAGGAGACCCGGCACTGGCACGAGGACACCGGGGTCACCACCAGCGGCCGCGAGAAGTCCGACGCCGACGACTACCGCTATTTCCCCGAGCCCGACCTGGTCCCCGTGGCGCCGTCGCGCGAGTGGGTGGAGGAGCTCCGGGACACCCTGCCCGAGCCGCCGCGCGAGAAGCTGGCGCGGCTCCAGGCCGACTGGGGCTTCACCGACCTCGAGATGCGCGACACGGTCGGGGCCGGTGCCTTGCGCCTGGTCGAGGAGACCATCGCCGCCGGTGCGGCCCCGCAGGCGGCCCGCAAGTGGTGGCTCTCCGAGATGGCCCGCCGCGCCAACGACTCGGGGGTGGAGATCGCCGACCTCGGCGTGACTCCCGCCGACGTCGCCCGCGTGCAGGCCCTCGTCGACGAGGGTGCGATCAACGACAAGCTGGCCCGCCAGGTCTTCGACGGCCTGCTGGCCGGTGAGGGCAACCCTGACGAGATCGTGGCGGCCCGCGGGCTCGCGATCGTCTCCGACGACGGGGCGCTGGGGGCCGCGGTCGACACCGCGATCGCCGCCAACCCCGACGTGGCCGACAAGATCCGCGACGGGAAGCTCGCCGCTGCGGGCGCCCTGATCGGTGTGGTCATGAAGGAGATGCGCGGCCAGGCCGACGCCGCCCGCGTCCGTGAGCTGATCATCGAGAAGCTCTCCTGAGCCAATGACCGCGAGCCGGCGCCCGCCACGGGCGCCGGCCGGTCGGTGGTCGCCCACCGGTCGCGGCGTACCCGCCGGCCTCCGGCGTTGGTAGGCTACGCCCGCACAACTCATCACGCCCGCAACTGGGGAAAGCCGGTTCAACTCCGGCGCTGACCCGCAACCGTGGGTCACCAGGTCTGCCAGACCCGGTGACGAGCCGGAACACCCGATGCGCGGCGTCCTGATCACACGCTGTCGAGGAAACCAGCGGGTGGGTCACCCGAGGAGCCTCCTCGGGGCCTCCCGCTGTGCAGCGGGAAGGAACCACATGTCACGCCTCTCCCGGCGCGGGGGCACTCTGCTCGTCGCCGCCACTCTCACCGCCACGACTCTCACCGGGTCGGCCGGCCTCTCGAGCGCCTCCGCCGCGGCCCCGTCGTACGACGACCGCCCGGGCACCGCGGCCGCCGACTGGCTCACCGCCCAACTCACGGACGGGGTCGTCCACAACGACCAGTACGCCTTCGACGACATCGGGCTCACCGCCGATGTGGCGTTCGGCCTGGCCGCGTTGAGTGGCCACGACGCCACGGTCGCCACGGTGCTCGACGCGATCGAGCCCCGCGCCCACGACGAGTGGTACACCTCGACGTACGCGGGCTTGACCACCGTCTACGCCGGCTCGCTGGCCAAGGCGCTCGTCCTGGCCCAGACCACCGGCCGGGACGGCCACTCCTTCGGCGGTGAGGACCTCGTCACCGACCTCGAGGGCCACGTCGCCGTCGCGCCTCCGATCACCGGACGGCTGGAGAACGAGAACGACGACTACGGCGACGCCAACGTGCTCGGCCAGGCGTTCGCCGCCCAAGGCCTGGCCACGGCGAGCTCCCCGCGGGCCACCGACGCGCTGACGTTCCTGCTCCAGCAACAGTGCTCCGAGGGCTACTTCCGGCTCTACCTCACCCCTGACAAGGCGGCCGCCGACCAGTCGTGTGACGGCGGCACTGACGCCGGGGAGAGCGCGCCGGACACCGACGCGACCGCCGCCGCCGTGCTCGCGCTGCAGGACCAGGCCGACAACCCGCTGGTCGGGGCCTCCCTGGACAACGCCGAGTCCTGGCTGCAGGCGCAGCAGCGCTCGAACGGCGCCTTCGGGGGCGGGCCCGCCACCGAGGCGCCCAACACCAACTCCACCGGCCTCGCCGGTCGGGCGCTGGGCGCTCTCGGGGACACCGAGGACGCCAGCCGGGCCGCGGTCTGGGTTCGTCAGCACCAGGCCGTCGACGTCGGCGACTGCACGCCGTACGCCACACCCGACCTCGGTGGTCTTGCCTACGACGATGCAGGTCTGGCGGCCGCGCACGCCGACGGGATCACCGCGAACACCGCCGACCAGTGGCGTCGCGCCACCTCCCAGGCGATCCCCGTGCTGCAGTGGGCTCCGGCGGGCTCCGGCGAGATCGGTGCCACGACCGACGGCCGCCCGTTCTGGAACGCGGGCAAGCCCGTCACGCTGCTCACCGTGGGCGCCGCGCCCGGCGAGGCAATGTGCGCCACGGTCGGTGCTCGGCACGCGCAGGTCGTGCCCGCCGCGGACGGCAGCGTCCGGGTGGAGGTCCCGAACGGGACCGGCCTCCGGGTCGTCCACCTCGCCAGCGCGACCGGCGACTTCCCCGATGTGAGCGTGCAGGCGCTCGGGGCGCTGAAGATCCCCTTCAAGCTGAAGCGGTCGCACGTCGCGCGTGGTCACCGTGAGGTCGTCCGCGTGCACGGCATGGCGCCGTACGAGGTCGTGCTCGTCCGGTTGCGCGGTCAGCGGGTCGCCCAGGGCAGCGCCGAGGCGGACGGGACCTACACCGCCCGGTTCCGGGTCGACGCGAAACCCGGCGAGGCGAAGCTGCGGGTGTCGGGCTACTTCAGGAGCCGCACCCACACCAAGACGATCACGATCACTCGTTGACCGTGCGTCCTCTCCTCCGGCTCGTCGCCGCGGTCGCCCTGACCGCGGCGGCGAGCCTCGCCGTACCCCTTGCCCCGGCGTCGGCGAGCACCTGTGCGACTGCGTCGGGCGTCACGGTGGTGGTCGACTTCCACGAGCTCGGCGGCGGTTCGCAGGCGGTGTGCGACGCCGGAGGGGCCGGAAGGACCGCCGCGGCCCAGTTCGGCGACGCCGGGTTCGACCTGGACCGGGTGGCCCGCCAGCCCGGCTTCGTCTGCCGGGTCGACAGCAAGCCCGCCAGCGACCCCTGCCAGAACACCCCGCCGGCCGACGCCTACTGGGGACTCTGGTGGTCCGACGGGAAGTTGGGCAGCTGGACCTATGCCAGCGAAGGAGTCGACTCGCTGAAGGTCCCCGAGGGCGGGTACGTCGCGCTCTCGTGGAACGGCAGCAGCTCCCGCTCGGCGCCGGGCACCAGCCCGTCGCCGCACGCGACCAGCTCGCCGAGCCCATCCAGCCACCCCTCGAGCCAGCCGCCGAGTCCGCACCCGAGCCCCACGTCCGGCCAGCCGTCGACGCCGACCCACTCCTCCGGCGGCCCTTCCGGGGGCTCGACATCCGGCGGCACCGGGTCGTCGGCCTCTGCGTCGCCCTCGTCCGGTGCGTCGCCGGCTGCGCACCACACCAAGCACCGGTCGGCGAGCGCCTCGCCTTCGACCGGCCGCTCGGCCGCCGCGAGCACCGCCCCCGAGCCGTCGCAGACCCCGGAAGGCCCCGCATCGGACGCCGCCGCGGGCAACCCGTCCGATCCCGGCGACTCGGGGCTGCCCGGCTGGGTGGCTCCGGCCGCGATCGGGCTGCTCTTCGTGGGCGCTGCCGGCACGGCCGTCGTTCGCCGTCGACGGGGGACCACCTCGCCGTGAGCGGACCGTTCAGAGGCGGCGCCCGTCTCCCGCGCGACCTGCACCCCGTGGCCTGGTGGCTGTGGGCGATCGGGCTCGCCGCGGCCGCCTCGCTCACGACCAACCCCCTGGTGCTCCTGCTGCTGGTGGGGGTCGCGACGGTGGCGGTGATGGCCCGCCGCTCGGACCAGCCGTGGGCCGGGTCGTTCCGGCTCTACGTCTGGGTCGGGGTCGTGATCGTCGTGGTGCGGGTGGTCTTCCGGCTGGTCTTCGGCGGCGCGTACGGCGGCCTGGTGCTGCTCGACCTGCCGGAGATCCCGCTTCCCGACTGGGTCGCGGGCATCGCGCTGCTGGGGCCGGTGACGCGCGAGGCGCTGCTCTCCGGGCTCTATGACGGGCTGCGACTGGCCACCATCGTCATCTGCGTCGGCGCCGCCAACGCGCTGGCGAATCCGAAACGGCTGCTTCGCTCGGTGCCGCCGGCGCTCTACGAGATCGGCACGGCACTCGTCGTCGCGGTCACGGTGCTGCCGCAGTTCGCCGACAGTGTGCGCCGGGTGCGGGCCGCCCAGAGCCTGCGCGCCGGGGCCACCGGGCGGGTGGCGCGGCTGCGGCGCTTCCTGGTGCCGGTGCTCGAGGATGCCCTGGAGCGCTCCCTTGCGCTCGCGGCGGGCATGGACGCGCGCGGCTACGGCCGCGCAGGCGGGCTCACGCCGGCCCGGCGGCGGGCCACCGGAGCGCTGATGCTGGTCGGCCTGATGGGGATCTGCGTCGGGGTCTACGCGGTCCTCGACTCCACCGCGCCCCGCTACCTGGCCCTGCCGATGCTCGCCCTCGGGGCGCTGGCCGCGGTCGCCGGCCTGCTCAGCGCGGGACGCCGGGTGGAGCGCAGCCGCTACCGCCCGGACCCCTGGCGCTGGCCCGAGACCGCCGTCGTCTCCTCCGGAGTCGCCGTCGGCGCCGTCGGCTGGTGGGTCGGGCGCCAGCAGCTACAGATCGCCTACCCCGACCTCGCGTCGTACCCCACCGTGAGCGGCGTCGTGCTGCTCGGCGCGGCCGTGGCCCTGGTGGGCGCGCTCTGCTCGCCGCCGGCTGCGGTCCCGTACGCCGCGGCGGGAGCACCTCCGGCTGCACCCAGCACGCCGCCCGACCGGGAGACGGTGGCGGCGTGATCGAGCTGCGCGGTATCCGGTTCGCCTACGGCGACACCCCTGTCCTCGACGGGGTCGACCTCACCATCGACGAGGGCGAGCTGGTCCTGGTCTCCGGCCCCACCGGGGTCGGGAAGTCGACGCTGCTCGGCGTCGTGACCGGGCTGGTCCCGCGCTTCAGCGGCGGCCACCTCGAGGGCGACGTGCTGCTTGACGGCGTCAGCGTGGTGCGCAGTCCGCCGCGCGACCGCGCGCACGTCGTGGGGTACGTCGGGCAGGACCCGGCCGCCGGGTTCGTCACCGACACCGTCGAGGAGGAGCTGGCCTACGGCATGGAGCAGCTCGGGCTGCCCGCCGACACCATGCGCCGCCGGGTCGAGGAGAGCCTCGGCCTGCTCGGCATCGCAGACCTGCGCGCGCGCGACCTGCGCACGCTCTCGGGCGGGCAGCAGCAGCGGGTCGCGATCGGCTCGGTCCTGACCATGCACCCGCGGCTGCTCGTGCTCGACGAGCCGACCTCCGCACTGGACCCGACCGCCGCCGAGGACGTGCTCGCGACCCTGACCAGGCTGGTCCACGACCTCGGGGTCAGCGTGCTCCTGGCCGAGCACCGGCTCGAGCGCGTGATGCCGTTCGCCGACCGGATGTGCCTGCTGACCGGGTCGGGGCGGATGGTCGTCGGCGAGCCTGCCGAGCTGCTCGCGTCCTCACCCGTCGTACCTCCCCTTGTGGAGCTGGGCCTGGCCGCGGGGTGGCGGCCGCTGCCGCTGAGCGTGCGCGATGCCCGCCGCCGGGCCCGCGGGATGACCGAGCGGATGGTCGCTCCGAGTGACGCGGTCGGGAGCGCGTCCGCCGTGGCTGCCGAGTGTCGCGGGCTCACCGTCGTGCACGGCCCGACGGTGGCGCTTCGTGAGATCGACCTGACGCTGCCGGCCGGCCGGGTGACCGCGCTGATGGGCCGCAACGGCTCGGGGAAGTCGTCGCTGATCTGGGCGCTGCAGGGCAGCGGGCGGCGCCATGCCGGCGACGTGCGAGTGGGCGGCGCGGACCCCGCTCGCCTCGATGCCGCCGGGCGGCGGGCGCGGGTGGGCCTGGTGCCGCAGAATGCCGCCGACCTGCTCTACCTCGAGACGGTCGCGGACGAGTGCGCCGCCGCCGACCAGGGGTCTGGCGCGTGCCGGGCGCTGCTCGACAAGCTGGTGCCCGGAATTCCCGACAGCATCCACCCGCGCGACCTCTCCGAGGGGCAGCGGCTGGCCCTCGCGCTCTCCCTCGTACTGGTCTCGCGGCCGCCGGTGCTGCTGCTCGACGAGCCGACCCGCGGGCTGGACTACGCCGCCAAGCACGTCCTGGCCGGGATCCTGGGTGAGCTCGCGGCCGACGGGCACGCGGTGCTGGTGGCGACCCACGACGTCGAGTTCGTGGCCCAGGCCGCCCAGGACGTCGTGGTGCTGGCTGAGGGCGAGATCGTCTCCTCGGGCCCGGTCCGCCGGGTGATGGCTGAGTCCCCGTCGTTCGCGCCGCAGGTCACCAAGGTCCTCGGGTCGCCGTGGCTGCGGGTGGACGAGGTCGTGGCGGCGTGGGGGAGTGCCCCGTGACCGGCCGGGTTCACGGATCCCGGTCCGGTTCTGCCGTGCCCCTGTCCCGACGCTCCGCGCTGGTGCTCGGCGTCGCGTCGTTCGGTGGGCTGATGATGCTCGCCTGGCCCTTGCTGCTGAAGGTCCCCGAGCACGCCCGGGTGGACCCGCCGTTCCTCTTCCTCGCGCTGCTGCCGATCGTGATCGCGGTGGTCCTCGCCGAGATCAGCGAGGGTGGGATGGACCCTCGGGTCCTGGCGATCCTGGGGGTCCTGAGCGCGGTCAACGCCCTGCTGCGTGGTGTCTCGGCCGGTACGGCGGGGGTGGAGCTGGTCTTCTTCCTGCTGATCCTGGCCGGTCGGGTCTTCGGCCCGGGCTTCGGCTTCGTGCTCGGATGCACCTCACTGTTCGCCTCGGCGCTGATGACGGCGGGAGTGGGTCCGTGGCTCCCGTTCCAGATGCTGGTGTCGGCGTGGGTGGGAATGGGGGCCGGTCTGCTGCCGCGCCGAGTCGCCGGGCGGGCCGAGATCGCCATGCTGGTCGGCTACGGCATCGTCGCGGCGTACGCCTTCGGGCTGCTGATGAACCTCTCGGGCTGGCCGTTCGCACTGGGCATCGCGCTGCCCGGTCACGAGGGCTCGCTCTCGTACGTCGCCGGCGCCCCCCTGCTGGACAACCTGCACCGTTTCGGGGTCTACACGCTGCTGACCTCCACCGGGAGCTGGGACACCGGCCGGGCGATCACCAACTCCGTGGCCATCGTCGTCCTCGGTCCCGCGATCCTCACCACCCTGCGCCGGGCCTCCCGCCGCGCCACCGTCACCGGCACCGTGAGTGCGCCCGCGGCGGGATAGTCCGTGACGGAATGCAGGAAATTCGGGTCGAAAACCTGCATTCCGTCACGGAGTACCCCGAAATCACCTCGATCAGGCGGGCGGGGCGGGGTTGGGAGGGGGAGTGCGGCGGGGCTCAGGCCACGCGGTCCAGGAACTCCAGCAGCAGCGCGTGCACCCGCTCGGGGTGCTCCATCTGGATGAAGTGGCTGCCGCGCAGCTCGACGTACGTCGATCCGGCGATCCGGGAGGCCGCGGTCGCCATGTCGCCGGCGCTGGCCAGGAGGTCGAAGGTGCCGGCCACGAAGACGGTCGGCACCGTGATGCCCCGCAGCGAGACGCGGGCATGCCGTGAGGTGTGCAGGGCGAGGTGGAAGTACCAGTCGACAGGCGTGGTGAGGAACTCCGCCACCGCCACGGCGGCGAGCTCGGGGTCGGGGACCCGGAACATGAAGCCCGTGCGCCCGAGGATGTCGATCCCGCGCGGGCCGACGGGCAGCCGGGAGGCGATCGGGGAGAGTGCGCACCCGGCGTACTTGAGCGTGCGGGAGATGTTGACAGCGACGGCGTGGGCGGCGATCCGGGGGAGCCGCAACGGGCCGAGCATGCTGGCGAAGGTGCCGCCGGGGACACCGGCCACCGCGAAGAGGCCGACCACGCGCTCGGGGTACCGCACGGCCAGCTCGAAACTGGTGTTGACCCCCATCGACCAACCCACGAGGACCGCCCGGTCGACGTCGAAGTGGTCCATCACCGACAGGGCGTCCTCGACGAAGTGCTCGATGCCGACCCGTTCGCGATCGGCCGGCCGGTCCGACCCGCCGGTGCCGCGGTGGTTCCAGGAGACGACACGAACCCCGCAGTCGGGGCGCAGCAGCGCCGGCCACGCCCAAGCGCTGGTGCCCAGTCCGTTGCAGAGCACCACGGTGGGGCCGGACATCGTGCCGTCGGGGTCGTTGGTCCAGGCCCGCAAGCGGGTCCCGTCGTCGGAGAGCACCTCGTGGAACGAGAGCGAGGCGGCGGTGGCAGCGCGGGCTGCGGAGTCGGGCATACGCCTGATTGTGCCGCAGCCGGGCCTCCGGGAAGTGGAGGTGTGGCTGAGTTCACCGGACGGCCCAGGGACGGGATCCGGTCCGGCCCGGTGAACTCAGCCGTGCGCAGCCTGCGCTGCGACCTCCGGTGCCGAGCTCCGGCCGAGGGAGGCCAGGAACTCCTCGACTTCGTCGAGTTCCGCACGCCGTTGTGCGAGTGCGGTGGAGGCGATCATGGCGTTGCGCCGGGCGCGAAGCTGTGACTCGACAGGCCAACGGCCGACGCGGGCGAAGAGGTGCTGGGTGACGAACATGTGCGGCTCCCGGATGAGTTCGTGACCTCCAACCTACGAGCCATCTGCTGCGATGTCGTCAACGTCGTGTGACATCTGGGTGAACTCGGGTCAGACACGCGGTCAGTCGGGGACGGGTTCGGCCAGCAAGGTGCCGTTGCGGGTGGCGCCGACGCTGGCGGCCACAAAGCAGGCCATCGCGACCCACTGCACGGGGGTGAGGAACTCGCGCAGCACCAGGATCCCGGCCAGCGCGGCGGCGGCCGGCTCCAGGCTCATCAGGATGCTGAAGACGGCCGGACGCAGCGAGCGCAGCGCCACCATCTCGCAGCTGTAGGGGATCACCGAGCTGAGCAGCCCGATGGCGGCACCGAGAGCGACCAACCGGCCTTCGGTCAGACTGTCACCCCCCGGTTGCAGGGCCAGGGGGCTGAGCAGCACGGTGGCCACCACGCTGGCCACCGCCAGTCCGTCGAGGCCCGGCCATCGCTGCCCGGTCCGCGCGCTCAACATGATGTACGACGCCCACGCGGCGCCGGCGAGCAGCGCGAAGCCCACCCCCGCGAAGGTGAGGTGGCCGCGTTCGAAGCCGAGCAGGGCCACGCCCAGGCCGGCCAGGACAACCCAGGTCAGGTCGCGCAGCCGGCGCGAGCCCAGCACGGCGAGCGAGAGGGGGCCGACGAACTCGATCGTGACCGCCACGCCGAGCGGGATCCGCGCGAACGACTGGTAGATCGCCCAGTTCATGAGCCCCAGACTGGCGCCGAAGCCGATGACCACCAGCCAGTCGCCGCGCGATCGCTGACGCAGGACGGGGCGGGCGACCAGCGTCAGCACGATTGCGCTGGTGACCAGGCGCAGCCACACGATCGTGGTGGGCGCCACCTCGTCGAAGAGGCTCTTGGCGATGCCGGCGCCGAACTGCACCGACAGGATTCCCACGACGACCAGCCAGATCGGGGAGAGTCGCGTGGTCACCGGCTCACCCTAGAGACACCGTCAGTCACCTGCTCCTTCAGTCGGCTCGCCGAGTGTGCCGTCGGCGGCCATCCGGCGCAGGGTCCGATGGGTGATCGCGGCCTCGCTGTCGAAGTACGCCAGCCCCCACTCGGCCACCAGTGCGGGGTGGTAGAAGTTCTGACCCGGCTCGTCCCGCCCCACCAGCCCGGCCCGGACGGCGGCCAGGTCCCGGCGTGCGGCGGCCAGTTCCACGACGTACGCCTCGAGCATCGCGCGGGTGGTCTCCGCGTCCGTGACCTGACCCATCATCAGCCGGAGGGCCACCGGGTGCTTGAGGACGGGGATGCCGGCCGGGGTTCGGTCCATCCACTCCCGCACGGCGGCGCGCCCTGCCTCGGTGATCCGGTAGCGAGAGGTCCCTTCGTCGTCGAGAGCGACCAGGAGCCCACGCTCGGCGAGGCGACCGAGCTCGGTGTAGATCTGGCTCATCGCGGGGGAGACCCAGTAGAAGCGCATGGTGACGTCGGCGCGCTGCTTGAGCTCGTAGCCGGTCAACTCGTCGCCGAAGGTGAGCAGGCCGAGCAGTGCAAACGAGGTGACAGGAAGGTCTTGACCCATGGTGCAACCAGACTACTATTCCATTTAGGAATAGGGGTCGCGAACCATAGGGGGCAGGACTGTGCAGACCGTGTTGATGGTGGGCACCCGCAAGGGGCTGTGGATCGGAACCTCCGACGAGGCGCGCGAGGAGTGGTCGTTCACCGGACCGCACTTCGACATGGAGGAGGTCTACTCCTGCCTGGTCGACACCCGCGGAGAGCGACCGCGACTGCTCGCCGGAGCCTCGTCGAGCTGGCTCGGCCCTCAGGTGCGCCACTCGGACGACCTCGGCGCTACGTGGGCGGAAACCCCCAATGGCGCGATCCGTTTCCCTGAGGGCACCGACGCCACCGTCGAGCGGGTCTGGCAGCTGGTGCCGGGTGCCGAGCCCGGCGTCGTGTACGCCGGCACCGAGCCCGGGGCCGTGTGGCGCTCGAAGGACCATGGCGAGACGTTCACCCTCGAGCAGGCCCTGTGGGACCACCCCCACCGGCCGCAGTGGAACGCCGGGTTCGGTGGGCAGGCCTTCCACACTGTCCTGCCGCACCCGACCGACCCGGCCTCGGTGACCGCCGCGCTCTCGACGGGCGGCGTCTACCAGACCAACGACGGCGGGGCATCGTGGGAGCCGCGCAACCAGGGCATCCGGGCGGAGTTCCTGCCCGAGGGTCAGCAGTACCCGGAGTTCGGTCAGTGCGTGCACAAGGTCACCCGGCACCCGTCGCGTCCCGAGCGGCTCTACCTGCAGAACCACGGCGGCGTCTACCGCTCCGACGACCACGGCGCTTCCTGGCAGTCGATCGCCGAGGGCCTCCCCGCCGACTTCGGGTTCCCGATCGTGATCCACCCGCACGACCCGGACACCGTCTACGTCTTCCCGATCAACGGCGGCGACCGTCGCTACCCGCCGGATGCCAAGGCCCGGGTCTGGCGCTCGCGGGATGCGGGGGAGAGCTGGGAGGAGCTCGGCAACGGTCTGCCCGACCCGTTCTTCGTCGCGGTGATGCGCGACGCGATGTGCACCGACGGCCACGAGCGGGCCGGTCTCTACTTCGGCGCCCGCAACGGCGGGGTGTGGGGCTCCTCGGACGAGGGCGAGACCTGGCGGCAGCTGGTCAGCGACCTGCCGGACGTGATGTGCGTGCGGGCAGCCGCGATCTGATGGCCGCTGAGCGGGCCTGGGCCGGGTCCCCGGCGCGCCACGGCAGGATGGAGACATGAGCACCTTCGAGATCAGCCGCGCCACGACGGTCGCCGCGCAGCCGGCGACCCTGCACGCCCTGGTGTCCGACTTCCACGCCTGGACGGCGTGGTCGCCGTGGGAGGACACGGACCCCAACCTGGTGCGCACCTACTCCGGCCCGGACGCCGGGGTCGGCGCGCACTACGCCTGGGCGGGCAACCGCAGGGCCGGACGCGGCAGCATGGAGATCGTCTCCTCCACGCCCACCGAGATCGGGGTGCGGCTGGCCTTCGAGAAGCCGTTCCGGGCCACCAACCACGTCACCTTCACCTTCGTCGCCGACGGTGCCGGAGCCACCGAGGTGACCTGGCGGATGACCGGCCAGCAGCAGGGGGCGATGGCGCTCTTCGGCCGGTTCGTCCCGATGGACCGGCTGGTCGGCAAGGACTTCGAGAAGGGGCTCGCCCGGCTCAAGGCAGTCGCCGAGGTCTGACTGGGTGTGTCCCTCTTGCCGTGAGCGATATCGGTGTGCACCGATCGCGGCGATGAGCTGTCCTTCGGGTTGTGTTACCAGGTAGGGATCGAGGGACTTCTCAGGCGTTCCCTGACGTTCCTGGGCGTTGCAACGCTGTGGAACGTCAGGAATCGCCGGTTCACCGGCGATTCCGTCGGGGACACACCCAGTGAGACCCGGCGTACGACGCGGCGTGCGGCGGATTAGGCTCGCGCCATGACTGACGAGCCTGGCCAGATCGACATCAAGCCTCGATCACGCGACGTGACCGACGGCCTGGAGAAGGCCGCGGCGCGGGGCATGCTGCGCGCGGTGGGCATGGGTGACGACGACTGGGTGAAGCCGCAGATCGGGGTGGCGTCCAGCTGGAACGAGATCACGCCGTGCAACCTCTCCCTCGCCCGGCTCGCCAAGGCCGTGAAGAACGGTGTGCACGCCGCGGGTGGCTACCCGCTCGAGTTCGGCACCATCTCGGTCTCCGACGGGATCTCGATGGGCCACGAGGGGATGCACTTCTCCCTGGTCTCCCGCGAGGTCATCGCCGACTCCGTCGGGACCGTGATGATGGCCGAGCGGCTCGACGGCTCGGTCCTGCTCGCGGGCTGCGACAAGTCGCTGCCGGGCATGATGATGGCGGCCGCACGCCTCGACCTCGCCTCGGTCTTCCTCTACGCCGGCTCGACCCTGCCCGGCAAGCTGGCCGGCCTCAACGGCGTCGACCGCGACCTGACGATCATCGACGTGTTCGAAGGGGTCGGGGCGCTCGCGCGCGGCCTGATCACCAAGGAGGAACTCGACGCGATCGAGAAGGCCACCTGCCCCGGGCAGGGCGCCTGCGGTGGCATGTACACCGCCAACACGATGGCCAGCGCCGCCGAGGCGCTGGGCATGTCGCTGCCCGGCAGCGCCGCTCCTCCGGCGGTCGACCTGCGGCGGGACGCGTACGCCGTGGCGTCGGG
>JBKJLD010000087.1:0-82010 GCA_046597165.1 Nocardioides sp.
CCGCCGTCGTCAACCTCCGCAGGATGCACGCAGCCGCCCTCAGCCTCAGCTGAGGGCGGCTTCCCCTGCCCTGCCAGCCCGCGCCACCCACCTTCGACCAAACCGCAACAGCCACCAGGTAATCGCGATTGGCCGTTCGCCCTGGTGCGACACATATGAGACTGGCCCTAGAAGGAGATACGGAGCAGTGCCGAACTCGTCCTGGTGATCCTCACGAGCGAACAGCAACACGGTGCTGGATCCGTTCAAGTACCGCTGCCCGGTGTCGGACGCAATCGATGTCGTCGACTGGGATTCCCAATGAAAGAGAGTGGGACTGATGGGGTAGTCGCGATACATCGTCGTGGGGGAGTAGTCTGCTTCAGATTTCCGCAGGCTGACGAACAGAATGTCGATGTTCAGCTCCTTCGAGTACGCGACGCCTTGCATCATGCTGGTCGGCTTCCGCTCAAGGTTGGCGTAGCCGAGCCCTGCCAGGATTTCTTCGCGCTGGTAGCGAGCGTGGACTCGGATGGGTACGTCCGCGAGGGCCCCGCCCAGACTCGAAGACTGGTGACGGGCCGCCTCGAAGGAAAGGTCTACGACGGCGCGCAGCTCGTTGCGTAGCGCTCGCTCACGTCGCAAGTGCGTCAGACCGGCGTCGTACGAGGCGTGGCCTCCGCCTCCGGGCCAGAGCGAGAAGAAGAGCATCTCGGCGAGCCTCTGCTCCGCAGGCGGAAGGTCGGCGTAATTCAATGCGTCGTCACGCAGGAGGCGGTCGTAACCGTAAGAGCGGTGATCATCGTCGACGTGTGCGAAGGCGCGAACCCGTTTGAGCAACGCCTCCTCGAGATCGGTCCCAGTCTCGGTCGGAAGGCCGGCCTCACGCCGCAGACGAGTCCAGGAGCGAGTGCCCTGCCTCAGGATGTCCGCCAGTTCGAGTCCAGACTCGTCCAAGAACGTGACGAGGTCCTGGTCGCCGTAAGTTCGCAGTTCAGCCACGATCTGCGGCCAGCGGTTAGCCACCTGGCTACGAATGTTGTCGAGAACAAGTGCTTGCGTCTGCTTGTCCATCACGATCTGGCAACCGGCCGGAAGGAATGGGAATTGTCGCTTTATTTCCCGCTCCAGCCCGCGACGTGTTGCCCCGGTCAGCGCCCTGAGCTTGAGGTCGAAGCGGAACTCTTTGCGGTGATAGCCCACGAAGTCCAGGACGGTCAGGACTGGCTTGTCCTGGGTTCGTCGCAATCCGCGACCGAGCTGTTGGAGGAAGACCGTTGCGCTTTCAGTGGGCCGCAGAAACAAGACCGTGTCGACGTCGGGTAGGTCGAGACCCTCGTTGAAGAGGTCCGCGGCGAACAGGACGTTGACACGACGACTCTTGAGGTCCTGAAGCGCGCGTTCGCGATCCGCTTGCGGAGTCTGGCCGCTCACTGCGAGAGCTGCGATCCCAGCTTGATTGAAAACCTGTGCCATGAACTCGGCGTGAGCGACGCTCACGCAGAAGCCGAGTGCGCGCATTGCTGCGGGGTCAATCACCTTGTCGCGCAGTTGGCTGAGCACGATGGCGGCCCGAGCGCGGTTGCCGGTGTAGACATTCGACAGTTCCGCCTCGTCGTATCGGCCCCGCGACCAGGTGACGCGGCGCAGGTCAGTTCCATCAGCAACCGCGAAGTAGTGAAACGGGCACAACAGATCGGCGCCCAACGCATCCCAAAGGCGTAGCTCGGCCGCGGTTCGACCGTCGAAGAACGTCCGCACGTCGAGGCCGTCAGTTCGCTCAGGGGTGGCGGTGAGGCCGAGCAGCTCGAGAGGTCGGAGGTGCTCCAGGATGCGGCGGTAGGTAGCCGCAGCGGCGTGATGAAACTCGTCGATGATCACGATGTCGAACGCGTCCGCCGGAAGGTTCTGGACGCCATACGACGTCAGCGACTGCACGCCGGCGAAGACATGTCGCCAGCGCTCAGGTCGAGTCCCCCCGACATAGAGCTCGCCGAAGTTGCCGTCTGCCAGAACCTCACGGTAGGTACGCATGGATTGCTCGAGAATCTCTCGTCGATGCGCCACGAACAGGAGCGAGGGACGTTCTCCGCTCGCTGGATCGCAGAGCCCTCGGTAGTCCAGGGCCGCAATCACGGTTTTGCCAGTGCCGGTAGCGGCCACCACGAGATTGCGGTGTCGGTCGTGGACGACGCGCTCCGCCGCGATGGCATCCAACATCTCTTGTTGATAGGCGTAGGGCCGCACCTCCAGGCCGGAGAGCGAGATGGTCACGCGGTCGTGAGCCCGTCGACCCGAGGCCTCGACCAGGGCATCGTCGAGTCGATCGCGATCGACATCAGGGTTGTAGGTCTCGAAACTCGTGTCGTTCCAGTAGGTGTCGAACGTGGCCGTGAACTTGTCGAGAAGAGCCGGGGTTCCGATTCGAGATAGCCGGACATTCCATTCGACGCCGTCCAACAGCGCGGCCCGCGAGAGGTTCGATGATCCGACATAGGCCGTGTCAAAGCGCGTCGCGCGACGGAACATCCACGCCTTCGCGTGGAGGCGGGTCCGTTGCGCGTCGTACTGCACCTTGACCTCGGCGCCGAGCTCGCGGACTAGGCGGTCCAGCGCGCCGCGCTCCGTCGCACCCATGTACGTAGTGGTGATGACGCGGAGGGCCGACTGCCGCTCGCGCAGGCGGCGAAGCTCAGGCTCAAGCAGGCGAAGCCCGTGCCACTTCACGAAAGCGCACAGCAGGTCGACCTCGTCGGAGGTGTCGATCTCGGCGCGAAGCTCGGCCCCCAGACTTGGCTCGCCCCTCGCGTTGGTGAGCAACGCGGACTCCGCCAGCGGAGTGGCTGGGCGAGTGCTCTCGTATGTCACTAGGCCAGGTCCAGCTGGAGATGTCAAGCGAGTCAGCTGCCGCGCGGGCTGCCGTATGGCCTCGCCCTCAGCAGCGAGTTGAGCGACAAGGGCATTCACCAGCCGGAGGCGGGCCTCGGGGTCTGCCTGTTGCTGCAGTGCTCGCCGTGTCAGCTCGTAGACGTGCCTGGCCAGGACGTGAGGTTGCTCCGCCGAGACGAGTGCCGCCGTCTCAGCGGTCAGTCCACGCAGATCGGAGATCTGCTCCTGAACTGAATCGGTCAACAGCGATTCGTAGAGACCGGGAGGCAAAGGCTCAATTGTCACCTGGTGAAGCTCTCATACGGAACCGATGGGTTCGCGGCTATTGACCAAGACCCACAACGTGTCCCGGCCGGTTCCGCGTATTGGCGCATGCGTGCCGCTGAGGTCAGCGGTACGTAGGTTCGCCGCATGTGAACGCCGTCGCAGGCGTTTCGCCGGCTGCCCGTGCCCGAACCAGAGATTCGATGCGAGGCACGGGGGAGAACTGGCGAACTGCGCACCACTGATCTGCGACGCGACGTTCGCTTTGCTGGGCTGATTGCTCCCTCGAGCTGAGAGGTGCTGAGCTCCTCTCTCGCAGGAAGGACCTGCCGGCGCCGATCCTTCGACCGGGCATGTGACCGATTGGTAACCCTGCGACACCGCGCTCGTTGGACAGGAGCCAGCACTTTCTGCAGTGGGGAACACTCGTGCGTCTTCCGTCCTACGTCCTGACCGCCCTCGCGACTGTCGTCGCGGCTACCGCCACCATGGCGCCGAGCGTTGCTCCGGCGCAGGGGGCCGATGCGTCCCAGGCGCTGGTGCGGCCGGCGAAGGACCCGTTCTACACCTACGACGGCGCCAAGCCGCTGGCGCAGATCGCGCCCGGGACGCCGCTGAAGACCCGCGACGTGACGCTGGCGGCCGAGACCAACGGGACGCCGGTGCCGGCCGAGCAGATCCTCTACCGCACGACCGACACCACCGGTCGCGCCATCGCGACAGTGACGACCGTGGTCCAGCCGGCGACCGGGACGGCGCAGCCGCGGGTGGCGGCGTACCTCAGCTTCTACGACGCGCTGTCGAGCAAGTGCAACCCGTCGTACACGCTGCGCGGCGGCAACCCGGGGGCCGCGAACCAGCAGCTGACCGACGTCGAGCAGGGCGCCGTGCATGGGTTGCTCGCGCAGGGCTACATCGTCACGGTGCCGGACTTCGAGAACCAGCGGCTCGACTACGTCGCCGGCCGCGAGTCGGGGACCAGCGCGCTCGACGGCATCACCGCGACCCTGCAGGCGCTGGAGCTCGACGGGGCGACGCCGGTGGGGATGATGGGCTACTCCGGTGGGTCGATCGCCGCGGACTGGGCCAGCGAGCTGCAGCCGACCCACGCACCCGACCTCAACCTGGTCGGCACCGCCATGGGCGGCGTGCCGGTGAACCTCACGCACAACCTGGCGTACGTCGACGGCACGCCCGCGTGGTCCGACGTCATCCCCGCCGGGATGATCGGGCTCAGCCGTGCCCACCGGATCGACCTCACGTCGTACCTCTCCACGTGGGGCCGCATGGTGGTGAAGACGGTGTCGCACCAGTGCATCGGGGAGTTCTCGGGTGAGTTCCCGAACCTCACGATCAAGCACATGATGAAGCCGCGCTATGCGGACGTCGTGCACGTGCCCGTCTTCCGGCGGATCCTGGAACGGCTCGTCATGGGCAGCGCGCCGGGCCATCCGGGCGCCCCGCTGCTGATGGTGGCCGGCAACTCCGACGGCAAGGGCGACGGCGTCATGATCGCGGCCGACCAGGCGAAGCTGGCTGCGGAGTACTGCGGGCAGGGTGTGCCGGTGCAGTACGAAGAGCTGCAGGGCGCCGCGCACAACAATGCCGGCGCGGCGTTCATCGCCCAGGCGATGCCGTGGCTCGCGTCCCGCTTCGCCGGTGTGCCTGCCCCCAGTAACTGCGGGTAGTAGGACGACGGGCAACCTGTCCTGGCGCCCGAAAACGGTGCCAGACTGATCGCCGTGCCCGAGGACTTCGTCATCGCCCGCAACCCCGACGGGGACTCGACGCTGCCCTATCTGCTGCGCATCCCGCTCGGACCGCAGGGCGTCATCCTCAAGGCCCGCGAAACCTGGCCGCGCACGAGCAAGGTCTACTGCCACCGCGTCGATGAGTGGCCCGACGCACCAGACGTGGTCGAACGGGTGCCGGTGCGCAGCTGCGTTCGCCGCGGCGCCGCGATCGATCTGGTGCTGGATCGCGGCCGCGAGAATCGCTCCCAGCTCGTCTTCGCCCGGGTCCGGGGCGGTCGGCAGGCCATCTTCTGGCAGACCTCACGCACGGCGAAGCAGGCCCGCCCGGCGGTCAACCTGCCCACCGCCCGGGCCTCCGGCGTGGCCGACCTCGAGATCGTCGTCGACTCCCACGAGCGCTACGCCTACTCCTTCGGCGACCAGCAGGTGACCCTCACCAAGGGCGCCCTGGCCGCAGGCGACTACGGGATCGTGCGCCGCGGGACGCTGCTGGCGAGCGTCGAGCGCAAGAGCCTCGCCGACCTGGTCAGCTCGCTGACCACCGGCAAGTTGAAGTACCAGCTCACCGACCTGGCCGCCGTACCGCGCGCGGCAGTGGTCGTCGAGGACAGGTACTCCTCGGTCTTCCGTCTCGAGCACGTCCGCCCAGCGCTCGTCGCCGACGGCCTCGCGGAGTGCCAGGTGCGGTGGCCGACCGTGCCGATCCTGTTCTGCGAGAACCGAAAACTCGCCCAGGAATGGACCTACCGGTTTCTTGCGGCCGCCGTGACCGGAGTCGACGAGGAGTACGCCGGAGACCTCGCCGTCCGCGAGTTGGCCGCCGCCGCCCCGCTCGCGGCAGCACCGCCGACGCAGGCGCAGGTGCGCGCCTGGGCGGTCGTCAACGGCTACCTGGTCTCCGACCGTGGGCGGGTTCGTCAGCAGATTGTCGAGGCATACCTGGCTGCACACGGCGGCTGACGTCTGACCCGCCCTGCCAGCGGCCGGCCAGGTTCCACGTCCCGATGCGCCTGCCCGGGGGTCGCAGACTCCGGCACGCTCGGCGCGTTCCCGCAGAACACCGCTCCCGCGGGCAATACTCGCGGGCAATACTGCAGCAGACGGTCGGGTCGGGAACCCGCCGTCGACCGACGGGGGCGAGGGTGAAAGAGGAGGGGCCCATGGGCGCGCAGGAACCGGCCGCGGACACATTCGCGCCCGCTCCGGCCGAGCGCCCGGCGCGTCGCCACCTGCCGTGGTGGCAGGAGACCCTGCTGCTCGTCGCGATCGCCCTGGTCCTCGCCATCGTGCTCAAGGCGTTCTTCGTGCAGGCCTTCTACATCCCCTCGCCGTCGATGGAGCCGGGCCTGGTCAAGAACGACCGGATCCTGGTCGAGAAGCTCTCCTTCTGGGGCGGAGGTACGCCGGAGCGCGGCGACGTCGTCGTCTTCGCCGACCCGGGGGACTGGCTGCCCGAGAGCGAGAAGCAGCCACCGCCCAACCCGCTGGTCTCGCTGATGACCAAGGTCGGTCTCTACCCCGCCGCCGGCCACCTCGTGAAGCGCGTCATCGGCGTCGCCGGCGACACCATCACCTGCTGCGACGACCAGGGCCGCATCTCGGTCAACGGCACCCCCCTCGACGAGAACAGCTACCTGGCCCCCCAGCCCACTTGCAACGGACCGATGGGTCCCGACTGCCAATGGACGGCCGGACCGGTGCCACCCGGGCACATCTTCGTCATGGGCGACAACCGCAGCGACTCCGCCGACTCGTCCTACCACCTGTGCCGAGCGTCGGATCGAAGGTGTGTGCCCGGCGACGAGTACGTCGCCACCGACCTCGTCGTCGGCAAGGTCGTCACGCTCATCTGGCCCCCGGACCGCTTCGGCATCCTGCACCGGCCGGCCGACTTCGCGGGGATCGCGGACCCGCCGTGATCGGCTGGTTGCGGGGCTGTCCACAGCCTTGACGAGTCCGTCTTCGTCTCTTCCAGAATCGGGGATTCTGCAATATAATCGTACGTATGTTCTATCCTGGGAAGTACGCTCTCGGCCGCACCGCGGCTGATGCGGTCGAGCCCTTGTCGGACTACGAGAGCTTCTGGCTCGAGATGGTCGGTGGGATCGACGGTGAGGGGCTCAGTGACGCCCAGCTGATCAACGAGCTGTCCGCGATGGAGCGGCTCACCTCCGGTGCCGCCGCGGCGAAGGCTCGGCTCGCCGCCGAGCTGCACGCCCGTCGTACGACGCGCGACGCCGAGGCCGGGCTGACCGCCGAGCGGTGTGTCCGCGGGGTGGCCCACGAGGTGGCGCTGGCCCGCCGGGAGTCGCCGCACGCAGGCCGTGAGCACCTGCGGCTCGGGGTCGCGCTGGTCAGCGACCTGCCCGAGACCCTGAAGTCCCTGGCTCGCGGTGACATCAACGAGTACGCCGCCCAGCTGATGGTCCGCGAGACCACCGATCTGTCCAGGGAAGACCGGATGACGGTGGACGGGACCCTGGGTCCGCAGCTCGCCGGGCTGGGCAACCGCGAGCTCGTGGGCCTGGTTCGGCGAGTGGCCTACGAGCTCGACACCGAGGGTGCCGAGACCCGGGCGCGCGCGGCCCGGGCCCGTCGCCGCGTCACGCTGCGTGAGCTCGGCAACGGGATGGCCCGGATCAGCGGCGACCTGCCGGCGCTCCTCGCCCTGGCCGCGGTGGAGTCGCTGCGCGATGAAGCCGACGCCCGCCGTGCCCTCGGCGACGGGCGGACCCGTGACCAAGTGATCGCCGACGAGTTCACCGACCGTCTCCTCGGCCTGCGCTCCGGTGCCCGCGCGGAGGTCCAACTGGTCATGAATGCCGAGATGCTGCTCGGCACCGACCACGAGACGCCCGCCCACCTGGTCGGCTACGGCCCGCTGCCCAACGGGGTCGTCGCCGAGTTCCTGGCCGACCCCGAGGCCAAGGTCCTGGTCCGGCGACTCTTCACCAACCCCGACGACAACACCCTGGTCGCGATGGACAGCCAGGGCATCGTCTTCCACGGCGGCCTGCGTCGACTGCTCTTCGCCCGCGACGGCGAGCTCTGCCGCACCCCGTGGTGCAACGCCCCGGTCCGTCACGGTGACCACGTCACTCCCCGGTCCCGGGGTGGGCAGACCACCCTCGACGGCGGCCAGGGGCTCTGCGAGGCCTGCAACTACGCCAAGGAAGCCCCCGGCTGGCGCCACGAGACCCGCAGCCAGTGGCCCGAGCAGCACACCACCGAGATCACCACCCCCACCGAGCACACCCACTGGTCCCAGGCCCCACCGCTGCCCGTCTGGCCGCGCGAGCCGGCCCAGCGGGTGTCATCGTTGTCCGCCGAGCTCTACTACAGTCCGGTCCCGATCAAGCTGGCCGCCTGAGCCAAACCGCTACTTCGGTGGCAGCGAGCGCGCGTAGCCGACCTCCACAGATTGCCGGACCCCTCTGGCGGCGTGACACGATCAGGGAATGTCAGCGTCGTACTGGGTGAGCACCGTCAGCCTCGAGCACGTCGAGCTCGCCGTGGAGGGCGGCTTCGCGCAGGCCGACCACGGCAAGGACGCCAAGTTGCGCAACCTGCGGGGCGGCGACGGCATCGTCTTCTACTCCCCGCGCACCGCGATGCGCTCGGGGCGCCCGCTGCGCCAGTTCACGGCACTCGGGACGGTCACCGACGACGAGCTGTTCCAGGTCAAGGTCCGCCCCGACTTCCGGCCGTGGCGCGTCAAGGTCGATTTCGAGGAGACCCATCCCGCCGACACCGGTGCGCTGCTCGAGCAGCTCTCCTTCATCACCGACGTGAAGCAGTGGGGCGTGCCGTTCCGCCAGGGCCTTTTCGAGATCAGTGCCGACGACTTCGCGATCATCCGCGCCGCGATGACGGACCGCACCGACTCCTGACACCGGCGTCGATCCTCACCTGCTCGAGGCCTTGTCCATGCCGGGCCGCGAACTAGCGTGGGCAGGGCGCGACCCACCCGAGCGAGAGGACATGCCCGTGAGCAAGTACCAGGTCACCAACCCGGCCACTGCCGAGGTCGAGAACGAGTTCCCCACCGCAACCGACGCCGACGTGCAGGAAGCCCTGGCCCGCTCGCACGCGGCGTACGGCGTGTGGCGCACCACCAGCAAGGACGAGCGCACCAAGCTGCTGCTCCGCGTGGCCGACCTCTACGAGGAGCGCGCCGACGAGCTGGCCGTGATCATCGCGCGGGAGATGGGCAAGCCGCTGGGGGAGGGCAAGGGCGAGCTCAAGCTGGTCGCCTCCATCTACCGCTACTACGCCAACGAGGGGCCGGGGCTTCTCGCCGACACCCCGCTCGACCCGCAGGCCGGCGGCACCGCGATCGTCCGCAAGGAGCCGGTGGGCCCGCTGCTCGGGATCATGCCGTGGAACTTTCCGTACTACCAGGTCGCCCGGTTCGCGGCGCCCAACCTGATGATCGGCAACACGATCATCCTCAAGCACGCGGCCCAGTGCCCCGAGTCCGCGCTGGCAATGGAGCAGATCTTCGTCGACGCCGGCCTGCCTGAGGACGCCTACGTCAACATCTTTGCCACCAACGAACAAGCCGCCGACATGATCGCCGACGACCGCCTGGTCGGGGTCTCGGTCACCGGCAGCGAGCGCGCCGGCTCGGCCGTCGCCGAGGTCGCCGGGCGCAACCTCAAGAAGGTCGTCCTGGAGCTGGGCGGCTCGGACCCCTTCATCCTGCTAGACGCCGAGGACCTCGGTGCGGTCGTGAAGGCGGCCGTTCGCGGCCGGATGGGCAACGCCGGCCAGGCCTGCAACGGCACCAAGCGGATGATCATCGTCGATGAGCTGTACGACGACTTCGTCGAGGCGTTCACCGCCGCCATGGCCGGCCTCACCCCTGGCGACCCGCTCGACGAGGCCTCCGACTTCGGTCCGCTCTCCTCCGAGCAGGCAGCCGAGAACATCATCGAGCAGATCGACGACGCGGTCGCCAAGGGCGCGACCTTGCGCACCGGCGGCAAGCGCCTGGACCGCGTCGGCGCCTTCGTCGAGGCCACCGTGCTGACCGACGTCACCCCCGACATGCGCGCCTTCAGCGAGGAGCTCTTCGGCCCGGCGGCCGTGGTCTACCGCGTGGCCGACGTCGACGAGGCCGTCGACCTGGCCAACGGTTCGAGTTTCGGCCTCGGTGGGGTCGTCTGGAGCTCCGACGCCGCCAAGGCCCAGCAGGTGGCCGACCGGCTCGACACCGGCATGGTCTGGATCAACAGCGCGCAGGGCTCCTACGCCGATCTCCCGTTCGGTGGCACCAAGCGCTCGGGCGTCGGTCGCGAGCTCGGTCCTTACGGCATCGACGAGTTCGTCAACAAGAAGCTGATCTACTCGCCCGCCGGCTGAGTCCGCACCGCGACCGACGCCGAGGTCTAGGGTCTGCCGGGTGTGCTTCTCCGTCCAGGCAGACCTCGTGGCGGGGATCGCGCTGCTCCCGGTCGCCGCGGTCTCGCTGCGCGAGGTGCGCCACGTTCGTGAGGTGCCGTTCGCGGCGCTGCCGCTGCTCTTTGCCCTGCACCAGCTGGTGGAGGCGGTGGTCTGGGCCGGCGTCGAGGGCCACGTCTCGGCCGCGACGCAGCACGCCGCCGCGATGGCGTACCTGATCTTCGCCTTCCCAGTCCTCCCGATCCTGATGCCGACCGCGGTTCTGCTGCTGGAGCCGCGGGATTCCCGGCTGCGGGTCGCACCCTTCGTGGCGCTCGGCGCGGTCGTGGCGACGTACTTCGCGCTGGCCGTGCTCACCGGCCCGGTCGAGGTGGTCGCGCACCCGCACGCCCTGAGCTACGTCGCCCAGCTGGAGAACGGCGTCCTGTGGACCGGTCTCTACATCGTGGCGGTCATCGGTCCCTCCCTGCTCTCCGGCTACCCCTCGATCGTCGCCTTCGGTGTGGTGAACCTGGTGGGCCTCACCGTGGTCGCGTTGGTCTACGCCGAGGCGTTCGCGTCGGTCTGGTGCGTGTGCGCCGCCTTCAGCTCGATCTTCATCACCCTGCACATGGTCCGTCGGCGTCGGCTGCCTGACTCCGACCGCTTGCACGGGGTCCCGCGGGTGCTCACGACACGCTGACGCCAGCCGGTTCTCCACAAATCCAGCCCCAGGACTGGCGCCTTGGCGCGCCAGCACGCAGGCTCGAGGCATGGACCTTTCTCGGGGGACCGCTCGACACGTGCGCGCCTGGCTGACAGCCGAGGCCGGCGGCGACCCGGCAGCATCCCTGCGGCACCACGCCCGCGTGCCCGCGCTGGCCGGGTCGCTGCACCGGGTCCACCTCGCCACGCTGGCCGAGCTCGGCGACGACGCCCCGGGGTGGATGTACTCCCGCTGGGCGACGGCCCAGGCGCTGCGGCCGTGGCCGCTGGACGATCGTGGAGGCGGGCGCGACCTGGAGCTGTACGCCGGGACCCTGCTCCAACGCGACTGGGTGGTGCGCCAGCTGCGCGTCTATGACGACGGCGGCCTGCTCGACTTCCTCGCCACCCGGGCCGACGACGCGCTGGTCGCCCGCTGCGACCGGGTCGAGGAGTGGACGCGGGCCCCGATGGGTGGCTACCGGCTCGACTCGGAGCACCGCGGCCGTCTCCAGGTGACCGAGCTGGACGGCGACCAGCAGCTCGACCTCCTCGACCTCGGGCTCCTCGGTCGACACGAGCCGGGGACCTGCGCGATCGGCCGTCTGGTGCCGATCTCGATGCCACCCGGCCTGATGTTCGAGAGCGCCCCGCTGGTCGTCGACACGGACACGGCGCTCGCCGTCGCGCGAGAGCCCCGGCGGGGCCGTTGGTTCGACCGGATCGCGGAGGCGCAGCGCCGCGGCCGGCTGCCCGCGCGCTACGCCCTCGTCGAGGACGCCGCACTCGTCAGCGACCTGCCCCAGCAGGTCTGGCTCGCGTTGTTGCCGGAGCCACGGCCCAGCAGAGCCGGCGCGTCGGCCACGGTCACCGACCTGGCGCTGGCGGTCATCGCCACGGTGCTCGACCACGCCGAGCAGCTGGGCACGGAGATCGAGGTGGCCCGGCACGCGGTCGCCGCGGTGCTGCTCGAGCCCGGGATCCAGGATCTGGTGCAGGAGCACTACGCCGTCCCGGCCCGCGCCCGCGCCTGGCGCACGCTGGCCGACGTGGTGCCGGAGCCGGCCCAGGGCCGGTGCCGGAAGTACGCCGAGCTCGCCGACTGGTCGGGCCGGCGCGGCCGCTGAGCCACACCTGCGGCCGTCAGTCGTCGGCCATCGCGTCGAGGACGTCGGCCGTGCTCACCAAGGTGGCGAACTCGCCGTGCAGGTTGGTCGCGGTCGCTCGGGCCAGCTCGTCCGCGGTCAGGGCCGTCCCGTCCGGTCCGACCCGATCGAAGGTGTAGGTGGCATCCAGGACGAACTGGACGTCGTAGCCCAGGTTGGCGCCGACCCGGGCGGTCGTCTCGCAGCAGTGGTTGGTGGTGACCCCGGTGACCACGATGCCGCTCAGGTCGTTGCCGCGCAGCCACGCGTGCAGGTCGGGGGAGCCGTGGAAGGCCGAGTTGACCGTCTTGGTGACCAGCAGGTCCGGTGACGCCGCGGCGAGCATCGACTGGAGCTGGTTGCCGGACTGCCCGGGGCGCAACGGCGAGTTTTCACCCGTCGAGTCGTGGCGGACGTAGACCAGCGGGAGCCCGGCATCCGACCAGGCGCCGATCAGGGCGCCGAGGTTGGCCTCGAAGGCGGGGTTGTTGCGCGGCCCCCACGAGGGGTCGGCGAACCCCTCCTGGACGTCGACGACGACGAGGGCGTAGCCGCTGTGGAGTTGACTCATGCCCAGACCCTGCTGCACCTCAACGCCGATGGGCAACCCGGTTGCGCTCGACCGCCGCCAGAATCTCCTCGCCCGGGTAGTCGAAGCCGAGCAGTGGTATGCCCAACGGCTCGACGGTGTCGCGCCGCTCGATCCACAGCTGGGTGTCGCGCTCCCGGAGCTCCACGTGGCGGATGTCGGACCAGTCGACCTCGGTCGTCTCGCGGATGGCCACCCAACGCAGGACATCGGGCCCCAGCTCGAGCCGCCACAGGTGCAGCCTTCCGGTCAACAGGCGAAACCACGCGGGCAGCATGACCAGCGCGCCGAGCGCTGTGAAGACGGCGAGCCCGGGCCGGGAGACGGTGCCGGGTGGGGACAGCAGCACGCCAAGACCCATCAGCAGGCAGGCAGGCCAGACCAGCACGCTGACGGCCAGGAGGAGGGCCGCCACGGTGCGAGAGCCGTCGACGCGGTCCACGTCACCCGGTGGCAGCCGGTGTCGCGCGGGCAGGGTCACGCGCCACGTCAGCACCCACGCGGGCAGGCATGCGCACCACAGCAGCTGGAAGCCGGACGGCAGCAACCCGAACTCCGTGAAGCCCACGAGCGCGCCGGCCAGGATGGAGATCAGGAGCCCCACGTGGGCCCCGATGGCCACCCGCGGACGAAGCCGCACCCTCACTGCCATCCCGACACCTTCTTCCAGCCGTCCTGCGCCAGATTGGTGGAGGCGTCGTAGGCGTCGACGAGCGCGTCGTCCACCGTGTCGGTCGCCTCGTCGGGGAGGGCCTCCCAGCCCTTTGCGACCCCCCAGCTGACACCGACGCCCACGGCGCCCGCCGCGACTGCAGTCACCACGACCGGCGTGGACAGGGTGGAGCCGGCCACCGCTGCGGCCACGCCAGCTTCGGCGGCGTACGACGCCACGTTGCTCACGACGACTTCGCCCGGTGACGTCCCGGCCTGGAGATCCTGATAGGCGAAGTAGCCGTCCGTCACCAGCCCCACTGGTCCCAGCAACCGGGGTGCGTAGCGGAGGACCTTGGCGCTGGTCGCCGCGGTCTCGGCGGCCTCGGTCAGAGCGTGGATCCGGCCGGGCGTCTCGGGGGCCTGGCCCAGCACGCGGCGGGCCGGGTTGCCGGAGCGGTGCGCGGACCGCAGGTCCTCGGCCGACCCGTGGTGTTGCTCGGCGAGGTCCCCCAGCCAGTCGGACGCACCGGTGAGGCACTCCCGGGCGAGGAACAACCCCACGCCCCGTTGGAACGGCAGGGCGCTCGCCTGAAGGAACTCGACCACGGCGCGGGTGCCGCCGTTCTCCTGCGCGTCGTGCGCGGCTGCACCGAGGTGGGTGGCGATCCACTCCGCCAGGCCGGCGGCCGTCTCGGCGACGGCGCGGGCGAGCCGGTCGTAGAGGACCTCCGGGTCGGGCCCGAAACTGGGCCCGATGTTGGGGCCGGGGACGGGCGGGTGGATCACGGTGCCCGTCACCGCGAGCCCACCGGCGACCGCCTCCGAGCGCAGCGACGCCATCCGGCCCAGGACCTGCTCCAGTTCGGCGGCGTACGCCTCCCAGGCCGCAGCCGCCCGGTCGATGCGCCGCACCTGGTCGTCGAGCAGACCGACGGTGCGCGTGGTGAGGTGGGCGTAGGCCTCGGCCGAGAGCCCGCTCCACTCGCGGGCCGCCTGCCGGTGGGCGGCCGTGGTCAGGTCGCTCGCTTCGCCCAAGCCCCGGCCCAGGGTGTCGCGCAGCCAGCGGGCGCCGGCGCGCACCTCGGCGACGTTGCCGCGGACCCGCGTCTCGATCACGAGATCACGCCCGCCAGCTCGCCCAGCCCCGCGGCGACCGCCCGGTCGGAGTCGCCGAAGGCCTTCCCCACGTCGCCCATGAGCGCGGCACACGCGGCGCTGACGAAGGCCAGGTCGTCGGCCGTTGCGACGACCTCGCTCAGGATCCGGGAGAGCAGCGCAGCGGCCGGTCCGGCGTCCACCCCTGGCGGCAGTGCGCGGACCGTGGCGCCGATCGCGGCCGCCGCCTCGTGGTGGTCTCGGGCCAGCGTGGCTGCCGTGTCCGGCCCCCACCGGAGCTCGACGGCGAGGTCGGACGAGGGCAGGTCGGGTGCGACGTGGTCAGGACGGTGCGACATCCGGAGCCTCCGAGAGCGGCCCAGACGCCCCGAGCGGGCGGCTGGCGGCTCATCGGGACGGTGCCCGGGGGCAGGGGTGCGAAACCGGCGGCCGGAAGCCTGTGGACAACGCGCCGGGTGGCGTCAGCCCATCAGTGCTTCTTCGCTTCCTTCTTGCCCTTGCCGTGGCCCTTGCCGTGATCCTTCGGTGCCACCGGGCTGGAGGCTGGCGCGGTGACGGGGGTGGTGCTCTGCCCCGACCCCGGTGACGTGCTCTTCTCCTGCACCGGCTGCTGGGTCGGGCTCTGGGGTGGGGTCTGGCTCGCCGGGCCTCCCGAGGCGAGGCCGGCGATCAGGATGAGCAGCAGGATCGCGCCCACCGCCGCGGCGACGGCGCGCAGGTGCGGCGGCACCTCGGCGAGCCGCGCCGACCATGCCGCCCAGGTGGCGCCCACCGTTCCCTGGATCCCGGTCCCTGCGACGCCGGTCACCGGCACCGGGTGCGGCAGCAGACGCGTGGTGACCGGACGGGACGGGTCGGATCCGTCGGTGCGCAACCGCGTCGCCACCCCGGCTGCGCCCGGTCGGTCGCCCGGCTCGGTGGCGGTCATCGCGACCAGGAGCTCGCGCCAGTGGGCCGGCAGCGACGCGGGCATCGCGGGCGGCCGACTGAGCCTGGCCAGGGCGGCCTCGGTCGCCGAACCGGGGTAGGCCCGCTCTCCGGTCAGTGCCTCGAGCAGGACCAGCCCGAGGGAGTAGATGTCAACGGCGGTGGTGATCTCGTCACCGCGGACCTGCTCGGGGGACAGGAACGCCGGGGTGCCGATCGCGTGGCCGGTCTTCGTGTGCCGCACCGTGTCGTCGAGCAGGCGTGCGATGCCGAAGTCGGCGAGCTTCACCCGGCCGTCCGTGCCGAGCAGGACGTTGCCGGGCTTCACGTCCCGGTGCACGACGCCCTGGGCATGGGCCGAGGCGAGCGCCTCGGCGAGCTGGGCGCCGATCTCGGCGACCCGGTCCGGGTCCAGCGGCCCGGAGGCGCAGGCCTGGCCCAGGGTCGGCCCCTCGACCAGCTCGAGGACGAGGTAGGGCTGCTCGGCGGTGAATCCCGCGTCGAGCACCATCACCAGGCCGGGATGGCTCAGCCCCGCGAGCATCGTGGCCTCGCTGGTGAACCGGCGCCGGTCCGCGTCGTTCTCGGTCGTCTCGCGCAGCACCTTGATCGCGACCTCGCGGTGCAGCAACCGGTCGGTGGCGCGGTAGACGTCGGCCATGCCCCCACGGCCCAGGACCGCACCGAGCTCGTAGCGGTCGCCGAGCACCACGGGCTCGCTCGTGGACCGGTCAGGGGAGTGGTCAGGCGTGTGTTCAGGCGAGGGGATCGACCTCCTCGTGGTCGCCCACCTCGGCAGCGAGCAGCCTCAGGTGGTGGTTGCCGTCGCCGAGCAGGTGGTCGAGGGCGGTGAGGTGGCTGGTGTAGCTGCCGATGCTGTACTCCGCCGTCATCCCGATCCCGCCGTGCAGCTGGATCGCCTCCTGCCCGATGTGCCGCCCCGCGCGGCTGGCCTGCAGGCTCGCCCGCGAGGCGGCCTCGGCTGCCTCCTCGGGGCTGCCCGAGGCCAGCACCATCGTTGCCCAGGCCACCACGCTGGTGGCCAGCTCGAGCGAGACGTACATGTCGGCCGCCCGGAAGTTGAGCGCCTGGAAGGTGTTCAGCGTGACGCCGAACTGCTTGCGGCTCGTGAGGTACGACGTGGTGGCGGACAGGGCGAACTCCATCGCTCCGATCGCCTGGTTGCCGGCGATCACCCGGGCGATGTCCTGCACGGTGGTGATGGTCGGCGTCCGGTCCGCGCCCGGCTCGCCGAGGGGGGTGGCGGGGGTGGCATCGAGGACGATCTTGGCCGCCCGCCCGCCGTCGTACGTCGGGTAGCCGTCGCGGGTGAGGCCGGTGGCGTCGGCAGCGACGAGGAAGAGCCCGGTCCCGGCATCGTCGGGCAGTGCGGCGCTGACGACCAGCAGGTCGGCGCGGGCGCCGTGCGGCACCGGCTCCTTCACACCGGTGAGCGTCCACGCGTCACCGTCGACCGCGGCGGTGACCGCGGAGGCCGTGGCCGCCCAGCGGCTCCCCGGCTCGTCGTGGGCGAAGGCGAGCACGCTCTCGCCCGCGGCCAGGGCGCCGAGCACCTCGACCCGCTGCTCGGCGCTCCCGGCGGCGGCCACCAGCCCGCCCGCGAGCACCACGGAGGTCAGGAACGGCTCGGGCGCGAGCACCCGGCCCAGCTCGTGGGCCACGATCCCGATCTCGACCGGTCCCGCGCCGACGCCGCCGTCGGACTCGGCGAACGGGAGTCCGAGGACCCCCATCTCGGCCAGCCGCGCCCAGAGCTGCTCGTCGAAGCCCGGGTCGTCGGCGACGGTGCGGCGCCGGTTCTCGAAGTCGCCGTACGTCTTGCCGACCAGGCCGCGCACGGCCTCGCGCAGCGCCTGCTGCTCGTCGTCGTAGGTGAAGTCCATGTCGTGGCCTCTCAGAGTCCGAGGATCGTCTTGGCGATGATCTGGCGTTGGATCTCGTTGGACCCGCCGTAGATCGAGGCCTTGCGCAGGTTGAGGTACGTCGGGGTGGCCCGGCGCGCCCAGCCCGGGAGCTCCGAGCCGTCGTCGGCGCCCGAGGCGAGCCCGGCCGGGCCGGCGAGGTCGACGACCAGCTCGCTGACCGCCTGCTGCAGCTCGCTGCCCTTCAGCTTGAGCACCGAGGAGGCGGGGTGCGGCTTGCCGTCGGTGGAGTTCGCGACGACGCGCAGCGCGGTGAGCTCCAGGGCGAGCAGCTCGTTCTCGAGCTCCGCGATCCGGGCGGCGACGAGGGGATCGTCGAGCTGGTCGCCGGCGTACTTCTTGGCCTGGGCGAGCACCCGCTTGGTGGCTCCGACCGGGGCCACGCCGACCCGCTCGTTGCCGAGCAGGAACTTGGCGTAGTCCCAGCCCGCGTTCAGCTCGCCGACCAGGTTCTCGGCCGGGACGCGGACGTCCTCGAACCAGACCTCGTTGACCTCGTGGCCGCCGTCGATCAGCTCGATCGGGCGCACGGTGACGCCGGGGGAGGTCATGTCGATGAGGAGGAACGAGATGCCACGCTGCTTCTTGGCCTCGGGATCGGTGCGGACCAGGCAGAAGATCCAGTCGCCGTACTGGCCCAGCGTCGTCCAGGTCTTCTGGCCGTTGACCACGAACTCGTCGCCGTCGCGGACCGCGGTGGTGCGCAGCGAGGCGAGGTCGGAGCCGGCATCGGGCTCGGAGAACCCCTGCGACCACCAGATCTCGAGGCTCGCGGTCTTCGCCAGAAAGCGTTCCTTGAGCTCCTGGGAGCCGAACGCCGCGATCACGGGACCGACCATCGAGGCGTTGAAGGCCAGGGGGAGCGGGACGCTGGCCCGCTGCATCTCCTCGTGCCAGATGTGGCGCCGCAGGGGGCTCCAGTCCTGTCCGCCCCACTCGACCGGCCAGTGCGGCACAGCCAGGCCGTGGTCGTTGAGGATCCGCTGGCTCTCGACGATGTGTTCCTTGCTCAGCTCCTGCCGATTCGAGACGGCGTCCCGGATCTCCTGCGGGACCTGCGTGGTGAAGAAGGTGCGCATCTCGTCGCGGAACGCCGCGTCCTCGGGGGACAGCTCCAGCTGCATCGGTGACTCCTCGGTGGTGAGCAGGCGGGTCCGTGGTGAACAGGGCGGGACCTCCCGCCGAACGTACCCGTCGGTAGGGGACTCCTAACGAGCGGGTTCACCGTGCAGCTGTTCCTCGGTCTCGGCCTCGGTGTCAGCCTCAGCCTCGGCCTGGGGGCCGGCGACGAGGTGGGTGCGGGCCTTGATGACGGGCACGAAGAGCGCGACCACGGCGGCGAGCGCCGAGGTGACGACCAGGAGGCCGAACCCGTGGGTGTAGCCAGCCTCGACCGGGAGGCCGTCGGGACGCGCGCCCGCGGTGACCACGCTGGCCAGGATCGCGCCGCCGAGGGCGCCGCCGACCGTGCGGATGTTGGCGTTCATGCCGCTGGCGACCCCGGTCTGGGACTGCGGGACGGCGTCGACGACCAGGTTGGACATGGCGGCGAACGCCAGGCCGAAGGCGAGGCCCAGGATGGTGGTCTCCAGCACGATCTGCCACAGGTGCTGGTGGGCGAGGGTGAGGCCGAGGGTCCCGAGGGAGGTCAGGGCCGCTCCCGCCACCAGCACGGCCTTGGAGCCGAAGCGGGCGGCGAGCCCGCCGGAGAAGATGCCCGACAGGAACGTCGCGGCCGTCTGCGGCAGGAGCACCAGGCCAGAGACGGTGACGCTCACGCCGAAGCCGTAGCCGGTGAGCTGTGGGGTCTGCAGGAACTGCGGCAGGAACGCGAACATCGAGTACATCCCGGCCCCGAAGAGCAGGGCGACCAGGTTGACCGTCCACACCGTCGGGATCCGCATCATGTGCATGTCGACCAGCGGCGTCTCGCTGCGGGACTCGGCCGTCACCCAGACCGGCAGCAGGATCGCGGCGGCGACGAAGAGCGAGAGCACGCGGCCCGAGCCCCAGCCCCAGCTGTGCCCCTGGCTCACGGCGAGGAGCAGCGCGACCAGCCAGGCCGACAGCAGCAGCGCGCTACCGACGTTGATCCGTCCGGGGGTCCGCTCGGGCGACTCGGGCACGAAGACGGCCGCGGCGACGGCGGCGATCAGGGTCATCGCCATCGGGAGCCAGAAGAGCCAGTGGTAGCTCAGGGCGTTGACCACCGGACCGGCCAGGACGAGCCCGATGCCACCGCCGACGGCGAGCAGCGCGGCCGACGTGCCGACGGCCCCGGCGACCTTCTCGCGTGGGAACTCGTCGCGGATGATGCCGAAGGTCAGGGGCAGGACGCCGCCGCCGATGCCCTGCACGGCGCGGGCGGCGATGAGCACCCCGATGCTGGGTGCGAGGGCCGCCATCAAGGAGCCGACCGTGAGTGCCCCGAGCGCGAAGACCAGCATCCGCTCCTTGCCGACCTTGTCCCCGACGCGGCCGATGATCGGGGTGAAGACCGAGGCGGAGAGGAGGTACGCCGTGAGCACCCAGGTGACCGTGGCCTGGTCGGTGTGCAGCGCGGTCTCGATGGTCGGCAGCACCGGGTTGACCATCGACTGCAGCAGCGAGAACGACGAGACACCGACGCAGAGGACCACGAAGGTCACCCGGTAGTCGGTCCTGCGGTCGGTGGCTGCCATCTGATTCCCGTCGTCGAGCGCCCTGTCCGGTCCGCCGTGGTCCGAACGACGACGGCGCCGAGGGAATTTCCGACGGTCAGTGGCCGGACACCGCCGGGAACGTGAGCCGCATGACAGTGCCGGGGTGATCGGGGTTGTGCGAAGCGGTGATGGTGCCGCCGTGGCGCTCCACGACCCGCTTGACGATCGAGAGGCCGAGACCGGTGCCGCGGTAGCCGTCGGTGTGGGCACGGTGGAAGGTGTCGAAGACGGTGGTGTGCTGACCGTCCGGGATGCCGATGCCGTTGTCGGAGATCACGATCTCGACCAGCCCGTCGCTCTCCCGTGCCTGGACCGTGATCTCGGGGGTGACGCCCGGGGCGACGTACTTGACGGAGTTGCCGATCAGGTTGTCGATGACCTGGCGCAGCAGCACGGGCTCGGCGAGCACGTCGGGCAGCTCCCCGATGGTGATGACCGGAGCGACCTCCCGGCCGGACACCATCTCGGTGCGGGAGCGGGCGACATCCTGGACGACGGCGCCGAGGTCGACGCGGACCGGGCTGATCTGGAGGTCCCGCGCGGTCGTGTAGGCGAGCAGGTCGTTGATCAGGTCACGCATCCGTCGGGCGGCTCGCTGGATCCGGGTGAGGTGCTCCAGCTCCACCTCGGGATCGCGCACCCCGGGCTCCCGGATCTCTTCGGCCAGCGCCTCGGACCAGCCCTCCACGGTGGTGAGGGGGTTGAGCAGGTCGTGGGCGACCACGCCGGCGAAGGAGGCGAGCTCGTCGCGCTCGCGCCGGTCGGAGGTGACGTCGTGGAAGACGCCGACCACCAGGTCCTCGTCGCCGTCGGCCAGCAGCTTGACACTCACCTCGATGAGCTGGCCCTCGGGGACACCCGCGTTGCGGATGAACAGCTCCATGGCGGTGATCTCCGTGCCCGCGACTGCCTGGGCGAACGGCGACTCCTGCGGAGCCAGGGGTCGGCCGTCGGGGTGGAACATGCCGTACTGCGCCACGGTGGCCGTCCTGTTCGTGGCCGCGGCGACGCCGGAGGTCAGGCGGGTGGCCGCCGGGTTGCGCAGGACGACGGTGCCGTCCGGACGCAGGACGGAGACTCCGTCGGCCAGCGAGTCGAGGATCGTGGTCAGCATCGTTGCCTGTCTCGACGACCGGTCCTCGGCCCGAGCGAGGCGTTGGTTGAGCCGACCGCTCTCCTCGCGCCCGATCGCGAGTGCCATGGCGGTGATCACGGTGAGGCCGACGAATGCCTGCACCACCAGACTCCGCGAGACCGGGGCCACGATCTCGGCGAAGGGACCGTAGTCGTCCAGCGTAAGGACGACGACCGCACTGCCGATCAGCAGGCTGTGGACGCTGGCGGTCGCCGTGGTCAACCTGGTGCCGACCCACACGCTCGTTCCGATCAGCAGAAAGGGCAGCGGCAGGTCGTGGTTGACGATCAGCACCAACCAGCACACGACCCCGCTGGCCGCGAAGACGGCGACCAGCTCGGCGTCGCCGGCCATCGCGTGGACGCGCGGGGTCGATCTCGCGTTCGTCGCTGCGTGCTGGTCGGCGGTCCTGATCGTCAGGAATCGGATGACGAGGAACACCCCGAAGGGCAGGAGCGCCAGGACGCTGACCGAGTTGCGCACCACCCACGAGACGGCGATCAGCGCGTTGCCCTCGACCACCGAGAGCACCACGGCGGGTCCGACCAGGGCCGAGGCGACGGTGCTGACCACCGTGGCCGTGAGGACGTGGCCGACGTCCACGAGGCGCCGCAGCCCCGACGACTCGTCGAGGCGGCCCCACAGGTGCGGGGACGACCGGGAGAGGAGGACGCCGAAGACCAGGGCCTGGACGACGGCGGCCCAGCCGAGACTCAGTCCGAGCCACAGGTTGGCGCCCGTGGCGGTGTTGACGCCGGTGGCCACCGCGAAGAGGACGACGACGTCCACGAGCAGTGTGCGCGACCAGCCGAGGGTCGCGAACCACACGGCGACGACGCCGGCGGCCGGCCAGACCAGCGCGAGGGTGCTCCCGGGGACCACGCTCTGCCGCCCGATCAGGGCGGCCACGACATAGAGCAACGAGAAGAGCGCCGTGGTCCCGAGACGGGCTCGGGTCACGCCGAAGGCTCCTGGCTCGGCTCCAGTGCTCGCCGTACGGCGGCGCGCAGGTGGCTGGGCTCGAACGGCTTGGTGACCCGCTCCGCTCCCGTGGCCCCGATCCGCTCGATGATCTGACCGGCCCACTGGACGGTCACGAAGACCGCCGGGAGGGCGGGCGTGGTCTCCCGCAGTCGGTCGAGCAGCGTGACGCCGTCGACTCCCGGGAGCGCGTAGTCGAGGAGGACCACGTCGGCGCTCTGGCCGCCCGCCCACAGGTCCAGGGCAGCGGGCGCGTCCACGGCCTGCACGACGGTGTGCCCGTCCTGCTCGACGCAGCGGGCGATCCACTCGCGCACGTCCATGTCGTCCTCGACGACCATCACCACGGCCACGGCCAGCTCCTCGGATCGCGTGACTGCCCATTGAACCAGTCGCAGCACTCGGCCACTCGGCGCGGCTGACTAGGCTCGTCGGCAGCACGTGCTGAGCAGTCGGCACGTCCCAAGGAGAGGAACCCATGGAGCAGCGCAGGCTCGGCCGGACCGGACCAGAGGTGTCCGTGGTCGGACTCGGCACCTGGCAGCTCGGCGCCGACTGGGGTGAGGTCTCCGAGGAGGCCGCACGCAGCGTGCTCGAGAGCGCGGTCGGCGACGGCGTGACCTTCTTCGACACCGCCGACGTCTATGGAGACGGACGCAGCGAGCAGGTCATCGGCCGCTTCCTGGCCGACCACCCCGGAGCGGGACTCACCGTGGCCACCAAGATGGGCCGCCGGGTCGAGCAGGTGCCCGACCACTACGTGCTGGACAACTTCCGGGCCTGGACCGACCGCTCGCGCCGCAACCTCGGGGTGGAGCGGCTGGACCTGGTCCAGCTGCACTGCCCGCCGACTGCGGTGATCGAGAGCGACGCGACCTACGACGCCCTCGACACCCTGGTCGCCGACGGTGCCGTCGCGTCATACGGCGTGAGCGTGGAGACCGCCGACCAGGCGCTGGCAGCGATCGCGCGCCCACACGTGGCCAGCATCCAGATCATCCTCAACGCCTTCCGGCTCAAGCCGCTGGACCGGGTCCTGCCGGCTGCCCTGGAGGCGGGAGTGGGGATCATCGCCCGCGTGCCGCTCGCCTCCGGTCTCCTCTCCGGGAAGTACGACGCCAGCACGACGTTCGCGGCCGACGACCACCGCAGCTACAACCGCGACGGCAGCGCCTTCGACGTCGGCGAGACCTTCTCCGGGGTCGACTACGAGGCCGGGCTGCGGGCCGCGGCGGAGTTCACCGAGCTGGTGCGCGACTCGGCCCCGGACGGCGTCAGCGCCGCCCAGGCGGCGATCGCCTGGATCTGGCAGCTGCCCGGCGTCTCGACCGTGATCCCGGGGGCCCGCAACGAGGCCCAGGCCCGCTCGAACGCGGCCGCCGGTCGGGTGGGCGACCTCGGCCCCGAGCTCCGAGCCGGGGTCCAGCGGATCTACGACGACCACGTCCGCGCCGCGGTGCACGACCGCTGGTGAGCCGAAGCGCTCAGCGTCCCTCGACGAGGCGGGTGTAGACGACGAGGTTGGACTGGTAGCCGGTGCGCTCGTCGTACGCGCCGCCGCAGGTCACCAGCTGGAGGCCCCGGGTCCTCCCGTGCGGTCCGTAGACCCGGGCGGCGGGGAAGTCGGCGTTGAGGTAGCTGGCCACCGAGGTGACCCGGAAGCGCCGGGTGCCGCCGTCGGCTGCGTCGACCACGACCAGGTCACCGCGGCGTAGGTCTCGCAGCCGGTAGAAGACGGCGGCACCGCCCAGCGAGTCGACGTGACCGAGAATCACGGCCGACCCCAGCTCTCCAGGGGTCGGCCCGAGTCGGTACCAACCGGTGGTGGCGGGGTCGCTGGGCACCTCGACGGTCCGGTCCGGGTTGAGTCCGAGCCTCGTGACGCGGGCCGACACCGAGATGGCGGGGATCCGCAGGTGAACCGGCGGCGATCCGTCCGCCGGCCTGGCCGCCCTGATGGCCGACGACGTGGGGGCGGGGCTGCTCGAGGGCGTCACCGGGGCGGCAACGGGGCCGGGGCTGTCAGGAGCCCGCAGGAAGAGGGTGAAGCTGACTGCGGCCACGGCCAGCAGGGCGCCGACCGTCAGGTACGCCGCCCCGCGACGCGTCACTCGCGCGGCTGCGGCCGACGGGGCCGGCGCGCGGCCACCAGCGCGACGCCGCCGGCTCCGCCCAACGCCAGGATGCCCAGCGCCAACCAGGGCGTGCCGCTGGCCGCCGTGCTCGCCGGTCGGCCGGTCTCGGGGTGTCCGAACGGCAGGGTGGGCGTCGCGGCCGGGGTGCGGTGGGGCGTGCTGGTGGCGGTCGCACTGGGAGTGTTGGTCGGCGTGGCGCTGGGGGTGCTCGTCGGGGCCGCGGCACAGGTCGGCCGGGTGATCGTGTTGGCGTCGAGGCTGACCTCCCCGTTGCGGGCCAGGACCCGGCCGACCACGGTCGCCTGGTTCTCCAGGCTCGCCGAGGTGAGCGCCAGGATGTTGCCGACGAAGGTGGTGCTGGTGCCGAGGGTGACCGAGCTGCCCACCTGCCAGAAGACGTTGCACGGGTCGGCGCCGTTCAGGAGCGCGACGGTGCTGCTGCTGGCGGTGATCAGGCTCGAGCCGGCCTGGAAGATGAAGACCGCGTCGGGGTCTCCCGCGGCGTCGAGGGTGACGGTGCCGGTGAGTGCCATGGCGGCCGCGGTGCGGTAGACGCCTGGCGCCAGGGTCTGGCCGCCGAGGTCGCTGGAGACGGTCGTCGCCGGGGTCCGACCGGCGGCGTCGTCATAGGCCGTGACGAGGTCGTTCTGGGCCTGCAGGGCGACCGCGTCGGCCGCATGCTGGGTGCCCACGAGCACCTGACCGGGCGGGAACCCGGTGATTGCGGTGCCGGGGTTCACACCCACGTCACCGGTGACCACGGTGGGTCCGGTGTTGGTCACCGTGGTGCCGGCCAGGACCGCGAAGGAGGCGGTGGTCCCGAGGCCGACGGGCGGCTGCGCGGCGTACGCCGGGGTGGAGCCGACCGTCATCAGCAGGCTGACACCGACGGCCACGGCGCCGACCGAGAGGCCCGCGAGCAGGCCGGTGCGGCGGGTGTCCCGGGGAACGGACGGGGTGCTGGACGAACGGAACACGGAGGACTCCGAGATCGACTGGCCGGGGTGGCTCAAGCTCGTGGCACGGGCAGGTCAGGAGTCCGGATCTGTCCATACTACGCGCGAGCGGGGCTTCTGCCGAACCTCGAGTCCCGGATCAGGCTGGCCGCCGGCGTTGCGGGCCGGTGGTGGAGACTGGCCCGCAGACCTGGCCACCGAGGACACGGGACGCGGAGACGATGACGAGCGGGACCGAAGACTACTGCGAGCACTGCGACCTGCCGCTGTCCACGTGCGTCCACGGCCGGCCGGCTCCCGTCGAGCCGCTGACACCTCCACGGGCCGCGAGGAAGGCCGCGCCGACCCGGTCGGGTACGTCGGGGTCGAGCACCGGCCGCGGGAAGTCCCGGTTGACCGTGCGCCACACCGGGGCGGCCGCCCGGACGCCACAAGCAGACTTCCGCGCCCCCATCCTGGCGGTCCTGCTCGAGCACGGCGGGCGGCACGAGGTCGACCCGCTGCTCGTCGAGGTCGAGCGGCTCATGGCGCCCGTGCTGCGCACGGGCGACTACGACGCGGTCAATGGTGGCGAGATCCGGTGGCGCTACGCCGCCCGGTGGGAGCGCAAGGCGATGGTCGACGAGGGCCTGCTGAAGAGCCCCAGCGAGCCGGGCGTCTGGGAGCTCACGACGCGCGGCCACGACGAGGCAGGCGACTAGTCAGGGACAGTGCTCGAAGCCCGAGTCCCGGGGGGAAATCCGGATTTCGCCCGCGCCGGGCGGTTCGCTCCGCCCGACGTGCGGGCGGCCTCGCGATCCGGAGAACGAGGCCCTCGCCAGAGACTCGGGACCTGCCTTGCACCTGTCGCACACCCTGGGGCCGCGCCCCCGCCACACCCGTTCTCGCCGTACCCGGTCCCGATCACTGACTGTCGCCGTGGTGACGGGACTGCCGCGGGCTGCTGACGGCGACGGCCGGGCTGCGGGTCGCCGCGTTCCGCAACCCCGGCGGCAGCATCGGCGTCTTCGGCCACAACGGCACGGGTGCCACCCAGCGGGTCACGGCTTGAGGCCACGGACGTCGTCGGGGACGTCGACCGAGTGCCCGCGGAGCAGCTCGAGCGGGACCAGCTCCAGCGCCCGCTCGTTCGTGGCCGCGAGGACGACCGGCGCGGCGGCTCCGTCCTCGTGGGCCTGGAGCCACCGGGCGGTGACGACGCACCACCGATCGCCGGGGTGCAGGCCGGGAAAACTCCACTCCGGACGCGGCGTCACCAGGTCGTTGCCGACCCGCTGCTGGTGGGCCAGGAACTCGGTGGTCATCACCGCGCACACCGCGTGCAGCCCGATGTCCTCAGGTCCGCATGCGCAGGCGCCGTCCCGGTAGAAGCCCGTCACCGGGTCCGTGCCACAGGGTTCCAGCGGTCCGCCCAGAACGTTGCGCTCGGTCATCGGCCCAACCTAGCGACCGCCGAACCCCGCGGTCAGTGGATCAGCCGCAGTTGTCGCAGACGCCGGTCGGCGGGATCGCCATGAAGCAGACGGGGCAGATCGTCGGCGTCTCGAGCGCGCGGCGCTCCTTGCGCTGGCGCGCCTGGATCTGCTCGAAGCGCGGCGAGAGCGCGGGGCGTCCACCGTCGGCGGGCACGTTGGCGCCGGCCCAGTGGTAGCAGGACAAGCGGGCCTTGGCCGCGTGCTTCTCGCGGGCGATCGGGTCGGTGAGCTCGGGCTCGCCGGCCAGCTGCAGCGCCTCGTCGTACCCGACCCCGACGGTGCCGTCGGCCTTGTGGACGACCAGGGCCGTCAGCGGCGGCTCGTCGCGGTCGTGATTGATGTGAGCGACCTGGGTGAGCACCGGCGCGATCCAGCTGCGGACCTGCCGGCGGGTGTGGATCCCGGAGGACTCCTGGATCTCGGCGGCCAGCTCGGCGTACTCGATCAGGCCCTGGTAGGTCTTGGCGACGCGCGAGAGGATCCGGTGGGCCTCGGGGGCCCAGACCTCCTCGGCCTCCTCCTGGGTGACGTCCTCAGGGGTGACGTCCTCCGGGGTGACGGCCTCGCCGTCGGTGTCGGCCTCGACGGCGCCGTCGACGTCGACCTGAGGCTCAACCCCGGTCTCGATGTCCGTCGTGCGCCAATAGCTCTGTCGGACGTCAGCCACGCCAATCCATTCCCGATCCAGGACGAGCCGCACGTGGTCGTGGGCCTCAAATCCGGGGTCGTCCCCTCCAATGTATGCCGTCCTGGCCCAATCGCACGGATCGGGACGGTCCGGGAGGGGACGACGAGCCTGGGACAACCCGGCCCGCAGCCGTGATCCGCGGCGTACGCTGGCAAGAAGTGGGGGGCAGCACGGCGAGGAGGGGGCGCGATGCGACGGTTGCTGACGGCCGCCTCCGCCACCCTGGTCGTCGCGCTCGGCGGCGTCGCTGGCGCCGCCCCGGCCGCTGCCGATGACACCGTGGTGGTGCACGGCCTCGACTTCACCCCGGGGAGCCTGACCAACCTGGCGGTCACGGGCTGTTCGGCGGTCTTCGATCGGGTGGCGGAGCCGATCGCGACCTACCTCAGTCACGGACCAGGGGCGCCGCTCGGCAGCCGCAGTCTCAAGTACGACCTGGCCGGTGGCAGCGCGGTGGGCTCGCAGCATGCCGTCGCCTCGATGGCCGCCACCACAGTCGCTGGACTCTCCGTGCTCGCGCCCGAGGGCTCGACGGGGGTCGCGTACGCCGGCTACCAGGCTCCCGGAGACCGCGGGACCAACCTCGTCTGGGTCGGCCGGGCTCCACTGGCCGCGGTCGCCGGTGGCTGGCAGAGGGTCGAGGCGACCACGCTTGCCTATGACTGGACCCGCTACGACCTCGAGGCCCGGCAGCCGGTGGATCCCGCTGAGCCCGCGCCCGTCGCGATGACGGTGCCCGACTTCCTGGCCGCCCAGGGCGGCGACGGGCCCGGTTTCTACGCCGTGGGCTTCGGCTGCGACGGCCACCCCTTCCAGATCGACGCGCTGCGCATCGGCGCCCCCGGCCAGGTCACGACCTATGACCTGGAGGGGTTCACCAGCATCGCGGGCATCTCCGGCCCGACGGGACCTGTCACAGCCGGCGACGAGGTCTCCCTCGGTGGCAGCCTGCGCGTCGCGCAGGGCGACACCCCCGCCGGGCACGGGCTCCTGGTGCTCGAGGCGAAGCCCTACGGCGCCGAGACGTTCTCCCCGGTCGAGGGCGGCGCCGTCGAAGGGCCCGACGTCACCTTGAGCGTGACACCGACCGTGCAGACCACCTACCGGTGGAGCTTCGCCGGGTCGTGGTCGCTCGACGGGAGTCTCTCCCCGACGGTGACAGTGCCGGTGGCCACCGGCGTCTCAGCGGTCCTCGACGACCCCGGCCTCGCGGACGGCGCACCGCTCGTCGTGAGCGGTACCGCCACCCCGGCCAGGCCCGGGGTCGACGCGGTGCTCTGGCGGGTCACGGCGCGGGCCGGCACCCTCGTGGCCCGGGCGCCGGTCGCCGAGGACGGCACCTTCCGCTTCGAGGTGCCCGCGGCGCTGGCCGGCCCCGGGACGTACGTCGTACGGGTGCCCGACGGCGCCGGAAACCTGGCCGGGGAGTCCGCGCCGGTCCTGGTGCACGCACCGCGCTGACCCGACTGGCCGACGGGCCGGCAAGACAGGCCCGGCGAGCCGCGGTCCATTCCGCCACCCAGGGTGCCTCCGAGTCGTTAGCATCGAGCGCCGATCCCGGCGACTTGTCGATCACACCCAGGAGCTCCCGTGTCCGAGCACACTCCCGTCCCCGGCCCGTTCGACCCGCCCGTCCAGGATGCCGCCCAGGCTCCCGTCGAAGCTGCCGCGCCTGCGCCGGCCGCTGCCCCGCCCGTGGCCCCGGCCGCGGACGCCACCCCCGTCGCCCAGCCTTCGTACGGCGCCCCGGCCGCCGCGGCCGCCCCGGCGGCGTACGCAGCGGCGCCCGTCGCCACCGGTGCACCCGGGACGGTCCGGAGCACCGGCACCTGCATCCTGCTCGCGATCGTGACCCTGGGGATCTACACGATCGTGTGGTTCTACAAGACCCACGACGAGATGAAGCGCCACTCCGGCCAGGGCCTCGGTGGCGGCCTCGCGCTGATCCTCGCCCTCTTCGTCGGCTTCGTGATGCCCTACCTGACCTCCGGCGAGGTCGGCGGCCTCTACGAGCGCGCGGGACGGGAGAAGCCCGTCAGCGCGATGACCGGTCTGTGGTACTTCCCCGGCTCGATGATCCTGATCGGCCCGATCGTCTGGTTCGTCAAGACCAACGGTGCCCTCAACGAGTACTGGAAGTCCGTCGGCGCGGCCTGATCGTCAGTTCCCGGGCTCCTGCCCTGAGCCCCACTAGGACAGGTCGTAGAGGTAGCGGCCCGACGGCACCAGGTCGAGGTCACGGTCGGCACCGATCGTGGCCACGCTCTCCATCAGCCTGGTGAGTCGTCGGGTCAGCTCCTCGTCGTCCCCGTCGCTGCCGTAGAAGGCATGCATGTCACCGACCGCCGTGCTCGGGAACAGCTCCTCGACAAGGGCATCGACCCGCGGTGCGTCCTCGGTGACCGGCGCGACCACGATGTTCTGCACGTAGCCGAACGTCGCCTGGGTCTCGATCGCCACCTGGGTGTGGTGCTCGAGCCAGCGCCGCAGCCACTCGTCGTGGGTCAGGGTCGTCGGTCGGCGCAGGACCGCCACGTTGGCCAACGCGTCCGCGCGCGACCCGTCGTACGTCTCCGGCGGGTCGAGCGGCCGTCGCTCCTCGACCTCCCAGCCCGCGACCCGGGACCCGGCTCCGGCCAGGACGGTGGCCACCTCCGGGCCGGCACCGTCGGTCCACACGCTGACCACGGCGCGGACCGGCTCCTCGAAGGTCTGCAGCCGCAGCGCGTCGGCGACGGGCTCGTCGTCGAGGTTGACCTGGAGGCGGCGTACGCCGCGGGCCGCGAGGCGGGCATGGAGGTCACAGTCTCCGAGTGCTTCGGGCAGGTCCTCGCCCCAGAGCAGGAACATCAGCTTGGTGGCTCCGGCCGGCAGCGTCATGGGCGGAGCGTAGCCAGACAAACCTCTCGCCGGGAGGGGGTCGCGCTGACATTCTGTGTCGGTGCTGACCGACGGGCCCACCAAGGGACGGCTCAGGGTGCCGGCCGTGCTGCGCGACGAGCCGCAGTACCGCATGCTCTTCGGCAGCCAGGTGCTCTCGATCCTGGGCGACCGGGTCACCGCCGTGGCCCTGCCCTTCGCCGTGCTCGCGACCGGCGGCGGGGTCACCGAGGTGGCGCTGGTCTCGGCGGCGCAGTTCCTGCCGTTCGTGGTGCTGGCGCTGCCTGCCGGGGTCTGGGCCGACCGCCTGGACCGCAAGCGGATCCTGATCGCCTCCGACGCCGTGCGGATGCTCTGCCAGCTGGTCGCGGGGGTGCTGCTGCTCGGCGGCCATGCGCAGGTCTCCCAGCTGGTGGTGCTCGCTGCGGTCTACGGGGCCGCCGACGCGTTCTTCGCGCCCGCGTTCAGCGGGCTGCTGCCCACGACCGTCTCGCCGGCCAACATCCAGCCGGCGAACGCGCTGAGGGGCCTGTCGTTCTCGCTCGGGACGGTGATCGGACCGGTGATCGCCGGGCTGCTGATCGCCTTCGGCGGTGGTCCGGGTGGGGCGTTGCTCTTCGACGCCTTCACCTTCCTGCTCTCGATCCTGCTCCTCCTGCCCCTGCGGCCGCGGCTGGTCGGTGCGGCCCTCGGCGAGGAGGACCCGACCGCGACGACGGACCACTTCTGGACCAGCCTGACCGAGGGCTGGGCGGAGGTGCGCAGCCGCTCGTGGGTGCTGGGCTTCCTCGGGTCGATCAGCATCTACCACCTGGTGGTGCTGCCCTCGATCTTCGTGATCGGACCCGTGCTGTTCGCCCGGGACCTCGGCGGCGCCCACGACTGGGCGATCACGGTCGCCTGCTTCGGGCTGGGCAACATCGTCGGCGACGTGGTGCTGGTGCGGTGGCGCCCGCGCTACGCCCTGCGCGTGGCCAGCCTGACGCTCGTGGGGGCCTCGTGCCAGGCGGCGTTCCTCGGCAGCGGGCTCGGAGTCTGGGGCATCGGTGCCCTGGAGTTCTTCGCCGGTATCTGCGTCACCGCGGCCTTCACCCTGTGGGAGACCTCGCTGGGCGAGCACGTGCCGGAGCGCTCCCTGTCCCGTGTGTCGAGCTACGACTACCTCGCCACCGCCGGCGTGATCCCGGCGGGCAACCTGGCGGCCGGTCTGGCCAGCGCGGCGTTCGGGCTGCACGCGACCCTGCTCGCGATGAGCGTGATCGGGGTGGCGACGTCACTGGCCGTGGCGTCCATGCGCTCGGTGCGGATGCTGCCCCGGGGCGCGGTGGCTCACAGCGCCGAGCGGTAGACCTCCACGGTCCGCTCGGCGATCGAGCCCCAGCTGAACGCCTCGATCGCGCGTCGGCGCCCGGCCCGACCCATCTCGGCCGCCCGGTCCGGGTCGGCAACCACCTCGTTGAGCGCTGCGGCGAAGTCGGCGACGTACTGGTCGGGGTCGAGCGGGGTCCCGGTGCCGTCGGTGGCCTGCTCGATGGGGACCAGCAGGCCCGTCTCGCCATGGACGACGACCTCGGGGATGCCGCCGGTGGCGGTCGCGACGACGGCGGTCTCGCAGGCCATCGCCTCGAGGTTGACGATGCCCAACGGCTCGTAGATCGAGGGGCAGACGAAGGCGGTGGCCGCCGAGAGCAGGGCGACCACGTCCGGTCGGGGCAGCATCTCGCGGATCCAGACCACGCCGTCGCGGGTCCTGGCCAGACCCTCCACCAGAGCGGTCACCTCCCGCTCGATCTCCGGGGTGTCGGGGGCGCCCGCGCAGAGCACGATCTGGACGTGTGGCGGCAGCTGGGCCACGGCACGCAGGAAGAGCGGGAGTCCCTTCTGCCGGGTGATCCGGCCGACGAAGACGACCGAGGGGCGGTCGGGGTCCACGCCTTGGCGGCGGACCCGGTCGGGGTCGACGACGGGCGACCAGTCGTCGGTGTCGATGCCGTTGTGCACGACGTGCACCCGGGCCGGGTCGATCGAGGGGTAGGAGGCCAGGACGTCGTCGCGCATCGCGGCCGAGACCGCGATGACGGCGGCTGCGGCCTCGTAGGAGGTCTTCTCGACCCACGAGGAGACGGCGTAGCCACCGCCGAGCTGCTCGGCCTTCCACGGCCGCATCGGCTCCAGGGAGTGCGCGCTGACCACGTGGGGGACGCCGTGGAGCAGGCCGGCCAGGTGGCCGGCGAGGTTGGCGTACCAGGTGTGGGAGTGGACCAGGTCGGTTCCGGCGCAGCCGTTGGCGATGGAGAGGTCGACCCCGAGGGTCCGCAGGGCCGGGTTGGCCGCGGCCAGCTCGACGTGCTCGGCGTACGACGTGGTCTGCGGCTCGTCGCGCGGCGCGCCGAACGCGTGCACGTGGGTGGTCAGGTCGGGGCGCCGTCGCAGCGCCCGGACCAGCTCGGCGACGTGCACACCGGCGCCGCCGTAGATCTCGGGCGGGTACTCCTTGGTCAACACGTCTACTCGCACGGAGCCGAAACTACCGCGTCCGGGAGGGGGCTGCCGGGGGCAGTTCGAGCGGCTAGCGTGTCGACATGAACTCGACCCACCGCAAGCGCGTGCTGGCCATCGTTCTCGCCGGTGGGGAGGGCAAGCGGCTGATGCCGTTGACCGCTGACCGGGCCAAGCCGGCGGTGCCGTTCGCGGGCATCTACCGGCTGATCGACTTCGCGCTCTCCAACGTCGTGAACTCGGGCTACCTCCAGGTCGTCGTGCTCACGCAGTACAAGTCGCACAGCCTGGACCGCCACGTCACCCAGACCTGGCGGATGTCGACGATGCTGGGCAACTACGTGACGCCGGTGCCGGCGCAGCAGCGGGTCGGCAAGCACTGGTACCTCGGCAGTGCGGACGCGATTTACCAGTCGCTCAACCTGATCAAGGACGAGAAGCCGGACATCGTGGTGGTCGTCGGCGCCGACAACATCTACCGGATGGACTTCTCGCAGATGGTCGCGCAGCACGTCGAGAGTGGTGCGGCCTGCACCGTCGCGGCGATCCGGCAGCCGATCGGGCTCGCGGACCAGTTCGGCGTGATCGACGTCCAGCCCGACGAGCCGTCGCGGATCCGGGACTTCCTCGAGAAGCCGACCCAGGTCGACGGCCTGCCGGACTCGCCGCAGGAGATCCTCGCGTCGATGGGCAACTATGTCTTCGACGCCGATGCGCTGGTCGAGGCCGTGACCCGCGACTCCACGGAGGTCGGGTCCAAGCACGACATGGGCGGCGACATCGTGCCGGCGTTCGTGCGTCGCAACCAGGCCGGCGTCTACGACTTCAAGGACAACCAGGTCCCGGGTGCGACCGACCGGGACCGCGGCTACTGGCGTGACGTGGGGACGATCGGGTCCTACTACGCCGCCCACATGGACCTGGTCTCGCCGCTGCCGGTCTTCAACCTCTACAACTTCGACTGGCCGATCTACACCTCCTACGGCCCGCAGCCGCCGGTCAAGGTGACCCAGGGCGACGACGGCCGCGAGGCGTCGACGCTGGAGGCGCTGCTCTCTCCGGGTGTCGTCGTGAGCGGCGGCTCCGTGGCCCGGTCGGTGCTCTCGCCGGCGACCTTCGTCGGCTCGGGCGCGGAGGTCTCGGACTCGGTGCTGCTCAACGGGGTCCGGATCGGGGCGGGTGCCGTCGTGCGCAACTGCATCCTCGACAAGAACGTGGTCGTCCCCGCGGGAGCCCGGATCGGGGTCGACGCGGCCGAGGACCTGGCCCGTGGGTTCGGGGTCGAGGACGGGCTCACCATCCTGGGCAAGGACCATCCCTTCCCGGGCTGAGGTCAGACGACGCCGGCCAGGCGGCCGGTTTCGTACCACGCACCCCCTCCCGGCCACGCCCACTCCCTGACCCACCCCGATCGCAGAGCTGTCCCGCCGGAGACCCGAGACAGCACCACTTCCTGGGCAGTCCCTGACGTTCCTGGGCGTTGCAACGGCTGGGAACGTCAGGGATCGCCGGTGCACCGGCGATCCCACCACGTCAGCCTGCCATGCCCGGAACCCCTCGCGGCGCGGTAGCGTCCCATCCTCATGCGACGAACTCTCGGACCCCTGCTCGTGTCCCTGCTCCTCCTCGCCGCCGTGGCCGGGTGCGGCTCTGACGAATCGGGCGCAGTCCAGCGCGCCGATCCGAACCCCACCGCAGCCTCGTCCTCGTCGCACACGTGGGGCGCGGTCGACTTCGACCTGGTCGCGATCGTCTCGCAGACCGCCGGCGGCGGACGCGTCAGCCTCGGTCCCACCCCGCTGCCCGATGCGGCCGCGGTGACTCGCTTCGCGCGCCAGTTCCGCACCGAGGCCCTGGGCAACCGGCTCGCCGACGAGGTGGCACAGGCCGACGTGCCCGCGGGCCGGACGCTCGTCGCGGCCGTCGTCTCCATCGGCTGCGACGTGCCCCCGGGCGTCAACGTCGCCCGCTCCGGCTCGACCCTCGAGATCACGCCCCAGGCGGTGCCGAGCCCGCTGCCCGAGTGCCTCGCGCCGGTCACGGCCGTGGCCCTGGTCGCGGTCTCGTCCGACGCCCTCTGAGCCGGCCCTCCGGACGTCGTACGACGTTCAGCGTGGTGGCGAGTAGGTCACCTCGAGGGCGTTGGCCACCGAGCGCTGGAAGCCGTCGGACGGGGAGTTGACCACGCCGATCCGGCCGTTCGGGTGACGAGCCACCATCGTGGAAGAGCCGCCGCCGTCCAGGTTGAGTGCCTCGTCCGCGCCGAGGTCGATCATCAGCCGCGCCATCTCGACCATCGTGTAGCCGCGGCTGAACGACTGGCGGCCGTCGACGACCACCAGCAGCACCTCTCCGGTGTCGGCGTCGATGCCAACAGCGGTGCGCGGCTGCATCTCGCGGTCGTCGACCACCTGCACGACCCCGTCATCGACGAGGAACTTGTTGCCGGTGATCGCGACCCGCGGGCGACCCTGGAGCCGGTCGCGCACCGTCGCTCTCGAGCCCACGGTGAGCCGCCGCAGCGCCTTGGCTCCGTCGCCGCGGCCGATCAGGACGAGGCCCTTGATCGCGCGGTCGGGGTGCAGCTTCTTCTTGTTGACCTGCACCCGGCCGTCCTGGATGTGCACGATCCGGACGTGCTTGCGCTGACCGTCGGTGACCCGGTAGCCGGACGTCAGACCCCAGCCGTGGGTGTAGATGCCGATCCCGCCAGGCCGCACGAACGGCGAGTTCAGGTTGGTGATCTCGAGCTCGGGGTGCTGGAGGATCCGCGCGGTCACGGTCAGGGTGCCGATCTGGGGGCGGCCCGAGCGGGTGAGGTAGAACGCCGAGTTCCAGCCGTCCGACCGCCCGTGCAGCAGGCCGCGTTGCCGGTCGCGCCCGAGCCCGAGCGGGGCGCCGGTGTCGCCGATGTCGTAGAAGTCGCCGTTGACGCCGGCGACCGCTGAGTCCTTGGCGAGGATGTCGACCACGCGGGCGGTCTGCCGCACCGGCCCGAGCGAGGCGTAGTCGAGGCGGACGCCGGGCTGGTGTGGATCGACCGTCAGCAGGTGGATGTGGATCGGGCCGCGGGCGTCCTGCTGGCTCCAGCGGGTGTAGGTCACGCCCGGGGTCACGCTCCGACGGCTGAGGTTCGCCCGCGCGGGCTCGGCGCCCAGGAACCGGGGCGCCTGCGCGATCGGCCCGGGCTGCCCGTCCGAGGTGTGGAGCGGGTGGTGGTCGCGGGCGTTCTCGCGCTGCGAGGTGGCGGCGTACGACGGGTGGGCGACGTCACCGGCACCGGGTGTCCCGGCGAGGGCCGGGGCGGCCAACGCCATCGCGCACACCACCACTGAGACGGGCAGCAACCGAGGAGCAGACACGCCCGTCAGGGTAGGTCGGTCAACCCCCGACAACCGGGAGGTGGAGCACCGTGTCCTCCAGGACGACCGCGCCCGGCGTCCGGCTGCCCATGGTCACGAAGGTGTCGCTGACGGCGCTGACCAGCAGGTAGAGCGTCTGGCCCGCCGGCACGTCGATCGCCACGGACGGCAGCGTGACCCGGCGCGTCTCGCCGGCGACCGGCAACGGCTCGTTGAGCGGCAGCACGTTGTTCTGCACCAGGTGAGCGTCGGCCGGCGTCGTGCCCACGGCCAGGCCGTAGAACGCCCGGTTGTTGACGCCGAGGGCGCTCAGCGTCCCGGTGAGGTACGACGACCCGGCGACCCGGACCGGACCCTGGGTGACCGCGTAGGCGATCGGGGCGCCCCCGCCTTCGGTGGTGGCGACGGTGCCCACGTCGTACGTCTTGTCGGGGGCGACCGAGGCGACGCTCGTGCAGGTGCTGTCGGGGGTGGCGAGGTGGTAGAGACCGTAGCCCTGCAGGCCGGTGTCGCGGCCCCTGAGCTGCTCGTCGAAGAACCGCAGGGTCAGGTCCCTGAAGGTGCCGCCGGCGAGCTGCTTGCTGCACGGGTCCGAGGTGACGTTGACGCCCTGGGGGAGCGCGGCGGGGAGCACGTGGCCGCCGTTGTAGGCGACGAAGATGCTGTGTGCGCGGGCCGTGCGGGTGATGGAGCTCCGCCAGTTGGCCAGCCCCTGCTGGAGCGGGAAGAGGGAGTCGGTCGTGCCCTGCCCGAAGAGGACGGGGATGTCGAGCTTGCGGCCGTGGTCGACATGCCACTTGGGGCCGTTCTTGCGGAAGAACTTGACGAGGTTCTCGGTGCCGGGGATCGACCCGTCGGGGTAGCTGCCGGTGGCGGCGCCCTCGACCAGTGCCTGGTAGACGGAGTGCGGCAACGAGTCGGACGGGACGGCGGCGGCGCTGAGGGCCAGGGCCCAGGCCGTGCGGACGACGCCCTCGGGAGCGAGGCTCTGGGTGAGGTCGAACCAGGTGATCTCGGGGGCCATCGCGTCGAGGACGGGCTTGCCCTGGGTGCGGAGCTCCTCGAAGGCGGCGAGGAACTGGTAGCCGCCGCCGTAGCTGCCGCCGATCGCGCCGAGTCGCGGGTCGCCGGGTGCGTCCTGCTGGACCCAGGACAGGCGGCTGACGAGCCGGACCAGTTTGCGGACGTCGTGGCCCTCCACGTCGGGGTTCTCGACATGGGCCTGGCCCCCGCTCTCGCCGAACCCACGCTGGTCGAACGAGATGACGCCGTAGCCAGCGTCCAGGAAGGTCGAGAACGACGCTGGGTCCTTGGTGCGCGTCCCGCCCCAGCCGTGGCTGTGCAGGATCATCGGGACCGGGTTCGCCGCGGACGCTCCTGCCGGGCGGAACAGCGAGTAGCAGATCTGCACCTTGTCGGTCGTCCCGGGATCGGGGACGCTGGTGAGGCAGGCATCGGTGACGGTGGCGCCCGGAGCCTTCGCCTGGGCGATGGGCGTGGGTGCCGTCAGCAGGGCGGCCGCGAGTACGGCGCCGGTGGCGAGTGCGATGCGGGACTTCATCAGGACCTCGATCTCGGGTGGGGGCTGTGCGGCTCAACGTCCCGCGGAGGTCGACGTCACCCTGCTGTGACTGGCGTCACACGGGGTTCACCGGCAGTCGACCGCACCCAGCTTCGCCAGTCCCTCGAGGTCACCGGGGCCGAAGTCGGTGCGATCCGTGCTCTCGCTGTACATCAGCTCACCCGGGTCGTCGACGTGGGCGAGGCCCACCACGTGGCCCAGCTCGTGCATCAGGATGGCGCGGGCCTCGGGCGCCCCGTCGGGTCGGCTCGCGAGCTCGGCGAACAGATCCCGGTCCAGGGCGATCGCGCCGGTCACGTAGGTGAGGTGGTCGGGCGTCCGCTGCACCGCCGTACTGCCTCCGAGCCCGGCGACGTCGCCGTCCAGCCCGTCCACCTCGTCGGGGGTGGCCCAGCCGATCACGACCGGCGACCTGTTCAAGGAGGGGGTGCTGCGGGCCGCGAAGGGACGCGCGTCGGTGGTGCCGTCGTCGGTGAACTCGAACCCCGTCGCGGCGCTGACCCGGGCGACCGCCTGCGCGACCATGGTCCGGTAGTCCGGTGGGGCGCCCTGTGGGTTGATGACGTAGGCGATCGGCTGGCACGGGTTGTAGCTCACCGGGGCCTTGGTGCCCGGTTGCGTCACCTCGAACCGGAACGCGCCGTGACCGTGAGGACTGACCACGCTGTGCAGGCGCTGGTCGCCGAGCCCGAACAGGCTGCGGATGCGGACGGCCGACGATCCGGGGCTGAGCAGCAGCACGCCGGCCAGCAGGATGAACGTCACGAGGAGTCCCGGCCAGAAGCCGCCGTGACCACGGCGCTGCACCGAGAAGTCGCGAACCACCCCCACATCGTCCCCCGTCGAGCCCAATGCTGTCCCGGGATCGTCTCGCCGGCCGGTCATCCACAGGCCGAGAGCCGGGGCTTCCCGGCACGGTGGAGGCTCATTAGCGTGGTGCGGGCATTGCGGTTTGGTCGGCTGACTCTCGGGAAGGATCTGCGCGTGTATCGCTCTCGGACGGCGTTCGCTGCCGGTCTTCTCGGACCGCTCCTCGTGCTGGGCGGCTGCTCGGGCGAGGACCCGCAACCCAAGATCGCGCCCCCCGAGAGCAGCGCCCCGACGTCGGCGTCTGCGACGCCGAGCGGGCCAGTGGAGCCGACGATGCCGGCCGCAGCCAAGCAGCACAACGCTGCTGGCGCCGAGGCCTTTGTTGCCTATTACTGGGAGCTGGTCAATTACGCCCAGGCGACCGGCGAACTGGCCAAATTGAAATCCCTCGGATCTGGAGCCTGCCAGGCATGCGCCGGCGGAGTGGCTGGGCTGCGCACGGTATTTGCGAATGGCGGAACCATCCAGGGTGGCGACGCCTCGCTATCGAACGTCTCAAGCTCAGTCGTGCAGGCCGGCGAACACCGCGCGTTTCAGGTGACCGCGGACATCGCGAACACCCGGCAGATCATCAGCTACTCGGGAAAGCAGAAGCGCGAGGTCTATCCCAAGTCGTCAGTCTCTGCGCGATTCATCGTGGACGTGCGCAACCGGGGTCTGGAGTTGGCCTACTGGACGAAACTCTCATGAGACCGGCTCGCGTGGTCGTGACATTAGTTGGGCTCCTGTTGGGCGTGGCCGTTGCGTGGGTCCCCGCCTTCGCAGGCGACAATGGCCGAGCCACAAACGCCGGAACGGGTGGCAATGTCTTCTTCGTGGCCGGCAATGCAGCTGCATCGTCGTCCCATCCCGGGGCGCAAGCAAACGTCGCTGATGTTCCGGGTGAATGGCATCAAACTCCAGTTTGTGACTTTGGAGGAACCGCCATGTGCCACGACGTGGGACTCTGCGGGGACGGTTCCATCATGACGATCTGGTCATTCACTACTTCGACTGGTTCGACTACTGCCTTCTACTTCTCGTGCCCGACGCGGCAAGTGCCTGTCGCCCAACCGGCCATCACCAACGCGCTCGTGCTGCGGGCGCTTCGTCGTGTCGACCTCCCCGCCTCGGAGTTGTCGGTGCAGCCGGGCGACGGGCGGACGTTGGTCAACTTCGACACCAACTTCTTCACCGAGCAGGGTGAGTTCACGCGGGCAGTGCGGTTGTTGGGGCGGCGGGTGGAGCTGCGGATCTGGCCGAGTCGGTTCGTGTGGCGCTTCGGCGACGGTGCGGTGCTGGGGTCGGAGAGTGCCGGCTCGCCGTACCCGGATCTGATGATCACCCATGACTACCGCGAAGCGGGTGGGGTGCGACCGCAGGTGGACACGACGTACGCCGCCCGGTTCCGGGTGGACGGCGGAGCCTGGCGCGATGTGGCCGGGACCGTGACGATCCCGGGGGCGTCGGTGCCGCTGCGGGTGGTGACGGCCAGTCCGGTGCTGGTCGGCTACCACTGAGCGACGCCGGGACCCGCACTCGGCACTAGGGTGCCGCTCGTGGCCCAGCGACCCGATCCCCCGTGGAACACCTTCCTCGAGGGCGACAACCTCGAGGTCCTGCCCCGGCTGGCCGACGCGGGCGAGCGGTTCGACCTGGTCTACATCGATCCGCCGTACAACACCGGCAACGAGTTCGCCTACCGCGACGACATCCGTGGCTCCGAGGGCACGACCCGCCACCAGGCCTGGGTCGCGATGATGCGTCCCCGGCTCGAGGCCGCGCGCACGGTGCTGGCCGAGAGTGGCGCCATCTTCGTCAGCATCGACGACAACGAGGCGGCGCACCTGCGACTGCTGATGGACGAGGTGTACGGCGAGCAGAACTTCCTCGCCCAGATCGTGGTGAACCTCAACGCCAAGGGCCGCCAGCTCGGCAAGGGGTTCGCGAGCGTCCACGAGTACCTCCTCGTCTACGCCCGCGACGCCAACGCCTCGACCCTGGACGCCAGCAGCACCGAGACCGTCAACGAGGGCGACTTCCCGTTGACCGACGCCGACGGTCGCCGATTCCGGCACCTGCCGCTGCGCAACACCAACAAGAAGTTCAATCCGGTGACCGCGCGCACCCTGCACTTCACGATCTGGGGCGACCCGGAGACCGGTGCCGTGCGCACCACGCCGTTCACCGGAGCCCAGGAGATCGGCCCGGTCTTCGGCGACGGCACCCCCGCGGTCTGGCGCTGGAGCCGCCCCCTGATCGACCAGCGGCCCGACGACCTCGTGTGTCGCCTCATCAAGGGCCGGCGCGGCGAACGCGCCGACGTCTTCAAGAAGGACTGGCTGCACGGGACCGGGGGAGCCAGCCGCCGCAAGAAGCTGCGCACCATCTGGCTGGCCGAGGAGATCGGCTCCACCGACACGGCCGTGGCCGAGCTCAAGGAGATCGTCGGCCACGTCTTCGAGTCGCCGAAGCCGACCGGGCTGATTCGCCGGATCCTGTCGACGATGCCCAGTGACGCCCGGGTGCTCGACTTCTTCGCCGGCAGCGGCACCACCGGGCACGCCGTCGCGCTGGCCAACGTCGAGGACGGCGGCACCCGGCGCTGCGTCTCGGTCAACTCGCCCGAGCCCACCCGCGAGGGGTCCAACGCCCGCCTCGCGGGCTACGCCACCGTCGCCGACATCACCCGGGCCCGGCTGCGCGCGGTCGCCGCCGGGCTCGGCGGTGGACTGCACGAGGCGTAGCCGCCGACCGGGGGCAGAATCTCCCCATGACCACGCGCACCGCACTCGTCACCGGAGGATCCAGCGGCATCGGGGAGCAGGCCGCCCTGCGGCTGCGCAAGGCCGGCTTCGAGGTGTACGCCGTGGCCCGCCGCGTCGACCGGATGGCGGGGCTGGCCGAGCAGGGCATCCATGTCTTCGGCATGGACGTCACCGACGACGCCTCGATGGTGGCCGGGATCGAGCGGATCATCGAGGAGCAGGGCCGCCTCGACGTGCTGGTCAACAACGCCGGCTACGGCTCCTACGGCGCGGTCGAGGACGTGCCGATCGACGAGGCCCGCCGCCAGTTCGAGGTCAACATCTTCGGTCTGGCCAGGCTCACCCAGCTGGTCACGCCCCACATGCGCGCCCAGGGCAGCGGCCGGATCATCAACATCTCCTCGATCGGCGCCGTGATCTACGAGCCGTTCGGTGCGTGGTACCACGCGACCAAGAACGCCCTCGAGGGGTTCAGCGACAGCCTCCGCGTCGAGCTCGCGCCGTTCGGCATCGAGGTCGTCATCATCCGGCCCGCGGGCATCCTCACCGAGTGGAACGAGATCTCGCGCGGCAGCCTCGTCGAGACCAGTCGCGGCGGTGCCTACGAGACCCAGGCCGCCGCGGCGGCCAAGACCCTCAAGAGCGTCGACAACCGGCTGATGTCCAGCGGTCCCGGAGTGGTGGCCAGGACCATCGTCAAGGCGGCCACAGCGGAGCGGCCCAGGCTGCGCTACGCCACCGGCCGCGGCGCGCGGATGGTGATGGCGACCAGGCGCCTACTGCCGGACCGCGCCTTCGACGCAATCCTGACCCGGGCCTACCTTCGCTAGATCCCGGCCGCCTTCTCCAGCGCTGCCAGCTCGTCGTCGAGGTGGCCGAGAATCCGCTGCAGGTGCGGCACGGTGCGACGGCAGCCCGTCAGCCCGAACGCCATGTGCCCGTCGTACGACGTGCAGGTGATGTTGAGCGCCATCCCGTTGATGGGGATCGACAGGGGGTAGGTGCCCATGAGCTGGGCGCCGTTCCAGTAGTGCGTCGTCCTCGGGCCGGGCACGTTGCTGATGATCAGGTTGTACGGCGGCCGCACGATCCCCTGCACCCGCAGCAGGGGGCCGAGGATCGCCGGAGCCTGACCGATCGCGCTCATGGCCAGGATCTGGACCGGTGTCATGCTCGACAGGGCGTCCTTGCCGTCCTGCATCGAGCGATGGATCTTGGACAGCCGGTCGGCCGGGTCGTGCAGGTCGGTGGCCAGCTGCACCATCACCGAGCCGACCGCGTTGCCGCCCTCGGCCGAGGCCAGCTGGGACTGCTTGGCGTTGAGCCCGACGGGGACCATCGCCACCAGCGGAGCCTCGGGGAGCGCGTCGAGCTCGATGAGGTAGGCCCGCATCGCGCCGCTGCACATGGCCAGCACGATGTCGTTGATCGTGGTCCCCGTCGCCTTGCCGATGCCGCGCAGCCGCTCGATCGGCCAGTCCTGGGCGGCGAACCGGCGGGACCCGGTGATGCTCTGGTTGAGGATCGTGCGGGGAGCGTAGAGGGAGAGCGCCGAGGTCTCGTTGCGCAGCCCCTTGCTGATCGTCTTGACCAGTGCGCCGGGCATGCCGGCGGCCTCGGCCGAGATCCCCAGCGCCGTGCGCAGTGCCTGGACCGGCAGGTCGGAGAGGCTCGCCTCGGCCTTCTCGAGGGCCGCCGAGCCGGTGCGCCGGCTCGGGCGCTTGCCCCACGGGGCGGGCATGTCGCGCTGGTCGGGGTCGGTGCTCAGCACGCTCTGCAGGAGCCGCATGGCGGAGACGCCGTCGACCAGTGAGTGGTGGGTCTTGGTGTAGAGCGCCACTCGCCCGTCGCGCAGGCCCTCGATGACGTGGGCCTCCCACAGCGGTCGTTCCCGCGCGAGCCGGGTGCTGTGCAGCCGCCCGCACAGGTCGAGCAGCTCGCGGATCCGGCCCGGCTTGGGCAGCGCGCTGTGCCGGACGTGGTGCTCGATGTCGAACTGCTGGTCCTCCTCCCACACCCACTGCCCGGCCGTCGTGACCGAGCGGCGTGGGTGCTTGAGGAAGAGCGGTGCGATCTCGTCGACGTCGCGCATCGACTCATACATTTCGCGGGTGTAGTTGCGTCCCGCACCCTCGGGCTTCTTGAAGAGCTGGAGGCCGCCCACGTGCATGGGCATGCTGCGGTTCTCGGCGAACAGGAACGCTGCGGACGTCGGGTCGATCGGTGACACCATTTTTTGGCCCCCCTGGTGGACAGATGCTGATCCTCGCGTGAGGTGGCTAGTGCCACAAGGGGGGGTACCGGTCGTCTCGGGTCGCGAGCCACCTTCCGTCCACAGCGAGCCGTTCGGGCCCGCTCCTCACCAGGCGGCGCTCGACCGGACGCGGACCGGTGTCGACCCCGCCTAGCGTCGTCGCGACGTCGGATTCGCCGGCGTCCCGACCCTCGGGAGAACCCATGTTGCACACCCTGAAGCACCCCCTCATGAACCGGGCAGCCCTCGCCGGCACCGTGCTCGGCACCCTCGTCGGCGCCACCTTTGCCGGTGCCGCCTGGACCGCCTCGGCCACGGTCGAGGACCCGCCGCCGCCCCTCACGATCGTCGACGTCAGCGGCGACCGCGACAACGGCTTCGTCATCGAGCACTACGACGGCTCCGTGGACTACTCGCCCACCCGCTCGGAGGCCAGGTCGGCCTGCGAGGAGTACGACGCCCAGGTGGCCCGGGTGCGCTGCCGGACCGAGGTGCGGGTCTGGTTCCGTGACCTCGGCCGGATGGAGCGGGCGCTGAACTACGCGCACGCCCGACGCTGAGGCACGGCCGCGTGGCAGGATTCCGGGCATGGAGCCCGGACCGCTCGACCGGATGTGGAACCGGAGCAGCGTCTCGCTGCAGGTCCGGGTGGCGCGCTGGAAGTCCAAGCGTTGGCAGATCGCCCAGTGTGCGCTGGCCGCGGGCGCGGCCTGGCTGATCGCCACGGAGCTACTGGGCCACCAGACCCCGTTCTTCGCCCCCATCGCGGCGGTCGTCAGTCTCGGCACCTCCTACGGGCAGCGGCTGCGGCGGGTCCTCGAGGTCACCATCGGGGTCGCGGTCGGGGTCTTCCTGGCCGACCTCTTCGTCGCTCACCTGGGCTCTGGCTGGTGGCAGCTGACCGTGATCGTGGCGGTCGCCATGTCGACGGCCTTCCTGCTGGACGGCAGCCAGCTGCTGGTCACCCAGGCTGCCGTCCAGGCGATCGTCGTCAGCACCCTGCTGCCCGACCCGAGCGCCGGACTCACCCGGTGGACCGACGCCCTGGTCGGGGGAGCGGTGGCTCTGGTGGCCGCCACGGCGGTGCCTGCGGCTCCGCTGCGTCGTCCCCGGGAGCAGGCGGCCCTCGTGATGCGCAAGATCGCGACCCTGCTCCGCACGGCCGGTGAGGTGATGAACGACGGCGAGGTTGATCGGGCGATGGCCCTGCTCGCGGATGCCCGCGCCACCGACTACCTGATCCGCGAGCTCCAGCTCGCCGCCGACGAGGGACTCTCCGTCGTGGCGTCCTCACCCTTCCGGGTGCGCCACAAGGGGAACCTGCGCCGGATGGTGGAGCTCGTCGACCCGCTGGACAGGGCGCTGCGCAGCACCCGGGTCCTGGTGCGGCAGACGGCCGTGTCGGCCTACCACCGGCGGCCGGTGCCGAACTCCTACTCGTTGCTGGCGCTCGACCTGGCCGACGCGGCCGACCTCGTGGCCGACGAGCTCGCGGCCGACCGGATGGCGACCCAGGCACAGGGCGCGCTGCTCGCCGTGGGCAACGCCTCCGGACTGGTCGAGCGCACCGACGAGCTCACCGCCGAGGTGGTGCTGGCCCAGCTGCGTTCGGTCGTGGTCGACCTGCTGATGCTGACCGGCCTCGACCAGCTGGAGTCCACCGACTCGCTGCCGCCCCCGCCCCGCTGAGGTTGATCGAACTCAGGCTGCTGGCCGCCCGGCGTGTGACCGACTCCATCCACGCGGCGAAACGGCGTACCGCTCCGCCGCTGGCAGCATGGGGGCCATGCAGGACGCCCGCGCACTCAACCTCACCCTCGACTTCTGTCTGCGCGTCGGTGAGCTGCTCCTCTCCTCCGGCGCCGGCGCCGCGGACGTCACCGCCACCATGCAGTCGCTGGCCTGGCACTTCGGCGTCCGCCACCCCGACATCGACGTCACCTTCACCTCGCTGTCGATGAGCTTCCAGTCCGATCCGGAGGAGCCCGCGCTCATCCAGATCCGCCAGGTCAAGCAGCGCGACATCGACTACGAGGACCTGACCCTGGTCGACCACCTCGTCCGCGAGGTCACCGCCGACCGGATCGACCTGACCGGGGCGCGGGCCGCGCTCGCCCAGATCGTCTCCTCCGGGCACAGCACCCCGCGGTGGGCGGTCAGCGTTGCCTGGGGCTTCATGTGCGCCGGCGTCGCCATCCTGCTCGGCGGCTCCCTCACGGTGATCGCGATCGCCTTCGCCGCCGCGGTCTGCATCGACCGGCTCCAGCTGGTGATGGCGCGGCGCCGGATGCCGTTCTTCTACCAGCAGGTCGCGGGGGGCGGCATCGCGACGATCCTCGCCGCCGCGGCCGCGGCAGCCGGGCTCGTCGCCGACCCGTCCCTGGTCGTCACCGCCAACATCATCATGCTGCTGGCCGGGATCGGGTTCATGGGCGCGCTCCAGGACGCCCTGTCCGGCTTCTACGTCACCGCGGGCGCGCGGCTCACCGAGGCTCTGCTGGCAACCGCGGGCATCATCGCCGGCGTGAGCGGCGGCTTCACCCTGGCGCGGGTCGCGGGCGTGGAGATCGGCCGCCTGGATGTCGGGGCGACCGGGTGGGACGGCCTCACCATGATGGCCGTCGGCGCGGCGCTCTGTGCCGGGGCGTTCGCGTTCGCGTCGTACGCCCCCAAGCGGATCATCGTGCCCATCGCGGTCATCGCGGCGGTCGCGATGCTGATCTCGCAGTCGTTCGCGATCCAGGGGTTCGGTCGGGCCTGGCCGACGGCCATCGCGGCCTTCTTCGTCGGGTTGGTCAGTTACACCGTCTCCGGTCGGCTCCGGGTGCCGCCGCTGGTGGTCGTGGTCTCCGCGGTCGTGCCGATGCTGCCCGGCCTCTCGATCTACCGCGGCCTTGCCCTGATGGCCGAGGGCGGCGCCTCGACCTCCGAGGGCCTGCTCGCGATGGTGACCGCGGCGTCGGTGGCCACGGCGCTGTCGTCGGGCGTCATCCTCGGGGAGTACGTCGCCCAGCCGCTCAAGCGCGAGGCGCACAAGTTGGAGAACCGGCTCGCCGGGCCGCGACTCGTCGGTCCGCTGCGGGTCCGGACCGGACGCACCGCGCGCCGGGCGCGACGCGCTGGGGCGAGCTCGGGCGTCCGGGTCTCCGACGGGTCCTGACCAGCCGCGCGGATCGCGGGACCCGGACCCGGCCTTCGAGGATGCAGGTAGCGCTGGAAGATCTCGAGTCCGACCCGGTCCAAAGGATCCGTAGCCACCTGAGCGAGTGTCTCGCCGGGCATCCGCAGACCATCCGGATCGACACAGCGGGTCTTGGGGAGGATGCCTCGCACCAGCGACTCCTGAACGAACTTGACGCGATGTGATGACGCGCGTCTTGCCCTCGAGTGACATTCGCTCATCGGCTGAATGCTCTTCCGCTGGGCTGGGGACCCCCACTGAGAGACGCCAAAAGCTTTACTTTCGGGGTGGTGCAGAACCCCTGTTTTGAGGGTCTCAGTGTCGGTGCCGGGTGGTGGGATGGAGTCATGTTCGTCACCGATCTCACGGGTCAGCCGGTCGTGGTCTCGAGCCTGGATGCGGACTGGTTGCTGGAGCTGGTGGAGGACACCGAGGTCCGTGACCGGGAGGCTGCCCGGGCGAAGCTGCGGCTGGCGGTGCGGTGGTGTGAGCTGCACCCCGCCACCGCCGACACCGGGGTAGCGACGTGGGGTGAGACCCTGCTCCCGGAGCTCGAGAGGGACGAATCGCTCGGTGGTGAAGGCACCCCGCTGGTGGCGGCGTTCACCCCGGAGCCGTTCGCCGCCGCACTCGGGGTTTCCCCACTCAGTGGCATGGGTCTGCTGGCCGATGCGTTGGATCTGGTGCACCGGTTGCCCAGGATCTGGGCGCGGGTCGAGTCGCTGGTTGTGCCGGCGTGGAAGGCCCGCCGGGTCGCCCAGGCCACCCACGCCCTCTCCCTCGAAGCGGCCACCTATGTGGACACCCACCTCGCGGACCGGATCGAGACGTGTGGGGCTGCCACGATGGAGCGGGTGGTCGCGATGGCGATCGCTAAGTTCCACCCCGAGCTCCTGGCCAAGCGGGAGCAGAACGGCCGGGCCGGGTGGCACGTCAAGGTGACCCACCCGAGGGCCGGTGAGTTCGCGGGCACCTCGTTCCTCGAAGCATCGGGTGACTCGTTGGACCTGGCCAAGTTCTACGACCTCGTCTGTGAACAGGCCGCCACCCTGGGGGCCTTGGGTGACACCGAACCGTTGGAGATCCGCAAGGCCAAAGCCCTCGGCGTCATCGCCGACCGGCAGGCCACCCTCGACCTCCTCACCCTCACCGGCCAGGGCGACAACGCCGACGGCGGCGGCGACGAGGTCGCGACCCCGGCCCCACGGCCGCAGAGCTCGGCCCGCACCATCTTCTACCTGCACGCCTGCCTGGCCGATCTCTTGAGCCTCGATGAGACCGGGGTGGGTGAGGTCGAACGCCTCGGGCCGGCGACGTTGGCGAAGCTCCGCGAGTGGGTCGGCCACTCCCGGGTGACGATCCGCCCGGTCCTCGACCTGAGCCGGATGGATGCGGTCGATGCCCACGACCCGCCGCCGTGGCTGCGCGAGTTGGTGATCCTGCGTGATCGGCACTGTGTGTTCCCGGGCTGCGCCCGGGATGCCCGGGGCTGCGATCTCGACCACATCGAGGCCTATGACGAGCACGGTCCGCCCGGCCAGACCCGGGCAGAGAATCTGGCGCCGTTGTGTCGGCGACATCACCGGGCCAAGACCGCCGGCCGGTGGCGATACCGCCGTGAACCTGACGGCACCTATCGCTGGACCGGCCCCCACGGCCGCAGCTACGTCGTGACCCCCCACGGCACCATCACCCTGCACCCCAACTGAACACCACCCACCCGGCACCAGCGTCGATCACCCGGCACCCACCGGGTGCTCGACGCTGCCCCGCGCAGCCGCCGCCGCCCGAGCAGGCGCAGCATGACCGCCTTCCCGAGTGGGAGGTGCAAGGCGCCTATCATCCGGCCATGCATCTCTTCCGTGACGACGCACTCCTCCGCCGGGCCATCGGTGCGGCGCTCGTGTTCGGCCTCCTGGGACGGTGGGCGCAGTATTGGCGTGAGGACTCCTACCCCGGGGACCACTACGCCCAGGCGAACAACCTCGTGCACACGTTCGGGACGCTCGCGATCGTGGCGGTGATCTATGTGGCGGTGTGCTTGCTCCTCACCCCGCGAACCACGACCACGCGAGCCAATGACCCCGTGGCGGCGACCCGCCCCGAGCAGCCCTGACTCAAGCCCGACCCAGGTTCGCCTGGCAAGCATCGAGTGAAGGACCAGTCAGCGCTCGGCGAGCCGCGCGAACCAGCGCTCGGCGCTCCCGTCGTACGGCGCCGCGTGCGTCTCGACGGCCGTCCGCACGTGCTCGCACGACGAGACGGCCAGCGCGACGACGTCCTCGGGATATCCGTAGAGCACCCGGTGCTCGGCGAACTCGTCCTCGTCGTCGACCCAGACCCGGCCGCTGACCCCCCGGACCACGTCCAGGTCGAGGTCGACCGCGCGTAGCACGGCGCCGTCCCAGACCGGGGGAGTGGTGATGTCGACGTAGACGTCGACCGGGCCCTCGAGACTGCCGGAGGTGTGGCCGCCGTGGCCGTGGAAGGTCGCGGTCCAGCCCCGCTCGTCGAGATCCGGCGCCGGTGCCAGAGTCACCTGGTCGACCTGGGCGCGGTACGTCGCACCCGGGCGCGCCATCGCGGTGCCGGCAGGGATGCCGAGCCAGTCGCCGTGCTCGTCGGAGCCGAGCAGCACCGCGTCGTACTCCCAGTGCGGGCGCTGCCCCCACTTGGTCATCGCCACGTGGACGGTGACCCCGGGTTCGGGGCAGTGGCGGCTCGTCACCCGCCGTTTGTAGCAGCCCTCAGACCACCTTGGCGGGTAGGACGCGCTTGGACGCCACCGCGATGAGATCCTGGTAGCGCGAGCCGGTCAGCTTGGCCAGGTGGTGCAGCGCGTGGGCGTCGAGGCCGACCAGGACGCGGGCCTTGTTGCTGAGGATTCCCTTGACGATGATCTCGGCGGCCCGCTCGGGGGTCATCTTCGCGAGCTTCTCGTCGAACAGCTTCGCGGTCGCCTCCTTGTCCTCGGTCGCAGAGACCCGACAGTTGCGGGCGATCGCGGTCTTGATGCCGCCGGGGTGCACCGAGGTGACCCCGACCCGGTGGCCAGCGATCAGCATCTCCTCGCGCAGCGCCTCGGTCATGCCGCGCACGGCGAACTTGGTCGCGTTGTAGGCGCTCTGGCCGGGCATCGCGATCAGGCCGAAGAGCGAGGAGAGGTTGACGACGTGGCCGTCGCCGGAGGCGATGAGGTGCGGCAGGAACTCCTTGGTCCCGTGCACGACGCCCCAGAAGTTGATCCCGACGATCCAGTCCATGTCCTCGTAGGTCGCGTCGGCGAAGTCGGCGGCCAGCGCGACGCCGGCGTTGTTGATGACCACGTTCACCCGGCCGAACTGCTCGGCCACGGCCGCGGCGTACGCCGTGAATGCGGCGCGGTCGGCGACGTCGAGGCGGTCGCTGCGGACCTCGCGGGCGCCGGCGGCCTTGACCAGATCAACGGTCTCGGCCAGGCCGGCCTCGTCGATGTCGGAGAGCGCGAGCAGCGAGCCGCGCCGGGCCAGGTTCAGGGAGAGGGCGCGGCCGATGCCGGAGCCGGCTCCGGTGATCACGACCACCTTGTCGTCGAGAGTCTTCATGCGGACACGTCCTCACGGGTGGGGGAGCTGATGGGGGCAGTGACGTCGTAGGCCGCGACGTCGAAGCTCGCGAGCAGCGAGCGGAAGGCGAAGGTGGTGCGGGGCCAGAGCGTGGTGTTGCGGCCGTGCTCGTCCTGGTACCAGCTCGAGCAGCCGCCGGTGCTCCACACGGTGCGCTTCATCCGGCGTTGCAGGTCGTCGTTCCACTCCCGGGTCGCCTCGGCGGTCGGCTCGACCGCGCCGTAGCGGTGCAGGCTCATGGTCCGGACCGCGTCGCGCACGTAGGCGACCTGGGACTCGATCATGAACACCATGCTCGAGTGTCCCAGCCCGGTGTTGGGCCCGACGACCAGGAAGAGGTTGGGGAAGCCGGGCACCGTGGTGCCCTTGTAGGCCGCCATCCCGCTCTCGCGCCAGGTCTCGGCCAGGGTCCGGCCGGTGCGCCCGGTGACGTGCTCGGCGATCGGCAGGTCGGTGGCGTGGAAGCCGGTGGCGACGACGAGGACGTCGATGGGGCGCTCCACGCCGTCGGCGGTCACGATCGCGTGCTCGCTCACCCGGGCGATCGGTTCGGTGACGAGGTCGACCACGGGGGAGTCGAGCGCGGGGTAGTAGGTGTTGGAGATCAGGATCCGCTTGCAACCGATCTCGAAGGTCGGCGTGAGCCGCTCGCGCAGCTCCGGGTCGGACACCCCCTTGGCGAGGTTGCCCAGCGCCATCTTCTTGGCCGGCCAGGCGAGCTTCGGCTGGAGGGTGAAGCCGGGGACGTAGCCCTCGCGGCCCCAGTAGATCGCCGTCCGGTAGGCCTTCTGCAGGCCCGGCACGCGGCGCAGCGCGAGCCGCTCGAGGCGGCCGTACTTCCGGTCGTTGCGAGGCAGGACGTACGGCGCGGTCCGCTGGTAGAGGTCGACGTGCCCGGCGATCTTGGCCAGCTCGGGGACGATCTGGATCGCCGAGGCGCCGGTGCCGATCACGGCGACCCGCTTGCCGGTGAGGTCGGCGTCGTGGTCCCAGCGGGCGGAGTGGAAGAGCTCGCCACCGAACCCCTCGATCCCGTCGATGTCGGGCATCTTCGGCTCGGAGAGCGCTCCCGCGCCGACGATCAGGGTGGAGGCGGTGACCGCGCCGGCGCTGGTCTGCACCCGCCAGCACTGCGCCTGCTCGTCCCACGCCGCCGACTCCAGCGAGGTGTGGAAGCGGAAGCGGTCCAGGGTCCCGGACCGCTCGGCGGTGCGCCGGATGTAGGCCTGGATCTCCGGCTGGGGCGAGAACGACATCGACCAGTCGGGGTTCGGGGCGAACGAGAACGAGTAGAGCTGGCTCGGCACGTCGCAGGCCGCGCCCGGGTAGGTGTTGTCGCGCCAGGTGCCGCCGACGTCGGCGCCCTTCTCGATGACCAGGAAGTCGGTCTCGCCATCCTCCTGGAGCTTGATGGCGGCGCAGAGGCCGGCGAAGCCGGCGCCGACGATCAGGTGCTTGACCGTGCTGGGCAGGGCGGTGTCGGAGCTCATGCCCCGACGGTATTGGCGTTATTGAACAAGTGTCAATAGAATGGGCGACGTGACGGCCCCCACACCACCCCCGGTCCGGACCCGGCTCTCCCCCGACGAACGGCGCTCCCAGCTGCTGGACCTCGGTGTCCGACTGCTGGCGACCAGGTCGGTTGACGAGCTCTCCGTCGACCTGCTGGCCGAGGAAGCGGGAGTCTCGCGAGGCCTGCTCTACCACTACTTCGGCAACAAGCATGCCTTCCACGAGGCCGTCGTACGCCGCGCCGCAGACGACCTGATCGCACAGACCGCGCCGCCGGTCGACGGGGAGCCGCTGGAGCGGCTGCTGATCTCGGTGACCGCCTACCTCGACTACGTCGAGAGCAACTACGAGGGCTATCTCTCCCTGGTCAAGGGCGCGGCCGGTGGCAACGACACGCTGCGCGAGATCTACGACGAGGCGCGCTCCGCGCTGACCGACCGGATCTTCCGGCAGGACGCGCAGGGCGAGATCATCCCGGACACGGCGGCCTCGAGGCTGGTGGTGCGGGGTTGGGCGGCGATGACCGAGGAGCTGGTGCTCACCTGGGTGGTCGACCCCACCGGGGTCTCGCGTGAGCAGCTGCTCGCGGTGATCGCTGCGTCGCTCCCGGCGCTGGTCGCCGTGCTGCCTTAGCGGTCACGCGATGCCGTACTGACGACGGATGCGTGCGTCCAGTCAGCAGCCCGACCTCGTGTAACGGCGGAACCTTCAGGTCGTTGAGCCTCCACCACCCCCAAAACGAGGACTGACCGGATGCAGAACGAGCGCGTGGCGTCCCCTTACTCCTTCATGACCGTCGGGTTCTTCCTGGCGGCGTTCGGCTGCCCTGCTTACTTCGCGCAGGAGTCCTACGACGCACCGCTATGGCTCGGTCCGTTGCTCCTCCTGGCCGCGTTCGCATTCCTGAGCATCAGCGTCATCAGCATTGGCGTCACGAACGGTATTGCTCGCGCACGCTTGGCCGAACCTGTCGATGAGGCGAGCCGCGAGCCGTCAGCTTCTCTCTGAGCGCCCGCTCATCGGCCATGACCGCGCACCATGAGCGGCAGGAGCGTGCGTCTTCGAGCGCACGCTACGCGACATGAGCGTGCGGTTGTAGCGTGCGACGGATGCTGGCGCTAAGGGTCGCTTTGCGCGAACCCTCGTCTGAGGATGGCGCGAGAGGTGAAGAAACCGACCACCGCAAGAATGAACGTGAAGAGGACGGCTATCCCCTGCGGTAGACCTATGAGGGTGGCCAGTCGCGGGGCGATGTTCAAACTCACCAGAAGCACGACGATGGGAACCATCCCAAGCAAGGCTACGCGGTATCGAGATGCCATGGGCTCAGACTCCACGTCGCTAAGCATTACACCCCGCGATTCGGAGCGCGACTGAATGGTAGGGGCCCAAGTGAGGCCGTGCGAAGGTGCCCGCTCATCGGCAGGTCTGCGCACCATCAGCGGCAATTTCGGATGGTCGTAGCGCACGCTATCTGCGACATGACCGGATGGCCGCAGTGCACGCATTCGGCACAGAGATCGCGCTCCTGATGGCACGGCCAGCAAGTGACTTCTACGGAAGGGTCGTCGGCTGCCGAGGGTGCGTTTCAGGCGACTGTAGGCGAAGTCCGGCCCAATGCCGGTCGAGCAATCAGCACGTAGAGAATCGTGCCGAGGATGCCAAGCAGCACCATGACAAGCACCCAGAGGATCTTGCTCTGACCGGCGGCCACCCAGTCGGCCTCGGGAACGCGCAACGCTTGGACGAGCACCACGATCCACCACACGAACAGCACCATCGAGATGACTGCGAGCGGCAATACGAGCAGTGACGCATTCATGGCGCTTCCCTTGGATGATCGATGATCGAATGACGCACGTTAGCCCAAGGGCCAGTCCTTCACCGGCAAAGGGAGCAGGCCGCGGCATCCGGAGGACTCACCCGCGGCCGACGCCGATGACGAGACCTCCCTCATCTCCGCCAACGATAGGGCCGAACGAACGCGCTCATCTCGGCAGATCCGGTGAACGCGGGGATGTGGGATGTCATGATGTCGGAATGCGGATCCTGGTCACCGGTGGCGGCGGCTTCCTGGGGCAGGCGGTGTGTCGCGGTCTTCGTGCAGAGGGCCACGACGTGGTCAGCTTCAACCGCGGCCACTACGACCAGCTCGAACCCCTGGGTGTGCAGCAGGTCCAGGGTGATCTCGCCGACCGGGACCAGGTCCTCGCCGCCGCCCGCGACTGTGAGGGCATCTTCCACACCGCGGCGAAGGCCGGCGTGTGGGGCAGTTACGAGAGCTACCACCGCCCCAACGTCGTGGGAACCGAGAACGTCCTGGCGGCCTGCCGTGCGCACCATATCGCCAGGTTGGTCTACACCTCGACCCCGAGCGTCACCCATCGAGCCACCCATCCGGTGGCTGGCGGAACCGCGGAGACCGTGCCCTACGGCGGGCGTCTCAAGGCGCCGTACGCCGCCACGAAGAAGATCGCCGAGCAGGCTGTGCTCGCGGCCAACGGCCCGCAGCTGGCGACGGTCGCCCTGCGCCCGCGCCTAATCTGGGGGGTTGGCGACAACCAACTGCTTCCCGGGCTTGTCGCGCGCGCCCGGGCCGGCCGGCTGCGCATCGTCGGCGATGGCGAGAACTTGGTCGACAGCACCTACATCGACAACGCCGCCGCAGCCCACCTCGACGCCTTCGGCCATCTAGCCCCTGGGGCGCGGTGCGCCGGCCGTGCCTACTTCATTAGCAACGGGGAGCCGCGCTCGATGAAGGAGACCGTGAACGGCTTGCTCGGCGCCGTGGGCGTCCCGCCGGTCACGAAGAAGATCCCCGCCCGGGCCGCCTACGCGGCTGGGGCGCTGTGCGAAGCGGCCTGGCATGTCCTGCCGTTGAAGGGAGAGCCACCCATGACCCGGTTCCTCGCCGAGCAGCTCTCCACGACTCACTGGTACGACATGACCCCGGCGCGAACGGACTTCGGGTACCTCGCGTCGGTCAGCTTCGACATGGGACTGGAACGACTCGCGGCCGCTGCCCGATGAAATGCCGCGACTGGCGAGGAACGTGTTCGCCGGCAACCAGCGGACTCACGACCTGACCGCAGCGGTCGATCGCGTGGACTCGGCAGACGCGCCCGCTCATCGGTGCGGGCATGAGCGGACAATGACATCGACGGGCGACCAGGTAGAAGTAGAGCGGGCCGCAGGCGTCTGGGTCGGTCACGGCACATCCTCCCTGTAGTACATGCGCCGAGGTGGTGTGTTGCGTCTGGGCTGGCTGGTTAGGGGAGCGTTACTGCATGCGGGTGGTTGCGAGAGTGATGGCGACGATGAGGCCGGCAAGTGCAATGAGTGAGACGACGGCGATGTAGATGGCGTGTACGCGTAAGCCGTTGCTCTGCCCGTGGTGTCGGGTGAGGTCGGTGCCAGCGGCGTCTGCACTGGAAAATGATCCGGGGGCGTGAAGGTGCTTGCGGGGGCAGGAGTGATCGTTGGATCTGTCATGGCGGGCTCTCCTGTCGGGGCGGCCTTGCCCTGGCTGGGCGGGCATACGTGTTGTTCGTAGCCGCACCGTCGGGGGGTTGCTGTGGGCTGGCACTCGGGAGGGGGCCTTCGTGCCTGGGGGACGTGCTGGGCGGTGGAAAGGTCTGCTCATCCCACGAAAGGTGGGCTAGGTGAGCGCTTGATGGCACGGCCGTCCCGGCGCGGCGGGGCTCTGACAGGCATGGAATTGCGACGCGTAGCCGAACGTGCCTATTGATCACTGGGTCACCCTGCTCCAGCGTGAGGGCAAGGCGGAAATCCCATTTGTGTACGTCCGGCTACGGGGCATCCGACTCTCGGCAGATCCGGTCGGGTCCCTCCAATGTCGGCACGGCCGCGTAAGGAGACACACCCAGTGAGCTCGGGGCCAAGGTCGTCGGGCGCGGGCACTAGGTCCCTGTCCCGCCCGGCAGGTGTCGGGGGACAGTGGGGCATGGACGAGCTGGTGGAGCTGACGGCGGCCGAGTGCCGGGACCTGCTGGAGACCGACACGGTTGGCCGGGTCGGCTTCGTGCTGCCGGACGGGCCGCACATCGTCCCGGTCAACTTCGTCGTGGTCGACGATGCGATCGAGTTCCGGACCACGGCCCTCAGCCAGCTGGCTCGTCATGCCCCCGGGGCGCGGGTCGTGTTCGAGATCGACCACCTCGACAGTGAGCGGCGGCGCGGGTGGAGCGTCGTCGCGCGCGGCGTGTGCGAGCGGCTCGAGGCGGCGATCGGTGCGCCCGAGCCCGACCCGTGGGCTGGTGGGCTGCGGCCGGTCCGGTTGCGCCTGGAGTGGCACGAGCTGACCGGCCGCCGGGTGGGTGGCACCCACTGGCCGCACCCCGTGGTGAGCGGCCGGAGTCGCGGCTACTGACCCCGGCCCAGCAGGCCGGGCCGAGGTCAGTGCGAGGTCGGGCGCGGATCAGGCCGAGACGACGGCAGCGAGCTGCTCGAGGCCCCAGCGCAGGTCCTCGGCCGAGATCACCAGCGGTGGCGCGAGTCGGATCGTGGAGCCGTGCGTGTCCTTGGCGAGCACGCCGCGCGCCATCAGCGCCTCGCAGACCTGACGGCCGGTGCCGACGGATGGGTCGATGTCGACGCCCGCCCACAGGCCTCGGGTCCGTACGCCGACGACGCCGTGGCCGATCATCGCCTCGAGCTGCTCGCGCATCGCGACGCCGAGCTCGGTCGCCCGGCGCTGGAACTCACCGGTCGCCAGCATGTCGACCACGGTCCTGCCCACGGCACAGGCCAGCGGGTTTCCGCCGAAGGTGCTGCCGTGCTGGCCGGGCTTGAGCACGTCGAGCACGTCGTGGTTGGCCACGATGGCCGACACCGGGACGATGCCGCCGCCCAGCGCCTTGCCCAGGATGTAGATGTCGGGGACGACGTCCTCGAGGTCGCACGCGAACGTCGTACCGGTCCGGCCGAGCCCGGCCTGGATCTCGTCGGCGGCGAAGAGGACGTTCTCGCGCGTGCAGAGCTCGCGGATCCCGCGCAGGTAGCCCTCGGGCGGGATGATCACGCCGCCCTCGCCCTGGATGGGCTCGATGAGGACCGCGACGGTGGTGGCGTCGACGGCTGCCTCCATCGCGGCGAGGTCGCCGTACGGGACCGTCACGAAGCCGGGGGTGAACGGCCCGAAGCCGTCGCGTGCGTCGGGGTCGTCCGAGAAGCCGACGATGGTGGTGGTGCGGCCGTGGAAGTTGCCGCTGGCGACGATGATCGTGGCCTGGTCGGCGGGGACTCCCTTGACCTCGTAGCCCCACTTGCGCGACACCTTGATGGCGGTCTCGACGGCCTCGGCGCCGGTGTTCATCGGCAGCACGAGGTCCTTGCCGCACAGGTCGCCCAGTGCGGTGCAGAAGTCGGCGAACTGGTCGTGCACGAAGGCGCGGCTGGTGAGGGTCAGCTTGTCGAGCTGCTCGTGGGCGGCCCGCAGGAGGGCCGGGTGGCCATGGCCGAAGTTGAGCGCGGAGTAGCCCGAGAGCAGGTCGAGGAAGCGCTTGTTGTCGACGTCGGTCATCCAGGCGCCCTCGGCGTGGGCCACGACCACGGGCAGTGGGTGGTAGTTGTGCGCGGTGCGTTCCTGGGCGCGGTCGAAGAGCGTGGAGCTCGCGGGCGCGGTGGGGGTGGCCGTCATGGTCGCCTCCTTCGGGTCGGTGGGACGGGCAGACGGATTGTCTGACAATCGCTGGGAGTCACGCTACCTGCTCAGGGCCGATCTCCCGAACTGGGCGCAACCGGACCGAGACCCGGGTGTCGCCGGGTCGACTCTCGAGCGCCACCGAGCCGCCGTGCGCGGTGACGATCGCCTGCACCAGGGCCAGGCCGAGCCCCGCGCCACCCGCCGGGCCACGGACCCGCGAGGTGTCACCGCGCGCGAACCGTTCGAACGCCTGGGTGGCCAGCTCGGGGGCGAATCCGGGTCCGTCGTCGCAGACCTCGAAGCCGGTCCCGCGGGCGCGCACGGTGACGGTCGTGCCCGCGGGGGTGTGCTTGCGGGCGTTGGTGAGCAGGTTGGTCACCACCTGGTGCAGCCCTCGCTCGTCGCCCAGCACCTCGACCGTCTCGAGCTCGGGATCCGGCAGGTCCAGACGCCACTGGTGGTCGGGGGCGAGCACCCGCGCGTCGGACACCGCCTCGATCAGCAGCCGCGTGAGGTCGACCGGGACCAGTTCGAGGGGGCGCCCCGCATCGAGCCGGGCCAGCAGGAGCAGGTCCTCGACCAGCGAGGTCATCCGCCCGGACTCCTCCTCGACCTTGTCCAGCGCGGTGCGCACCGTGGCCTCGTCCGGCCGGCGCCGGGCCAGCTCGGTGTAGCCCGCGATCGTGGCGAGCGGTGTGCGCAGCTCGTGGGAGGCGTCGGCGACGAACTGGCGCACCTGCTGCTCGCTGCGCTGGCGCGCCTCGAGCGACGACTCGACGTGGGCGAGCAGCGTGTTGAGCGCGGAGCCGACCTGGCCGACCTCGGTGCGCTCGTCGGTGAGGTGGTCGGCGACCCGCTCGGCGAGGTCGATCTCGCCCGAGGCCAGGGGCAGTGCGGCGACGGCGTGGGCGGTGGCCGCGACCTCGCGCAGCGGCCGCAGCTGACGTCGTACGACGACCAGGCCGAGGCCGGCGGCGGCCAGGACCCCGATCAGGGTGAGCAGGAGCTCCCACCAGATCAAACTGCTGACGGTGTCGTCCACGCTGCTGGAGGGCAGCCCGGTGACCAGGGTGCCGCCGCCGGCGCCCGAGACGGCGGTGACCCGGTAGGCGCCGGCGCCGGACAGGCGGACCCCGTGGACCGCACCGTCCGTAGGGACTGCCGCCAGGGTGGTCAGGTCGGCTGGCGGAAGCGTCTGGCACTCGCCCTGGGTCTCGGTCAGGACGCAGGCGCTGGGCTTGTTGCCCAGGAACGCGATGACCGTCCCGGGCGGCTGGTTGCGGGCGTCGAAGCGCGGCGGCGGTGCTGGGAGGTCGTGGTCCCCGTCGCGGTCGTTGGCGCGCTGGAGCGAGCCGAGCACCTCACGGTCGAGGCGGTCGGTCAGGGACGCGTGGATCGCCAGGGTGGTGACCGTGGCGATCAGCAGGGAGACCACGGCGACCAGTGCCACCGCGGTGAGCACCAGTCGCGCGGTCAGCGAGGCGAACCGGCCCATCGCTCAGGCCCTGGGCTTGAGGACGTAGCCCGCACCGCGCATGGTGTGGATCATCGGATCCCGGCCGGCGTCGATCTTCTTGCGCAGGTAGGAGATGTAGAGCTCGACGACGTTGGCCTGGCCGCCGAAGTCGTAGTTCCAGACCCGGTCGAGGATCTGGGCCTTGGACAGCACCCGGCGCGGGTTGCGCATCAGGAAGCGGAGCAGCTCGAACTCGGTGGCGGTCAGCGAGATCTCGTCGTCGCCGCGGAAGACCTCGTGGCTGTCCTCGTCGAGACTCAGGTCGCCGACGGTGAGCACCGAGGCGGTGGACGCCTGGCGGGCACCCGAGCGGCGCACCAGCCCGCGCAGCCGGGCCACCACCTCCTCCAGGGAGAACGGCTTGGTGACGTAGTCGTCGCCGCCGGCGGTCAGGCCGGCCACCCGGTCCTCGACCGCGTCGCGGGCGGTGAGGAAGACGACGGGTACGTCGGGGTCGGTGGCCCGCATCCGCCGGAGCACCTCGAGCCCGTCGAAGTCGGGGAGCATCATGTCGAGGACGACCGCGTCGGGGCGGAACTCCTTGGCGGTGCTCACCGCCTTGGTGCCGGTGTGGGCGGTGGCCACCTCCCAGCCCTCGTAGCGCAGCGCCATCGAGATCAGCTCGGCGATGTTGACCTCGTCGTCGACGACGAGCACGCGTAGTGGCGAACCGTCCGGCCTGGTGAGCTCCATGCCCCCACTGTGCCGTGCGTGGCTGTGAGTTGGCTGTGGGCGCTCTGTGCTGATTCACGAGTTCCTCATCGCCCGGGCACAGCCTCGCCACAGGCTGGATCGGCACGATGAGAACCATGACCGACCAGACTGAACCCACCCAGAGCCAACCCGTCCAGCCCGTCCAGCCCGTCAGCGACCAGTCCGTCCAGCCGGCAACCCAGACCCCCGACCGGCTCCGGCTGCAAGACCGGGTGCTCGGGATGCGGGCCGTTGCGGGCGTCGCCCTCGCCGGGCTGATCCTCGGCGGACTCGGCGGCGCCGCGATCAGTGCGGCGGCCGGCCACGACGACCACCGCGACGGTCGACCCGAGTTCGGCGGCCCCGGCTTCCGGGACGGCGGGGGTCCCGGTCGGTTCCAGGGTGGTCCCGGTGGCGGCCAGCCCGGTGGCGGCCAGCCCGGTGGCGGCCAGCAGCAGGGTGCCCCCGGCGTGGCGCCCCAGGGCTCCCAGAGCTGACCCGAACAACCGGTTCGCCTGCGTCCCCACGGCGCGGGCACAATGGCGGACACCATGTCCGTCCCCGATGCCACGCCACCGACGGCACCCGTGCTGGACGAGCTGGTCATCACCTATCCGCCCGAGCTGCCGGTCACCCAGCGGCGCGAGGACATCGCGGCCGCCATCCGCGACCACCAGGTCGTGATCGTGGCGGGGGAGACCGGCTCGGGCAAGACCACCCAGATCCCGAAGATCTGCCTCGAGCTCGGCCGCGGCCAACCCGGTCGTCGCGGCAAGGACGGCAAGCGGGGCGGGATCATCGGGCACACCCAGCCGCGCCGGATCGCTGCGCGCTCGGTGGCGGAACGGATCGCCTCGGAGCTGGGGACCGAGCTCGGCGACCTGGTCGGCTACCAGGTGCGGTTCACCGACCGCACGTCGAAGGCCAGCCGGGTCAAGGTGATGACCGACGGCATCCTGCTCGCCGAGCTGCAGCGCGACCGGCAGCTCGCGAAGTACGACACGATCATCATCGACGAGGCCCACGAGCGCAGCCTCAACATCGACTTCCTGCTGGGCTACCTGCGCCAGCTGCTGCCGAAGCGGCCGGACCTCAAGCTCATCATCACCTCGGCCACCATCGACCCCGAGCGGTTCGCCGCCCACTTCTCGGACCGCTTCGGCCAGCCGGCGCCGATCATCGAGGTGACCGGCCGGACCTATCCGGTCGAGGTCCGCTATCGACCCCTGATCGCCGACAGCGACCCGGACTCGCTCGACGGCGAGGGTGAGACCGTCGTCCGCGACCAGACCGAGGCGATCGTCGACGCCGTCAAGGAGCTCTCCGGCGAGGGACCGGGCGACATCCTGGTCTTCCTCCCAGGCGAGCGCGAGATCCGAGACACCGCCGACGCGCTGGGTGACCTCAACCTGCGCAACCGGCTCGACATCGTGCCGCTCTACTCCCGGCTCTCGGCCGCCGAGCAGCACAAGGTCTTCCAGGCGCACACCGGCCGTCGCGTGGTCCTGGCCACCAATGTCGCCGAGACCTCGCTGACCGTGCCCGGCATCAGGTACGTCGTGGACACCGGCGTCGCGCGGATCAGCCGCTACTCGGTGCGCACCAAGGTGCAACGGCTGCCCATCGAGGCGATCAGCCAGGCCTCGGCCAACCAGCGCTCCGGTCGCTGCGGGCGGGTCGAGGCCGGCATCGCCGTACGCCTCTACTCCGAGGAGGACTTCGCGGGCCGCCCGGAGTTCACCGACCCCGAGATCCTGCGCACCAACCTGGCCTCGGTCATCTTGCAGATGACCTCGCTGGGGCTGGGCGAGGTCGGCCGGTTCCCGTTCGTCGAGCCGCCCGACAAGCGCAACGTGTCGGCAGGGGTCCAGCTGCTCGAGGAGCTCGGCGCCCTCGCTCCGGCGACGGGCCGCGCCCCGCGCCTGACCCGGCTCGGTCGACGACTGGCCCGGCTCCCGATCGACCCGAGGCTGGGCCGGATGATCCTGGAGGCCGAGCAGCAGGGCTGCCTGCGCGAGGTCCTGGTCATCGCTGCTGCCCTCTCGCTGCAGGACCCGCGTGAGCGGCCGGCCGAGATGCAGGCGCAGGCCGACCAGCAGCACGCCCGCTTCAAGGCCGACGGCAGCGACTTCCTGACCTGGCTGAACCTGTGGCGCTACGTCAAGGAGCAGCAGCGCGAGCTCAGCAGCAGCGCCTTCCGCCGGATGTGCAAGAAGGAGTTCCTCAACTACCTGCGGGTCCGGGAGTGGCAGGACTTCGAGTCCCAGCTGCGCCAGGTGTGCAAGGAAATGAAGGTCGAGATCGGCCACCCCGCCGACCTCCCCGACGCCGACGGCATCCACCAGGCGTTGCTGTCCGGGCTGCTCTCCCAGATCGGGCTGCTGGAGGAGCGCACCAAGGACCAGCGCGGGATGCGCGAGTACCTAGGCGCCCGCGGCGCCAAGTTCGCGATCTTCCCCGGCAGCGGCCTGCACCGCAAGAACCCCCAGTTCGTGATGGCCGGCGAGCTCGTCGAGACCAGCCGCCTGTGGGCGCGGCAGAACGCCGCCATCAAGCCGGAGTGGGCCGAGCGGCTGGGCAAGGACCTGGTCAAGCGGACCTACTCCGAGCCGCACTGGTCCAAGAAGAGGGCCGCGGTGATGGCCTTCGAGCGGGTCACGCTCTACGGCGTACCCCTGGTGGCCGACCGGCCGGTCAACTACGGCTCGATCGACCAGCCGCTGGCCCGCGAGCTCTTCATCCGCCACGCGCTCGTGTACGGCGAGTGGCACACCCGGCACAAGTTCTACGACAAGAACCTGGCGCTGCTCCAGGAGGCCGAGGAGCTCGAGCACCGGGCCCGCCGGCGCGACCTCGTGGTCGACGAGCACACCCTCTTCGACTTCTACGACGCGCGGGTGGGCGCCGAGGTGGTCAGCGGTGCGCACTTCGACCAGTGGTGGAAGCAGACCCGGCGTGAGCAGCCCGAGCTGCTCACCTTCGACCCGGCGATGCTCACCCACGACACCGTCGGGGAGGTCCGTGAGGAGGACTACCCGCAGGAGTGGCACTCGGCGCTGGGAGAGGGGCTGACGTTCCCGATCAGCTACCACTTCGAGCCGGGCGCCGCCGAGGACGGGCTCACCATCGATGTCCCGGTGGCGACGCTGAACCGGGTGGCGGCCGACGACTTCTCGTGGAACGTGCCGGGCCTGCGCGAGGAGCTCGTCACCGCGCTGATCCGCAGCCTGCCCAAGAACCTGCGCGTCCACTTCGTGCCCGCACCCAACAAGGCCCGCGAGTTCCTCACTGGCGTGCCCGCTGGCGAGGAGCCGCTGCTCGACGCCCTGGAGCGCTACTTCCGCGCGTCCACCGGGGTCGTGGTGCCGCGCGAGTCGTGGGACTGGACCAAGGTGGCCGAGCACCTGCGCCCCACCTACCGCGTCATCGACGACGCCGGCCACGAGCAGGCCCGCGGCAAGGACCTCGAGGCCCTCAAGGAGCCGTTGCGACCCAAGTTCGCCCAGGCGATGGCCGAGGTGGCCGCCGACTCCGGCATCACCCGGACCGGCGAGACGTCGTGGACCTTCGCCACGATCGAGGAGTCCTTCACCCAGAAGCGGGCCGGGCACGAGGTGCGCGGCCATCCGGGACTCGATGACGAGGGCGACACCGTGGGTCTGCGGGTCTACGGCTCCGCCTCGGAGCAGGAGGCCCGACACCGCCTGGGCATACGTCGGCTGCTGCTGCTCGCGGTCCCGTCGCCGGTGAAGGCGGTCCTCGACTCGCTGGACAACAGCCAGAAGCTCGCGCTGGCGGGCTCGCCGTACAACTCGGTCGCCGAGCTGCTCGAGGATGCTCGCGCGGCGGTTCTCCAGGCCGTGATCGACGCGCACCCGGTGGTGCGCGACCCCGAGGCGTTCGCCGCCCTGCGGGAGGCCGCGGCGCGGGACCACGAGGCGCACGTCCGGGCGGTCATGGGCGACCTGATCCGGGTCCTGGACGGCTGGCGGCGGGTGGAGAAGGCACTCAGCGGTCGTGCCGACTTGGCGATGCTGCCCGCGCTGACGGACCTGAAGGGGCAGCTCGCCCGCCTGGTGCACCGCGGCTTCGTCGGCGAGGCCGGCGCCGCCCAGCTGCGCCGCTATCCGACGTACCTCTCGGCGATGGAGCAGCGCCGCGAGAAGCTCGGCACCGACGGCGCGGCCGGGCTGGCCCGCGACCGTCAGCGGATGGACCAGGTCGCCGAGCTGCAGGAGAGCTGGCTGCACCTGGTCGACGCGCTGCCCGAGGGCCGCCCGCCCGGCGCCGGGCTGCGCCAGGTGCGGTGGATGCTCGAGGAGTTCCGCGTCTCGTTGTGGGCCCAACAGCTCGGCACGCCGTACCCCGTCAGTGACCAGCGCCTGCGCAAGGCGCTGGCCGCGGCGACGTAGCCTGAGCAGGTGACCAGCCGACCCCACCACCGTCCGATGACGCCCGGTGCCAAGCTCTTCGACGAGCTGGAGGGCGGCACCGACCCGGCCGAGGTCACCGAGGCCGCCGACCGCGCAGCCACCCTGCTGGTGCGCGGCGCCCGTGAGGCCGGCGATGCCGCCGTCACCGAGCGGCTGCTCCACCTGGCCGACTCCGAGGGCATCGAGGCGATCGCGGAGGTCTGGTCGGGCTCACCCGCCGACTCGCTCGCCGGCTGCCTGTGGCGGCTCTACCTGCTGCGTTCCTGGGTGTACGCCGACCCGCTCGCGGCGGCCCGTGAGTTCGACGCGGGCATGGCCCGGGCGCAGGTGGCCCGGGTGCTCGCGGGCGTCGCGGACCCGCCCGGCCCCGAGGAGCTGAAGGCGATGGTCGACGAGGTGCTGCGCGGGATCGCCGACGGTGACTTCGCCGACGTGCTCTTCCGGGCCGCAGCGTTCGCGCGGGTGGTGGCGACCGGTCGCGCGGCCCTGGCGGATCCCAGCGATGCGGAGGTGCGGCGGATGCTCCACCTCGCCGAACAACTCGAGGCCGCCGCTCATGCCGAACTGCGTCACGGCCTGGTGTAGCCACCTACACTGGGGGACGAGCACGCCGGACCGCGGCAGCCCCGGGTCCCAAAATAAGCCGCTACGAGCGGCCACGCGCCGTGAGGCGCTCCCGGTTCGGCGTGCTCACCAAGAATCTCCGCTCAGGCGAAGGTGCGCGCGATGCGGCGAACCGCCACCCGCGCCGGGTCCCGGCCGTCGGGGTAGTCCTGCGGCCTCGTCACGATCTCGACGATCGAGAGGTAGCTGCCCCGGCGCACGATGCCGAGGCCGGCGAGGTGCGCCTTCGCGAGCGAGCGGCCGTAGACCGTGCGGTAGTCCTGGCCGGTCCCGGTGCGCACGGCGATGCTGTGCAGGGGAGTGACGTCCTTGCGCGGGTAGTCCAGCCGCTCCTCGCAGTCCTCGCGCCAGGACTTGAGGACCTCGTGGGCGCGCCAGGCGGACTTCGGGTCGGCGAACTCGGCGACGACCTGGACGGCGTCCGCTCCCGGACCGGCGCTGTCCGAGGCTGCGGTGAACGTGCGGCGGATCGCGGTCACGGCGCCGATGGAGTCCAGTGCCGTCTTCTGGCAGGCGCCGACCCGGTCGGCGTCCGCGGTCTCGGGGGCCACGACCGCCCAGCTGAAGCCGTCGCCGAGCGACGGCATCCGATCCACGGGCAGCAGGTGGGCGTCGAGGGCAGCGCGCCGGGTCGAAGGGAGGGAGGCGATCTTGTGACCTCGGTGCTGCTTGCGGCCGGTTGGCCCCGAGGTCGGCGTGGGAGTGGGTGTGGGTGTCGCTCCGGTGGCCTTCGCGTCGGGGCTCTGGGAGGTCGCACCCGACGGCGGCGTGGCCGCGTTCGGGATCGCCTCGGAGCCGCAGCCGCTCAACGAGAGCAGGAGCGCGAACAGGGGGAGGAGGAAGACCCGAGGCACGCCTTGCATCGTAGGCAGTCTCGACCCCCGGATCGTGGTCCGACGCGCGGTCGGCCCCCGCGGGTCGGTCGGTAGGGTGGGCACCGGCCGAGCGGCCGGTCGGAGCGAGACGGGCGAGAGGGTGCTGGTGCAGGTGCGGGCAACGCAGGTGGCGGGACGGTTCCGCGGTCCGGCAGGCAGGCGTACCCCTCGAGCGGCGCGCCGGTCCTCGCGAGCCGCACTGCCCGGCGTACTCCTGCTGGCCCTGGCCCTCACCGCCGGTGGTTGCGACATCGGCGAGGTCCCCACCGCCGCCCCGACCAGCAAGTCCACGGCCAAGCCGGTCGCACTTACGCTGGGTGTCTACGGCGCTCCCGACGAGCTCGCGGCGCTTCAGGCAGTGGTCGAGAACTTCGACTCCCGCAGCGTCGGCGCCACCGCCGAGCTCCGGTCCTGGCCGAGCCACGACGGTCTGATGAACGCGATCCGGGCCGGCGGGAAGGTGCCGGACGTCTTCATGGTCTCGCGCCGGGACCTCGGCTGGTTGCAGGACCAGCACCTGACCCAGCCGGTCGACGAGCTCCTCGACGAGCGCGGGGTGGACTTCGGCGACGACTACTCCCGCGACGCCCTGCAGGCGTTCAGCTCCGACAACCGGGTGCAGTGCATGCCCTACGGGGTGGCCCCGACGGTGATCTTCTACAACAGGTCGCTGGTCGACTTCGACAAGATGCTCGCCCGCGGCCTGGACGCGCCCGACCTGTCGGGCGGTGGCGACCCCCGCTGGACCTTCGACCAGTTCGCCGCGGCGGCAGGCTTCGCGACCCGGCCCAAGCGGGGGACCCGCGGGCTCTACATCGAGCCCACCCTGCGCAGCCTGGCGCCGTTCATCTACTCCGGAGGTGGCTCGCTCTTCGACGACGACGAGCGGCCGACGTCGCTGGCGCTCTCCGAGGACGGCTCGCGCAGCGCCCTGGAACGAACGCTCGAGCTGCTGCGCGACCCGCACGTCAACCTCACCGACCGGCAGCTGGCCAAGGCCTCGGACCTGCAGTGGTTCGAGGACGGCAAGCTCGGCATGATCGAGGGCACTCGAGCACTGGTGCCCCAGTTGCGGCTGGTCCAGGGGCTCGACTTCGACGTGATGCCGATGCCGGTGCTCGACCACGCCTCCACCGTCGGCGACATCACCGGGCTCTGTCTGTCCTCGCACGCCGCCAGCACCGCAATGGGCGCTGACCTCCTCGTCCATACCCTGTCGACCGAGTCGGTGGCCCGCGTCGTACGCGCCGGCTACCTGTCGCCGGCCAACCTCAAGGTCGCGCTCACCGACGACTTCCTCCAGCCGGGTCGACTGCCCGAGCACGCCGGCGTCTTCAACAGCAGCCTGCGGACCTTGGAGATCGCGCCGCTGCTGAGCTCGTGGAGCAAGCTCGAAGGGGCGGTTGCCGCGAGCCTGCGGGAGCTGGTCCGGGTCCCGTTGTTCGACCTGGACGCCATCACGGCGCAGATCGACGAGGAGTCACGAACCGTGCTGACGCCGGAGCCGTCCGGCTCGGCGTCCCCCAGCTCCGAGTAGCACCCCCGCAGGGCTCAGCCCGCTTGGCCCGGCTGGTCGTCCTCGGCTTCACCGGGCTCGCCGACGGAGTCGTCCGCAGGTGGTTCCTGGTCGGCCTGGAGGATTGCCGAGGTCAGGAGCGGGCTGGTCAACCCGATCTGCCAGCTGCGCGCGCCGTACACCGCCAGCTGTCCGGCGACGGCGTCGAGGAGCTCGCCGGGCTCGCGCACGGAAGGCGGGGTCCACAGGGTGCGCCGCAGGAAGTCGGGGGTGAGGAGGTTCTCGACGGGGAGGTTCTGAGCCTCGGCCAGGGCGGCCATGGCCTCGCGGGCCAGCTGGAGGCGGCGGGCGGCGACAGGGTCCTTCTCGGCCCAGGCTCGCGGCATCGGCGGGCCGTCACCGCGCGGGGTGCGCGTCGGCAGATCGTGCTCGTCCATCTCCTGCACCGCCTGCAGGGCGGCGATCCAGCGGCTGGCGTACCGCTCGGCGCCCCGGCCGTGGAACCCCTTGGTGCCCAGCAGGGCCCCGCGCTCGGTCGGCATCGCGTGGGCGGCCGCCACGATGGCGGCATCCGGGATGATCCGGCCGGGAGTCACGTCGCGCTGCTCCGCGATCTCGTCGCGGGTCTCCCACAGGGCACGCACGGCGCCGAGAGCCCGGCGTCCACGGACCCGGTGCAGGCCGGAGGTGCGGCGCCAGGCATCCACACGCGGCGGCACCTCGAAGCTGCGCAGGTGGTCGAACTCCTGCGCGGCCCACACGTCCTTGCCGGTGGCGCTCAGCTCGGCACCGAGCACCTCACGCAGCTCGACGAGGACCTCGACGTCCAGGGCGGCGTACTCGAGCCAGGGTCCGGGCAGCGGGCGCGTCGACCAGTCGACCGCCGAGTGCTCCTTGGCGAGCCGGTAGCCCAGCAGAGTCTCGACCAGCGTCGCGAGGCCCACTCGCGGGTAGCCGAGCAGGCGGCCGGCGAGCTCGGTGTCGAAGAGCTCCGTCGGACGCAGGCCGACCTCGGTCAGGCACGGCAGGTCCTGGGTGGCGGCGTGCAGGATCCACTCGGTGCCCTCGAGGGTCTCCTGGAGGAGGTCGAGGGAGTCGAAGGCGATCGGGTCCACCAGCCAGGTGGTCGAGCCGGCGCGGCGCAGCTGGATCAGGTAGGCGCGCGAGGAGTAGCGGTAGCCCGAGGCCCGCTCGGCATCGATCGCCACCGGGCCGGTGCCGGCGGCGAGGTCGGCGCAGACGGCCCGCAGGGCCTCCAGCGTCTCGACGACCGGGGGCAGTCCGTCGCGCAGGGTCAGCAGCGGCGGCTGGGGTGCCTCGTCGGCCTCGACCGGGTCGGACTCTGCGGCGATGTTGGGCTGCTCGGGGGTCTCGGGAGACGAGGGCATGGAGGTCAGCGTCCCGAACCCCGCTGGCCCCGTCGACTCGGCATCACGCTGACCCCCTCCGGAACCGGCGGCAGGCCCACCGCGGTGCAGAGGAGCTCGCCCCAGGCCTCGATGTGCGGCGCCAGGTCGAGCGGAGTGGTCGCCGTCGGATCACCGGTGGCCACCGGAGTCCAGGAGGCCCGGATCTCGATCTGGGCGGTGCCGCCCTCGTCGGACATGCCGCCGAAGCTCTCCGTGGCGACCCGGGTGACCGTGCCGGACGCGGCGGCGTACGACGCGCCGTGGGCGTCGAGAGCCTCGGTCAGCCAGGACCAGCCGACGGCGGCGAGCAGGGGGTCGGTGATCAGGTCGAGGTCGATCTCGGCCCGGGCGTAGGCCACGCAGCGGAAGGTGCCCTCCCAGGCGTCGTTGCCGGCCGGGTCGTGCAGCAGGATGATCCGGCCGGTGCCCAGGTCGGTGTCGTCGACGGTCACGTCGGCCGACAGCGCGGAGGCGTACGGCGCGATCCGCTGGGGGGCGGGCATGTCCTCGCAGAAGATCTCGGGGCGCAACCGTGCGGCGTGCATGCTTGCCACGGCCTCCCGGAACTCCGGGGGGCTCGCACCCGCACCCGTCCCCGGGTGCGTCTCCTGACGGACGACCATGGACTCACAGTAGGTCTGCGGCCCCGTCCCGATGTGCGAACACGCCGGATGACCTGCGAGGCTTCGCCTGTGACTGCTCGACCCGACCTCCGTGAGAGCGCCTTCCTGAAGGCTGCCCGGGGCGAGCCGGTGCCCCACACCCCCGTCTGGTTCATGCGTCAGGCCGGCCGCTCGCTGCCCGAGTACCTCAAGCTCCGCGAGGGCGTCGGGATGCTCGAGTCCTGCATGAACCCCGAGCTGGTCGTCGAGATCACCCTGCAGCCGGTTCGCCGCTACGGCGTGGACGCGGCCATCTTCTTCTCCGACATCGTGCTGCCGCTCAAGGCCGTCGGTGTCGACCTGGACATCAAGCCCGGCATCGGCCCGGTCGTGGCCTCACCGGTGCAGACGCTCGCGGACGTCGAGGCGATCCCGGACCTCACCCCGGAGCACGTCCCCTTCATCACCGAGGCGGTCCGGACCCTGGTCGGCGAGCTGGGTGCGACCCCGCTCATCGGCTTCGCCGGGGCTCCGTTCACCGTCGCGTCGTACCTCGTGGAGGGCGGGCCGTCCAAGGAGCACGCCAAGACCAAGGCGATGATGTTCGGCGCCCCCGAGGTGTGGGACGCGCTGATGCGCAAGATCGCCGGCATCGCCGCGGCGTACCTCGAGGTCCAGGTGGCCGCCGGTGCCAGCGCCGTCCAGCTCTTCGACTCGTGGGCGGGCGCGCTGACGCCGGACGACTACGAGACGCAGGTGATGCCGCACTCCGCGCGGGTGCTCGAGCGGGCCGGGGCGCTCGGGGTGCCGCGGATCCACTTCGGGGTCGGCACCTCCAACCTGCTGAGCCTGATGGGTCAGGCCGGTGCCGACGTGGTGGGCGTCGACTGGCGCACGCCGCTCGCCTCGGCGATCCCGCTCGTCGGCGACCGGGTCGTGCAGGGCAACCTCGACCCGACTCTGGTCTTCGCGCCCACCGACGTGATGACGGCCCGCGCCGCGGAGGTCATCGAGGCCGGACGCGCAGCCAAGGGCCACATCTTCAACCTGGGCCACGGAGTCATTCCCTCCACCGACCCCGACCAGCTCAAGCGCCTCACCGAGTTCGTCCAGTCCCACTCGGTGTGAGCCGTCTTCTCGGGATACTCCGTGACGCAACGCAGGTTTTTGGTCGAAATTTCCTGCATTCCGTCACGGAGTATCCCGGCGAGGGGGTCTGTCTCGGGGGGCTCAGGCCTCCGCGACCGGGGCGGCCGGGGCGGTACGACGGCGCAGGCGGCGGGTGAGCGGCCAGCCGGGGATGGCCAGGATGAGGGCGACGACCGCCCACGGCAGCAGCGCACCGGAGGCCGTGGCCAGGGCGACGGCCACGTGGCTCAGCCCGCTCCAGCCGGCCTTGAGCCCGGCGACGAACCCGGTCGCGTCCTTCTCCTTCACGACCGCCGCCTTCTTGTCCGGAGTCCGCTCCAGGGAGACGGTCACCGTCGACATCGCGGTCTGGTCGGCCAGGTAGGCCTGACGCCGCTCGAGGGAGCCCAGCTGGGCCTGGCGGCGCGAGAGTTGGCCCTCGATGTTGACGATGTCGCGGATGCTCTGGGCCCGGTCGAGCAGCAGCGAGATGCGCGCGATGCTGCGGCGCTGGACCCGCAGCCGGACCTGGGTGTCGATCACCTCGGTGGTCACGTCGTCGAGGTTGGTGTCCGAGGAGATCAGGTCCGCCGCGCCCTCGAGGGCGGTCATCGCCTCGGCGAAGCCGGCGCTCGGGATCCGCAGCACCATCCGGGACCGGTTGATCTCGCCCTCCTTGTCGGTCTCGGTGCTCTCCTGGGAGACCTCGCCGCGGTAGCGGTCGACCACCTTCTGCACCTCGAAGCGAGCCTGAGCCACGTCGGGTGAGCGCAGCGCCACGTTTCCGGTGGAGATGACCGATCGCGCGGTCGGCGCGTCCTGCCCGGTGGACGCCGAGCCGGCGGCGTCGTACGAAAGCGAGAGGTTGTCGGTGACCCCGTTCACCGCCTGTCGTTCGGGCGAAGGGGCCTGGGGTGCCCCGACGTCCGCCTTGTCGACCGAACTGACGGTGGCCGAGGTGGCGTCGGTGCTGGAGCCCGAGGAACAGCCCGCCACAGTCGTGCCGAGCAGGGCGAGGACGGCGAGGGAGCCGAGGACGCGGCCGCGGCGGCTGGTGATGGTCATGCGGGTCGGACGCCGGGGGCGCGGAGGAGGTTCCCGGCAGCTGGCCCTAGCCTGACGACGTGGACCAGGAGCGCCGTCGGATCGTCGTGGTGGGTGGCGGGATCGCCGGCCTCACCGCGGCCCGGGACCTCGCCGCCGTCGGACACCGCGTGCTCGTGCTCGAGGGCTCCCCCGAGGTCGGCGGCAAGCTGCGGCGCCGCGCGGTCGCCGGCGTGGTCGTCGACGTCGGCGCGGAGGCGATGCTCAACCGCCGACCCGAGGGGGTGGCGCTCGCGCAGGCGCTCGGCCTCGCCGTCGCGCACCCCACCGCGGCCACCTCCCGCATCTGGACCCGTGGCGCCCTGCGCCCGCTGCCGCGCTCCCTGATGGGCGTCCCGCTCGACCTCGAGCAGCTCGCCGCGTCGGGGGTGCTCTCGGCCGCGGGCCTCGAGCGGGTCCGGGCCGAGCCCGACGTGGCCCCCACGGTGCTCGACGGCGACGTCTCCGTGGGCGACCTGGTCGCCGCCCGGTTCGGCGACGAGGTCGTCGACCGACTGGTCGAGCCCCTCCTCGGCGGGGTGTACGCCGGCCGCGCCCGCGAGCTCTCGGCGCGCGCCGCCGTGCCGCAGCTCGTTGCGCTGCTCGAGCACGGCTCCCTCCTGGCTGCGACCGCGGGCCTCCCCGTCTCCGACGTCCCGGTCTTCGCCGGCCTTCCCGGCGGCATGGGGGGTCTGATCGACGCCCTCGTCACGCCCGCGACGTACGACGTCCGCACCGGCGCGACGGTCCGCGAGCTGCGGCGCACCCCCACCGGCTTCGCCCTCACCGTGGGTCCGACCTCGCACCCGGAGCTGGTCGAGGCGGACGCCGTCATCCTGGCGACCCCGGCAGCTCCCACCGCCCGGCTGCTGGCCGATCTCGCCCCCGTCGCGGCCGCCGAGCTGAGCGCCGTCGAGTCCGCGTCGATGGCCGTCGTCACCCTCGCCTTCCGGGCCGCCGACCTCCTGGGCACCGAGCCGTTCGACGGGCACACCTCGGGATTCCTGGTGCCACCGGTCGACGAGCGACGGATCAAGGCGGCGACCTTCTCGTTCGCCAAGTGGGACTGGGTTCGGGCCGCCGGTGTCGGGGCGCTGGACGGCGAGGACCTCGTGAACCTGCGCACCTCGTTGGGCCGGCACCGCGACGAGCAGTCCCTCCAGGCCACCGACGACGAGCTGGTCGCCTCCTCCCTGGCCGACCTCGCGGAGGCGACGGGGCTGGCCACCCGACCGGTCGACCAGCACGTTGAGCGGTGGGGCGGCGGGCTGCCGCAGTACGCCGTCGGCCACCTGGACCGGGTTGCCCGGATCCGTGCGGACGTGGCCCGGATCCCGGGGCTCGAGGTCTGCGGGGCGGCGTACGACGGGGTCGGCATCCCCGCCGTGATCGCCTCGGCACACCGGGCCGCTCACCTCGCCGACGGGCGCCTCGGCCCGGACGGCACAATGGAGACATGAGCAACAGCAAGGCAGCGAAGGTCCGCGAGATCAACGACACCATCCGTTACACGATGTGGTCGGTCTTCCGGCTCGACGACGTCCTCGGGCCGGTCGACGGTGGTGCCGACCGGGCCGCCGAGGGGGCCGAGGTCGAGAAGCTCTTCGCCGAGCTCGCCGAGGCCGACGTGGTGGTCCGCGGGGTCTACGACGTCAGCGGGCTGCGCGCCGACGCGGACCTGATGGTCTGGTGGCACGCGACGACGTCCGAGGAGCTGCAGGCGGCCTACCACCGCTTCCGTCGTACGACGTTCGGGCGCCGCCTCGCGCCGGTCTGGTCGCAGCTGGCCCTGCACCGGCCGGCGGAGTTCAACAAGAGCCACGTGCCGGCGTTCCTCAGCGACGAGGAGGCCAAGAAGCACGTGAGCGTCTACCCGTTCGTGCGCTCCTACGAGTGGTACCTCCTCGAGGACGCCGACCGCCGCCGGATGCTCGCCGACCACGGCAAGATGGCCCGCGACTACGCCGACGTGCGCGCCAACACCGTCGCCAGCTTCTCCCTCGGCGACTACGAGTGGATCCTGGCGTTCGAGGCCGACGAGCTGCACCGCATCGTCGACCTGATGCGCCACCTGCGCGGCTCCGAGGCCCGGCGCCACGTCCGCGAGGAGGTGCCGTTCTACACCGGTTCGCTGGTCGGCATCGCAGATCTGGTCCAGCGGCTGCCCTGACGGCTGGGGGGATCCGGGGCCACCCGCGGAACCCGTCGGCCCGCCGGGGCGTCCCAGTCGCATGAGGATCACGCTGGCCCTGGTCGCCGCCCTGCTCGTCGTCGGTCTCGCCGCCTGCGGCAACGACCGGAGTGCTCACGTCGCCGACCCCGGTGGGTCGTCGATGCCGACGAAGATCCCGGCCGCGGCCGGCACCGTCGCCACCCGTGACCTGGTCACGGTGATGGACACCGGCGCACCCGAGCTCTGCCTGGGCGCGGTGGCGGAGTCCTACCCACCGCAGTGTCGGGGCCTGCAGCTCTCAGGCTGGAGCTGGGCCGACCAGCACGGCGTCTTCGAGCACCAGGGCGACATTCGCTGGGGGCTCTTCCAGGTCACCGGCACGTTCGACGGCACGACCTTCACGGTCCAGCACGCGATCCCGGCGGCGCTCTACGACGCGATGCCCCAGGGCCCCGGTATCGGCGACTGTGCGGAGGGTGAGGGCACCGACTGCATGACGTCCGCGACTCCGGCGCTCGAGCAGATCCAGACCGAGCTCACTGACCTGCCGGGCCTGCTCACGTCCTGGGCGTCGAAGACCCGCGTCCACGCGGACGTGGTCTTCGACGACGGCACGCTGCAGGCCTGGGCCGACGAGACCTACGGCGCCGGCGTCGTCGCGATCAGCTCCGCGCTGGTCGCGGCGGGCTGAAGGCGACGCTACTTCTCGACCGGCTCGAGGGTCAGGCTGATCGAGTTGATGCAGTAGCGGTCGCCGGTGGGCGTGCCATGGCCGTCGGGGAAGACGTGGCCCAGGTGCGAGCCGCAGTTGGCGCACCGCACCTCCACCCGCTTCATGCCGTGGGTGTGGTCCTCGATGTACTCGATCGTGTCACTGATCGGCTGGTAGAACGACGGCCAGCCGCACCCGGAGTGGAATTTGGTGTCCGACTCGAAGAGCTTGGACTGGCACGCCTTGCAGCGGTAGATGCCGGTCGTCTCGGTGTCGGTGTACTCGCCCCGGAAGGCGGGCTCGGTGCCCGCCTTGCGCAGCACGGCGTACTCCTCGGGGGACAGCTCGGCCCGCCACTCGTCGTCGGTCTTCTCCACCTGGTAGCCCATGGGGACAACGGTAGGCGGCATGACAAGGCGAGACGAGGGTACCGGCCTTACGGGACGGTGACGGTGATCACCCGCCGTTGACGATTTGAGTCAACATGTGTTCACTGAACCTTTCGGGAACCGGGAACGGAGTGGACATGGCAGGCGTCATCTCGTGGGAACGCGTGCGGGAAGCTGGGTCGAAGCTGACGACCCCGCTGCACCCGGACGACTACCTCTCACTGATCAACCCACTGTGGAGCTCGCGCGAGCTGCGCGGCCGCGTCGAGCGCGTCATCCCCGAGACCGAGGACGCCGCCACGCTGGTGATCCGGCCGGGCTGGGGCTGGCACTACGACCACCGCCCCGGTCAGTACGTCGGCATCGGCGTCCAGGTCGACGGCAAGTTCCAGTGGCGCTCGTACTCCGTCAGCTCGCCGCCCCTGCGCAAGGGCCGCACCATCGCCATCACGGTCCGCGCGATGCCGGAGGGCAAGCTGTCGGCCCACCTGGTGGGTGGGCTGGCGCCCGGCACGATCGTGCGCCTGGCCCTGCCCGAGGGTGACTTCGTGCTGCCCGACCCGCCGCCGCCGAAGCTGCTCTTCCTGGTCGGGGGCAGCGGCGTGACGCCGGTGATGGCGATGCTGCGCACCCTCGACCGGCGCGGGACGATGCCCGACGTCGTCATGCACTACTCCTCGCCGACCGCGGAGCGGATGATCTTTCGCGACGAGCTGGCGGCGCTCGACGAGAAGCACGACAGCCTGACGCTGCACCGGCTGCACACCGACCAGGACGGGATGCTCGACCTGGTCGACCGGGATCGGGGGCTCGACCGGCTCTGCCCCGACTGGCGAGAGCGTGAGACCTGGGCCTGCGGACCCGGGCCGATGCTCGACGCGATCAGCGGGCACTGGGATCGGGCCGGACTGGAGGAGCAGCTGCACCTCGAACGGTTCTCGCTGCAGCTCACGGGGGACGGGGGCGAGGGTGGCACCCTCACCTTCCGCACCTCGGGCAAGAGCATCGACGTCGACGGCGCGACCACCATCCTCGAGGCCGGTGAGCAGGCCGGCGTCGGAATGCCCTTCGGCTGCCGGATGGGCATCTGCCACACCTGCACGCTCACCCTCGTCAACGGAACCATCCGCGACCTGCGCAACGGCGCAGAGTTCGGTCAACCCAACGAACCCGTCCAGACCTGCGTCACCGCTGCCGTCGGTGACTGCACGTTCGACATCTGAAGGAGACACTCATGGCCATCTCGGACGTCAAGGAGTACACCCACCTCACCGTCGACGAGGTCGAACAGCTCGGCCGCGAGCTCGACGCGATCCGCGCCGACGTCGAGGATTCGCGATGCGCCGAGGATGCGGCGTACATCAACCGGATGATCCGGCTCCAACGCGGCCTGGCCGCCGCGGGCCGCGTCACGCTGATGGCCGGCACCCAGTCGAAGAAGACCCGACGGCCGGCCATCGTGGCCGGCGCCGCGCTGCTGGGGGTGGCCAAGATCCTGGAGAACATGGAGATCGGCCACAACGTCATGCACGGCCAGTGGGACTGGATGAACGACCCGGAGATCCACTCCAGCAACTGGGAGTGGGACACCGCCCAGCCGGCCGAGCAGTGGAAGCACTCGCACAACTACGTCCACCACCAGTTCACCAACGTGCTCGGTCACGACAACGACATCGGGTACGGCGTGCTGCGGATGGCCCGCGAGCAGCGGTGGCACCCCATCTACCTCGGCCAGCCGATCTACAACGCGATGCTCGCCGGGCTCTTCCAGTGGGGCGTCTCCCTGCACGACCTCGACCTCGAGGCGATCCGCAAGGGCAAGAAGGACCCGAAGGAGATGAAGCGACAGCTCCGGCAGATCGCGCGGAAGGGCCGCAACCAGATCCTCAAGGACTACGTCGTCTACCCGGCCCTGAGCGGCCCGCAGTGGAAGTCGACGCTGAAGGCGAACGCCGCTGCCAATCTGACGCGCAACCTGTGGTCCTACATGATCATCTTCTGCGGGCACTTCCCGGACGGTGCGCTGCACTTCACCGAGGAGGAGCTCGAGGACGAGACCCGCGCGGAGTGGTACCTGCGCCAGATGCTCGGCTCGGCGAACTTCGAGGGCAGTCGTACCCTGCACGTCATGGCCGGCAGCCTGGGCTACCAGATCGAGCACCACCTGTTCCCCGACCTGCCCAGCAACCGCTACCCGGAGATCTCGGTCAAGGTGCGGGCGCTGTGCGACAAGTACTCCATCCCGTACACCACCGGGCCGCTCTACTCGCAGTACGGCCAGGTGTTCCGCACGATCATGAAGCTCTCGCTGCCGAACCGGTTCAGCGAATCCGACCAGCCGGAGCCGCCGTCGCCCTCGATCGACCGGGGTCGGCGCACTGACGCCGAGCGGCCGGTACGACGGACCGAGACCGGAGGCTGGTCGCGGCGGGTGGCGGGATGACCGTGGCCGCCGCGGGACTGCCGTTCGCGTGCCTGGACGACGACGGCGAGGGGTCGTGGGAGACGCTCAACGGCCGCCGGGTGACCCAGTGTGCGCTGAGCCGGATCTGCGGCGTCTGCGCCCGCCCCCTGGGCCGCCCGATCGCCTTCGCCGGCACCGAGCGGGAGGTGGGACGCAACGCCTTCCACTTCCCGCCGCTGCACAGCGAGTGCGCCCTGGGGCTGGTGGCGCAGCTGCCGGCGTGGCAGGTGGTGACGACCTCGGGCTTCGAGTTCGTCCGACCGGCGCGCGACGAGCTCGACCGGCGCCCGACGTTCCAGCCGAACTCGCTGCTGTGAGCCGCCCGCTAGCGTGAGCCCATGGCGAAGACTCCCGCGGCCGAGGTCGAGGCGGGGGGCCGGGTCGTGCGCGTCTCGAGCCCCGACCGGGTGATCTACCCGGCGACCGAGCGCACTCCCGAGGTCACCAAGCTGATGGTCGCTACGTACTTCGCCGCGGTCGACGACGGTCTGATGCGCGCCCTGCGCGACCGGCCCGCGGCTCTCGAGCGCTGGCCGAGCGGGGTGCTTCCCGGCATCACCCTGGCCACCGGCCGCCCGGGGGAGAAGGCCGACGCGTTCTACCAGAAGCGGGTGCCCCGCGGAGCTCCCGACTACCTCGAGACCGCCGAGGTGACCTTCCCCTCGGGGCGCACGGCCGAGGAGATCTGCCCCACCGAGATCGCGGTCCCCGTCTGGTGCGCCCAGATGGGGACGCTGACCTTCCATCCCTGGCCGGTCCGCCGCGCCGACGTGGACCGCCCCGACGAGCTCCGCATCGATCTCGACCCCCAACCCGGCACGACGTTCACCGACGCGGTGCGCGTTGCCGGGGCAGCCCGCGAGCTGCTCGCGGAGCTGGGGCTGGTCGGCTTCGCCAAGACCTCGGGCAACCGTGGGGTCCACGTCTTCGTCCGGATCGAGCCCCGGTGGGACTTCGTGGACGTCCGGCACGCTGCCATCGGGTTCGGCCGGGAGCTGGAGAAGCGCGACGACGGCGTCACCACGGCCTGGTGGAAGGAGGAGCGGGGTTCCCGCATCTTCGTCGACTTCAACCAGAACACCCGGGACCGCACGATCGCATCGGCCTACTCCCTGCGCCCGCTGCCCGGGGCCCCGGTCTCGACGCCGATGAGCTGGGAGGAGCTGGCCGGGCTCACGGACCCGGCGCAGCACAACCTCTTCACGGTCCCGGACCGGCTCGCCGCCGAGGGTGACCCATGGGCCGGCATCGACGACGCGGCGTACTCCCTCGAGCCGCTGCTCGCGCTCTACGAGGAGAGCGGGCTGGGCGAGATGAACTACCCGCCCGACCACCCGAAGATGCCGGGCGAGCCCCCGCGGGTGCAGCCCTCGAAGAAGGTCGAGTCGCACTGGGACGCCGAGGGGAATCGGGTCGAGGACTGACTCGCTGCAAGTCGACCCCGAAATGCGAAAGGACCCGCCGGCGCTTTCCCACGAGCGCCGGGCGGGTACCTCGCTGCGAGAGTCGCTCGGCGTCAGACGCCGCACTCGGAACTCCCCCCCATGGGTTCTTCCGGTCGGACTCTCGGTGTCCTCCGGCTCATTGCTGGGCCTTCCGACGTCTCCGACACTAGGGGGCCGTGAGTCACGTCCGGTGCACGCGCAAGGCACGGGAGATCCAGCGTTGGGTAACAGTTGGGAGAGGTCTCTCCGGCCGGTTCCGGCTCCGGCGGCGGCTCAGAGGCCGCTGACGCCCTCGCCGCCGCCGGCCTGCTCGTCGAAGTTCTCGTGCTCGAGCAGGTGCAGGACCGGGACGCCGATCTTGCGCCGGGCGCGCGAGGTCCAGTCGAGGTGGAAGAACTCGGCCACGACGTGCGGGCGGGTCAGGATGATCGCCTCCCGGCCGTCGACCTCGCCCACCTTCGCGGCGAGCGCGTCGATGGGAGCCTCGCCGACGATGGTGCCGACGGCGGTCGCGCCGGCCGCCCGGAGCGCCGCGAGCGTCTCGGCCAGCTCTGCGTCGGAGCGCTCCTGGCAGTCACGGCGCACGGCGTCGAGGTCGACGTCGTTCATGGCCATGGCGGGGGAGCCGAGCACCTCACCGGCCGACAGCGAGCCCATCGCCGCCTCGATGCGGGCGGCGGCGTCCTCCAGCGGCATCAGGACGTGGTAGGTGACGGGCTCCTCGAGCTCGTCGTGCAGCGAGCGCACCTGGGCAGCATCGGCCGCGGTGAGGACCTGCTCGACGAGCAGGACGACGTTGTAGGTCTCAGTCATTTTCGGTGTCCTTGCGCTCAGTGGTCGCTCCGGTCGGGGCCACACCCAAAACCCTACCGAGGTCGTAGCCCACGGGTTCGTCCAACTGCTCGTAGCCGCACGACTCGGGGTCCCGGTCGGTCCGCCAACGGCGGAAGTGCGCCGTGTGCCGGAATCTCCGGCCCTCCATGTGGTCGTAGGCGACCTCGATCACCAGGTCCGGCCGCAGCGGGGTGAACGACAGGTCCTTGCCGGCGCTCCAGCGGCTCTGGGTGCCCGGCACACGGTCCGGGTTGGCGATCGCCCAGTCGGAGGCACCCTGCATCCAGCTGCCCCAGGGGTGGTCGGCGATGTCGCAGACCAGCGGCTGCAGCTGCTCGATCAGCTCGGCGCGTCGCTGCGCGGTGAAGCTCGCGGAGACCCCGATGTGCTGCAGGACGCCGTCGTCGTACAACCCGAGCAGCAGGCTGCCGAGCAGCGGCTTCTCCGGGGTCGAGGTCTTGTGCTCGCGGTAGCCGGCGACCACGACGTCGGCGGTCCGTTCGTGCTTGATCTTGAGCATGGCGCGCACGTTGGGCTGGTACGGCGCGCCCAGCGGCTTGGCGACCACGCCGTCGAGGCCCGCGCCCTCGAACTGCGTGAACCACTCCTGGGCCTGCGCCTGGTCGGTCGTGGTGCGGGTCAGGTAGCAGGGGCCGGTCAGGTGGCCCAGCGCCTGCTCCATCGCGGCCCGGCGCTCGGCGAACGGCCGCTCGACGTACGACGTGTCGCCCAGCGCGAGCAGGTCGAAGGCGACGAACCCCGCGGGGGTCTTCTCGGCCAGCATGTCGACGCGCGACTTCGCCGGATGAATCCGCTCCTGGAGGGTCTCGAACTCCAGGCGGTCGGCGCCGTCGTCGGTGCGCAGCGCGACGAAGAGCTCGCCGTCGAGCACGCACCGGTCCGGCAGCTGCTCGCGCATCGCGGCGACGACCTCGGGGAAGTAGCGGGTCAGCGGCTTGGTGTTGCGGCTGGTGAGCTCGACCTCGTCGCCGTCCTTGAAGACCAGGCAGCGAAAGCCGTCCCACTTGGGCTCGAAGCTCAGGCCGCCGTGCCTGGCCGGGTCCGGGATCCCGCTGACCGACTTGGCGAGCATGGGTTGTACCGGAGGCATCACGGGAAGCTGCACGGGGCGAGGCTAGCCCAGGGAGCCTTTGGTGCTGCCCCGCCAGGTGGGCCCTAAAGTGTTCGCTCTATCCCCGGTTGGTCTGCCGGTAGGGCCCGCCTGACTTTGAATCAGGACTAGCGACGCAGGTTCGACTCCTGCCCGGGGAGCTAGGTTCGAGCCCTTCCTCAATCCAAGGCAGTGAGCATGGTGAACCCCGCACGGAACAGCCTGACCGTCATCGTCCTCGCGGCCGGTGGCGGCACCAGGATGAAGTCCAGGACGATGAAGGTGCTGCACCCGATCGGAGGGCGCAGCATGATCGGCCACGTCCTGCGGGCGGTGCAGGCGATGGAGCCGGACCGGATCGTCGCGGTCGTCGGCCACCAGCGCGAGCAGGTGGGTCCGCACATCCACGAGCTCGTCCCCGACGCCCTGCTGGCCTTCCAGGAGACCCAGTCCGGCACCGGCCACGCGGTCCGCGTCGCGATGGAGACGGTCGGCGGCAGCACGGGCACCGTGCTGGTGGCCTACGGCGACACCCCGCTGCTGGAGGGGGAGAGCCTGCGCGCCTTCGCGGCCGAGCACGAGGCGGCCCAGCGGGCGGTGAGCATCCTCAGCGGCATCGTGGCCGACCCGTTCGGCTACGGGCGGATCGTGCGCGACAGCGACGGGGACGTCGAGGCGATCGTCGAGGAGAAGGACGCCAGCGCCGACCAGCGCGAGATTCGCGAGATCAATTCCGGGATCCTCGCCTTCGACGCGGAGTTCCTCGTGGAGGCGCTGCCGCGGATCGGCAACGACAACGTCAAGGGTGAGTACTACCTCACCGACCTGGTCGGGCTGGCCCGCGAGGCCGGCCTGACCGTCGGCGCCCACGCGCTGGACGACGTCCAGCAGACCGAGGGGGTCAACGACCGGGTCCAGCTGGCGGCTCTCGGCGCCGAGATGAACCGCCGCATCGTCACCCGCTGGATGCGCGAGGGCGTCACGGTGATGGACCCCGCCACGACCTGGATCGACGCCGACGTCGTGCTGGCCCAGGACGTCACCCTCCTGCCAGGCACACAGCTGCTCGGCGCGAGCGTGGTCGGCACCGACGCCGTGATCGGCCCGGACACCACGCTCAAGGACTGTGAGGTGGGCCAGGGCGCCCGGGTGGTGCGGACCCACGCCGAGCTCGCGGTGATCGGCGCAGAAGCAAGCGTCGGGCCCTACTCCTTCCTGCGCCCAGGCACCAAGCTCGGCGTCGGCGGGAAGATCGGCGGCTTCGTCGAGACCAAGAACGCCGTCATCGGTTCGGGCGCCAAGGTGCCGCACCTGTCGTACGTCGGCGACGCGACCATCGGCGAGCACACCAATATCGGCGCGGCGTCCGTCTTCGTCAACTACGACGGCGTCAACAAGTCGCGAACGACGATCGGCAGCTACTGCCG
>JBKJLD010000092.1:0-41078 GCA_046597165.1 Nocardioides sp.
GTCGAAGATCCCGTCGAGGTAGGCGCGCAGCCCGCCGAAGACGGCATCCAGCGCCGCCACGACGGCAATGGGCAGGTAGGGCTCGAGTCCCAGCGGGACGTCGGGCTGGAACAGCAGTCCCAGCACGACGCCGACCAGCAGCCCCAGCGCGGCGATCACGGTTTGGTCTCCTCGCTCATGTGCGTGTCACGGTTCTCATGAGCCGTGCCCGCGACCACCGAGCGCAGCTGGCGCATCCGGGCCGCCGGCAGCGACAACTGGTCCTCATTGTGCATGCTGAACACGAACCCCAGCTGTTCGACCAGGCTGAACCACTCCTGGCCGTGGGTGCTGTCGAGAAGTTTGGACTGGAGCGTCTGGGTGTTGCCGATCGCCTCGACTGTGTAAGGGGGCGACACCGGCAGCCCGTTGACGTGGATGGCAGCTCCCACGTTGCGGATCGCGCTGAGCGTGGTCAGCCGCTGTTCGTTGATCGAGATGGCTTCTGCTCCGGCGCTCCAGAGCCCGTCCACCAGTTTGGCCAGGTCCTCGTCGCGGACCAGCTGCGTCGCGTCGCCGTTGGGTGCGTCGTCGACGACTATCCGGACGCCCGGGCCGGTCACGGCGACATATCCGGTGCGGACCTCGAGCCGGCGCAGCCGTGAGGCCGACGACTGTTCGGTCCGGGTCAGCTGGCTCAGCTGGCCGTCGAGCCCGACGTTGCGCTCACGCAGCTTGACGATCTTGTCCTGCATCTTCGACACGGACTCGCGGCGGCCGACAATCTGCGAGACCAGGGTGGTCCGGCCGATGTCCGAGACACTCGAGTTGCGTGAGGTCTGCACGGCAGCGGTGGTGACCAGGACACCGAACACGGCGACCACCACCGCGGCAGTCCGGTGCGGTCGGCCACGTGGCGGCTGCCGAGCCTCGGCCACCCGTCGCTCGGCCACGTGGCGGTAGTCCTCGTCGAGCGACTGCTGGGTGATCAGCGTGAGCAGGGGCAGCGTGACCCGATCGGGCACGGCGGGCCGGCCGGGTTCAGACATCAGGACTCACCGACGTACGTCGCTCGGTGGTGGCGAGCAGCCGGTGTACCTGCCAGGCGTAGAGAATCCCGGCCCACCAGTAGAGGCCGATTCCCCAGAACGCGAAGGCCCACCCGAACACCTCGGCCAGCGTGGCCACGACACCGTCGCCGTCGCCGAGCAGCAGGAGAGGGAAGGCGTAGAGCAGGTTGAAGGTGGCAGCCTTGCCGAGGAAATGCACCGGGAGCGCGCTGTAGCCGCGGGTGCGCAGCAGCGGGACCAGGCCCCACATGAGCAGGTCGCGCAGCGGGAGCGAGATCGCCATCCACCACGGAATGACGTCGCGCAGGGCCAGTCCGACGACGACGGCGAGGATGTACAGGCGGTCGGCGACCGGGTCGAGAATCTGACCGACCCTGGTGGTCTGGTCGAGTCGGCGGGCCAGCCAGCCGTCGAGGAAATCGGTGATGCCGGAGACCACGAGCAGCCCGAGGGCCCACCCGTCGGCCTCGGGGCCGAGCACCAGCCACAGGAACAGGGGGACGCCCGCGAGCCGCGCCATGCTGAGCAGGTTCGGCAGGGTCCACACGCGGTCGCGCGCCGAATCATCCGCCACAGGTGCCTGCAATTCGAGAAGTCTTGGGAAGTGCCGAGCACACCTTATCGGTCGTCTCCCTGTCCTGGCGGAACCCCCGCAACACCGTCCCGGCTGTGCTCAGAGGGAATCCTCGAGGTGCGCGGCGTCGCGGATCTCGCCCACCAGCTCCTCGATGACGTCCTCGAGCGTGGCCAGGCCGAGCGTGGTGCCGTCGGGGTCGACGACCCGCGCCATGTGCGCGCCGCGGCGTTGCAAGGTCTCGAGCGTGTCGTGCAGAGAGTCGGCGGTGGTGACCCGGGCGAAGGGACGGATCCACTTGTCATCGATGGGCAGCTCCCGACGCGCCTCGTCCGGCTCGAGAACATCCTTGATGTGGAGGTAGCCGAGGAGCTCCCCTGCCTCCGTGGCCACCGGGAAGCGGCTGAACCCAGTTGCCGCACAGATGGCCTCCACGTCGGAGGCGGACGAGCCCCGTCGTACCGTCGTCAGGGTCGACGAGGGCATCAGGACCGAGGCGACGGTCTTCTCGGTGAAGCCCAGGGCGCCGGCGAGCCGGCCGTACTCGTCGTCCTCCAGGAGTCCTTCGCCGCGAGACTCCTCGACCAGCGCTGCGACCTCCTCGCGGGTGTAGGTCGAGCTGACCTCGTCCATCAACCGCACACCCACGAGCCTGAGCACCGCGGCGGCAATCGCGTTGATGACGATGATGACGGGCCGGAGCACGGTGACGATGCCCCAGATGGGCGGTCCGAGCACGAGCGCCGCCCGATCGGGTCCGGCCAGGGCGATGTTCTTGGGGATCATCTCCCCCATCACCACGTGGAGGTAGACCACGATGGCCAGGCCGGTCGCGAACGCGACCGGATGCAGGAACGCCTCGGGGAGGTGGGCAAGGTGCAGCACGGGTTCGAGCAGGTGCGAGACGGTCGGCTCGGCGACAGCACCGAGGACGAGTGAACAGACGGTGATCCCCAGCTGGTTGACACCGATGACGAGGGAGATGTTCTCCATCGCCCGCAACGTGGTGCGCGCGACGCGGGAACCGGCCTCGGCGCGTGGCTCGATCTGGCTACGACGCGCGGAGACGAGCGCGAACTCGGTGGCCACGAAGAAGGCGTTGCCGAGCAGGAGGAAGACCGAGACGAGCACGGCCGTCAGGCTGTTCATGCCTCACCTCCCGCAGAGGGGGCACCGTGCAGGCGCAGTCCGACGCGGTCGATGCGCAGCCCGTCCATCCGCTCCACGGTGAGGACGGCGAGCTGTTCGTGTGACCCGTCGGGCTCCGAGCCGTCCGGGACGGCGACCTCCGCAATGTCCCCCACCTCGGGCATCCGACCGAGAATCTGGAGGACGAGCCCGGCGATCGTGTCGTAGTCCTCGTGGTCGGGCAGTGCGATGTCGGTCAGGCCCTCCACCTCGTCGGGGCGCAGCAGCCCGGACAACGACCAGGTGCCGTCGCGGCGCTGGCGGGCACGGCTGCCGAGCCGGTCGTGCTCGTCGGCGATGTCGCCCACGATCTCCTCGATGACGTCCTCGAGGGTGACGATGCCGGCGTGGCCGCCGTACTCGTCGAGCACGATCGCCATCTGGAAGCCGTCCTTGCGCAGCAGCGCCAGCAGCGGGTCGAGACGCAGCGAGTCCGGGACCACGATCGGCTTGGCCATCAGGTGCTTGACCCGGATCGTCGATCGCTCCCGGACCGGCTGGGCGACCACATGCTTGACGTGCACCGTGCCGACCACGGTCTCCTCGTCGTCGAGGACCGGGAAGCGCGAATGTCCGGTCTCGCGGGCCAGGTCGATGACGGTGCTGGCTCGGTCGTTGCCCTCGAGCGTCACTGTGCGCACCCGTGGGGTCATGATCTCCCCCGCGGTGCGGGAACCGAACTCGACCGAGCGTTCCATCAGCTCGGCGGTGTCCGCGTCCAGGGTGCCGTGGTCGGCCGAGCGCTGGATGAGCGAGGCGAGCTCGGTGGAGCTGCGGGCCGAGCGGAGCTCCTCCTGCGGCTCGATGCCCAGCCGGCGAACGACTGCGTTGGCCGATCCGTTGAGGAGCCGGATCGGCCCCCGGATCACAGCGGTGAAGGCCCGTTGGAAGCGCTGCGTGGCCCGGGCGGTCTCCATCGGCCTGGCCAGCGCGAGATTCTTGGGAACCAGCTCGCCGAAGATCATCGTGAGGATGGTCCCGAGGGTGAGCCCGACGCCCACGGCCAGGGGGTGCACCACGCCGGCGGGGGTGCCAACGGCCTCCAGTGGGCCGTCGATCAGGTCGGAGATCGCGGGCTCGGCGAGGAAGCCGATCGCGAGGTTGGTGATCGTGATGCCCACCTGGGCGCCGGACAGCTGGGTCGACAGGCTGCGCAGCGCCTGCTGAACACCCTGCGCGCCATGGTCACCCTCGGCCGCGGCCAGGTCGACCTTGCTGCGGTCGACGGTGACGAAGGCGAACTCGGCTGCCACGAACACACCGCACGCGGCGATCAGCAGCAGCGCGGTGGCCAGCAGGATCCAGGCGGTCATCTCCGCGCTCCCCGGGCGAACCGGGTGGGCGGGCGACTGTGAGAGCCGTCCATAGGAGGAGCTCGTGATCCTTACGGTTGCGGGACGTCTGGGACAGAACTCTGAACTCTAGCGCGACCGGCCCGGAGCACCCCTAAGGGTGCAACCAGCACCCGACACGGGCAAATGCTTGACAATCTGTCGCTATTGCCCTGAAGTCAGTCAACCGTGATCTTTGCTGGCAAATATCTGCCAACGCACGGAGTTCTTCTTGAGGGGGAGAATTAGTGTCGAATCTTCAGTCCCGCCGACGGATGCCCACGCGTCTGCTCGGTCTCGTCTCGGTAGGAGCTCTGGCCTTCGGGTTCATGGCCTCCGCCCCCGTGGCCGACGCCGCAGGGCCAACGAATGCCCACGACTCGCTGGCCCGTGCGGCCGTCGGCTCGCTCGACGCCGGCCGCTACATCGTGCTGCTCCGCCAGCCGGCAGCTGCGTCGTACACCGGTGGCATCAAGTCGTACGCCGCGACAAGCGGCCGTCCCGCCGCCCCGTTCCGGGCCGACTCGAGGAGCGCCCGCGCCTACAGCGGGTACCTCACGCGTCAGCAGGATTCGGTCGCCCGCTCGGTCGGCGCGACCCCGGCCGCGCGCTACACGGTGGCCTCCAACGGCTTCTCGGCCGTCCTGAGCGCCAAGCAGGCGGCTCAGCTCTCAACCAGCCGCGACGTGCTCGCCCTGGTCCCCGTCGAGGCGCGCAGCGTCGAGGCCACCAACACCGCTGACTTCCTCGGCCTGACCGGCACGAATGGGGTCTGGGCCAAGCACGGCGGCCAGAAGAACTCCGGCAGCGGCATCGTGGTCGGTGACCTCGACACGGGCATCTGGCCCGAGTCGGCGTCGTTCACGGGCAAGCCGCTCACGCCGATCCCGTCAGGCAAGTGGGGTGCCAGCATCGACCCGCTGGGCAACACCACCATGCGCAAGGCCGACGGCACGCAGTTCAACGGTGCCTGCGAGCTCGGAGAGGAATGGGCCGACCCGACGCTGTGCAGCACCAAGATCATCGGGGCGCGCTACTACGCCGACTCGTTCCTGGCCAGCGTCCCGCCGGAGCACCGCCCATCCTCGGAGTTCATCTCCACCCGTGACGGTGGCGGCCACGGCAGCCACACCGCCAGCACCGCGGCCGGCAACCCGGTCGACGGCGTGACGGTCGATGGCGTGAACCTCGGCTCGATCACGGGCATGGCGCCCGGGGCGAGCATCGCGGCCTACAAGGTCTGCTGGGAGGACGACGACCCGAACACCGGTGGTTGCTACACCGACGCCATCATGTCCGCCATCGACGACGCCGTCCGCGACGGCGTCGACGTCCTGAACTTCTCGATCTCCGGAGCCACCGACACCGTCGTCGACCCGGTCGAGATCGCGTTCGCCGGCGCCGCCAACGCGGGGGTCTTCGTGGCCGCCTCGGCCGGCAACTCCGGTCCGACCGAATCCACGGTGGCCCACAACAGCCCGTGGCTGACCACGGTTGCCTCCACCACCTACCGGACCTTCGACGGCACCGTCGTCCTCGGAAACGGTGAGCAGCTCGTTGGGTCGATGATCTCCCCCGACGGCGTCGGGCCGGCCGACCTGGTCGACTCCAGTCAGGCAGCGATCACCCCCGACGACGCGACCGTCGCCGAGGCCACGATCTGTGGGCCGGACTCTCTCGATCCCGCCGTCGTGGAAGGTACGATCGTGACCTGCCTGCGCGGGAAGTACGCCCGGGTCGACAAGAGCGCCGAGGTCGCCCGCGCGGGCGGCATCGGCATGGTTCTGGCCAACCCCTCACCCAACAGCATCAACGCGGACTTCCACTCGGTCCCGACGGTGCACCTCAACAGCGAGGCCGGCTCGGTGGTCTACGACTACCTCGGCACCGACGGCAGCCACACCGCCACGCTCGTCCCGGGCAACCTGACCAGCACCCAGACGCCGGTGCCGCAGATCTCGGGCTTCTCCTCGCGCGGGCCTGCTGTGGCCAACCAGGGCGACATCCTCAAGCCTGACATCGGCGCCCCCGGCTCCGATGTTCTGGCCGCGGTGGCCCCGCCCTCGAACTCCGGGCGGGACTACGACCTGTACTCCGGCACCTCGATGGCGGCTCCGCACATCACCGGTCTGGGTGCGTTCCTGCTCAGCCGGCACCCGGACTGGACGCCGCAGATGCTGCAGTCGGCCATGATGACGACCGCCACGAGCCTGAAGAACGAGGACGGCACCACGTCGTCCGACGCCTTCGCCCAGGGCGCCGGCCTCGTAAACCCGAAGGACTTCTTCCACCCTGGCCTGTTCATCACCTCCACGCCCGCCCAGTGGTACGGCCTCATCACCGAAGAGGGCTACGACACCGGCGCTCCGGCGGTCGACCCGAAAAAGGTCAACATCCCGTCGTACGCCAACAGCCAGGTGGTCGGTGAGGCCCGGATGAAGCGGAGCCTCACCTTCGAACGCAAGGGCGCGTGGAAGGTCAGCGTCGACGTTCCCGGCTTCAAGGCGTCGGGCACCACGATGGTGAAGTCCAAGATGCCCGGAAAGCACCGCAAGCTCGTTGTCATCTTCACCGCGAAGAAGAACGCCGAGCTTTCGGTGTGGCACAAGGGCTTCGTCACGCTCACCGGTCCGACCACGGTGCGTCTCCCGATCGCCCTCAAGCCGGTCCGGTTGGCCGTCCCGCAAACCCTCACCGGTGCCGGGACCGACAGCTTCACCGACGGCACGATCACCAGTGGTTTCACCGGCAGCCAGCCGGTCGAGACGCGGGGCTTGGCGATGGCGCAGTCCCACTCGGGTGAGGTGGCGACGAACGACTACGCCTACGAGTGCTACCCCGTCGGGCCGGGCAGCACGGTGGCCCGCTTCGACCTGGACGCCGACGACGACACGTCCGACCTGGACATGACCGTCTACGCCGCCGACTCGTGCGACCCCAACACGGCGTACGCGATCGCCGGGAGCTCTGCCACCGGTTCGGCCGACGAGTCGGTCACCGTCGAGAACCCGGACGCGCCGACGTACATCGTCGAGGTGGCCGGCTTCGCGGCCGGCGATCTGGGGGCCCCGATGGCCTACCGGACCGACCTCTACGACGTCAACCCGTCCAGTGACCTGGGCGAGCTGACCGTGTCGCCGAATCCGATCCCCGTGACCGCGGGCTCGGACTCGTACTTCACGGTGTCGTGGAGCGGTCTGGACCCGGACCAGCGGTACCTCGGCTTCCTGGACTACACCGGAACCGACCTGTCCACAGCCGTGGAGGTCACGACGTTCGTCCAGTAGCACCTGCTCCACCGCACTCACGACCGAGGCCATCCCGGGATCTTCCGGGGTGGCCTCGGTCGTGCGGGGTGGATGAGAGACTGACGCCATGCCGCAGGAGCCGACCGTCGACGTGCTCGGCCACCCCTACGTCACCGAGACCATCGAGCTCCAGCCCGACGACGAGGGCCCGGTGGTCGCCACGCTGGTGGTCCGCCGGTCGGAGCAGCCGACCGCCCGCGCCGTGCTGCACGTCCATGGCTTCGCCGACTACTTCTTCCACACCGAGTACGCCGAGTGGTGGACCTCGCGGGGCTACGACTTCTACGCGATCGACCTGCGCAAGTTCGGCCGCTCCCTGCGCCCGCACCAGACCCCCAACTACGTCGCGGACCTCAGGGAGTACTTCCCCGAGCTCGACGAGGCCTGGCGCCGGATCATCGAGCGCGACGGGCACGAGCAGGTGGTTGCCTCCGGCCACTCGACGGGTGGACTCGTCCTGCCGCTCTGGATCAACGACCGTCAGCCGAACCGGCTGGTCGGCGTGGTGCTGAACTCCCCGTGGTTCGACCTGCAGGGCAGCCTCCTGATGCGCACCGCCGGCACGATGGTGCTCAAGCAGCTCGGCGCCCGGCGGCCCCGCCAGGAGATCAAGCGGACCGTCGACGGCTTCTACGGACGCAGCCTGCACCGGGACCACGAGGGCGAGTGGGACTTCGACCTCGCCTGGAAGCCGATGCAGTCGTGGCCGATCTATTTCGGCTGGCTGCGGGCCGTCCGCAACGGGCACGCGGAGCTGCACGCCGGGCTCGAGATCGACTGCCCAGTGCTGGTCCTCTCCTCCTCGGCGTCGCACCAGCCCGCCGAGATGGACGACGACGTGCACCGGCGAGACATCGTGCTCGACGTTGCCCAGATCCGCCGGTGGTCCTCGGCCGTGGGCCCCCATGTCACCTACGTGGCGATCCAGGACGCCCGCCATGACGTGGTGCTCTCCCTGCCCGCGCCGCGGGCCGCGTCGTACGACGTCCTGGGGCGGTGGCTCGGAGCCTTCGTGGACGTCTCCCCGGACCCCCCGGCGTCTCGCTAGGGTCCGGGGTATGAACCCTGTGACCGGACTCGCCCTGGGCCGCATCGCCATCGGAGCCGTCGCCTTCGGCAACCCCGGACTGGCGGCCAGCCTCTTTCAGCTCGATGTGAGCGCCAACCCGCAGCTGCCCTACGTGGCCCGACTCTTCGGCTCCCGTGAGGTGGCGCTGGGCGCCCTCACCCTGTTCGCACGTGGCCGGACCCGGCGCAGCCTGATTCTGGCCGGCATCGCCGTCGACCTCGCGGACGCGGCGACCGGGTACCTGGGGATGCGCGACGGGCACGTCTCCAAGGCGACCGGTGCCGCCCTGACCGGTCCCGCTGCCGGTGCCGTGCTGGCGGGTCTGGCGGGGTTGCGCCCAACTCCCTAGGGTGGGAACTCCCCGGTTCCGGGGTCAACTCGAGGAGAAGCCATGACCGACCAGACTCCCCCGCCGGCGCCCGGCTTCGAACCCTACGGCGGCGCTCCGGCCGCCCGCCCCGGTGAGCTCCTCGAGCGGTTCGGCGCCCGGCTCATCGACTACATCCTGCTCGCCGTGGTCAACGGCATCATCGTCTCCGTCATCGTTGTCGGAGCCGTGATGGGGGCCAACGGCGGCTTCTATGGCGCGTCCACCTGGGCCGCCTCGGCCGTCAGCGCGCTGCTCACGACCGCGATCAGCCTGGGCTACTTCGTCTACCTGGAGTCCAGCCGCGGTCAGACCGTCGGCAAGATGCTGCTGAAGCTCAAGACCGTAGGTCCCACGGGCGCCAACCCCACCATGGAGCAGGCGCTGCGCCGCAACGTCTGGATGGCCGCCGGATTCCTCGGCGTGCTGCCGGTGGTCGGGGTCCTCGGAGGCCTGGCCGAGCTGGTCGCGGTGATCATGATCGCCGTGGGCATCAACGGCGACCCGGTCAACCGACAGGCGTGGCACGACCACTTCGCCGGTGAGACCCGGGTCGTCAAGGTCGGCTGAGCTCGAGCTCTCCTGGGCCCGCGGGCTCAGGAGAGCAGGAACGCGGCAAGCGCCACCAGCCCGACGCCGACGATCACGACTCGCAGCAGGGTCGCAGACAGGCGCCGGCCCACGGTGGCGCCCAGCTGCCCCCCGATGACCGAACCGATCCCGATCAGGGCGACGACCCGCCAGTCCACGTCGGCCACCGCGATGAAGAGCACGCCCGCGATCCCGTTGACCAGCGCCGCCAGGACGTTCTTGGCAGCATTGAGCCGCTGCAGCGTGTCGTCCATGCCGGTCCCGAGAACCGCCATCAGCAGCACCCCTTGGGCAGCGCCGAAGTAGCCGCCGTACACCCCGGTCAGCAGGACCCCGGGCCAGACCCACCAGGTCCCGTGTTCCGGCAGACCGCCGGTCGACTCATGCCGGGCGGCCACCCAGCGCGAGATCCGGGGCTGCAGCACCACCAGGACGCACCCGAGCAGGATCAGGACCGGCACCACGGCCGCGAAGGCCTCGGGCGGCAGGACCAGCAGGAGCAGGCCACCGGCAAGGCCTCCGACCAGGGAGGCGCCGCACAGCCGTAGGAGGCGCGAGCGCTGGCCGACCAGTTCTCGGCGGTAGCCGATCGCACCCGACACCGAGCCCGGAACCAGCCCCACGGTGTTGGACACGTTGGCGGTCACGGGGGGAATCCCGAATGCGAGGAGGGTCGGGAACGTGATGAGCGTTCCCGACCCCACCACCGTGTTGATGGTGCCGGCCGCGAGCCCTGCGAGGAGGATCGCGGCGGCCTCGAGCAGCGTCACTGCTCCGGGGGTTCCCCATCGAGCTTCTTGCCGGGATGCGCGGCCCTCTCGGCCTCGGCAATCGCGTCCTCGACGGCCTTGCTGGTCTTGCTGAGCTCGGAGTCCGGACCCGCTCCCGCAAGCGCGGGCTGCTCGGTGCTACCCATGTCGACCCGGCTCCTGGGACCGTCGACCTCCTGCGGGATGCCCCGGAGGTTGTTCATCGTCGAGCCCAGGCCCTCCATCGCCTTGCCGATCTCGCTCGGGACGATCCACAGCTTGTTGGCGCCGCCCTCGGCGATCTTCGGCATCATCTGGAGGTACTGATAGGCCAGCAGCGACTGGTCGGGGTTGCCGTCATGGATCGCCTGGAAGACGGTCTGGATGGCTTGGCCCTCACCCTGGGCCCGCAGGATCTGAGACTCCCGGTCGGCCTGGGCCCGCAGGATCTGCGACTCCCGGTCACCTTCGGCATTGAGGATGGACGACTGCTTCGCACCCTCTGCGGTGAGGATGGCCGCCTGGCGCTGACCCTCTGCGGTGAGGATGACGGCGCGCTTCTCGCGGTCCGCACGCATCTGCTTCTCCATCGAGTCCTTGATCGACGGCGGCGGGTCGATTCCCTTGAGCTCGACCCGGTTCACGCGGATGCCCCACTTGCCGGTCGCCTCGTCGAGGACACCGCGCAGACCCGAGTTGATCTGGTCCCGGCTGGTCAGCGTCTCCTCGAGGTCCATGCCACCGACAATGTTGCGCAGGGTGGTCATGGTGAGCTGCTCGATGGCCTGGATGTAGTTGGCGATCTCGTAGGTCGCGGCCACCGGGTCGGTGACCTGGAAGTAGATGACGGTGTCGATCGAGACCACCAGGTTGTCCTCGGTGATCACGGGCTGCGGCGGGAAGCTCACGACCTGCTCACGCAGGTCGATGAGGTAGCGCACGCGGTCCACGAACGGGACGACGATGTTGAGGCCTGCGGACAGGGTCTGCTTGTACTTCCCGAAGCGTTCGACGACCGCGGCGCGTGCCTGGGGCACGATGCGGACCGTCTTGGCGAGCATGACGATGACGAACAGGAGCACGAGAGCCAACAGCACGAGGAACACGGGCATGGCGGCCTCCTCAGGTTTCTAGGCGTGGCATGGGATGGACCAGAGCGGTGGCGCCGCGGATCTGGAGAACCTCGACGGTCTCCCCCGCGGCGATCGTGAGTGTCTCGTCGTACGGCGCTGCTGACCAGATCTCTCCGGCCAGTTTGACCCGACCGTGCTCCATCGCGGAGATCGGCTCGGTCACGACGCCCTGCTGCCCCACGAGCTTGCCGTGGCCCAGGCGCAGCTCGGGCCCACTGTGCAACTTCTTGACGAGGTTGGGACGGACCAGGGCCAGAGCCCCGACGGACGTCGCCGCGGCGGCCAGCACCTGAACGGCGATGTTGGCATCCAGGGCAGCAGCCAGCATGCCGGTCACGGCGCCCACCGCCAGCATGATCAGGACCAGGTCGAGGCTGAACATCTCGGCCACACCCAACACGATGGCCAGGCCCAGCCAGGCCTCCCACATGTTGTCGCGCAACCAGTCCATGTCACGACCCTAGCCGGTGCGCCCGCGACCCCTGGCCGACCTGGCGACGCGTCAGGCGCGACTGTGGCGGGAGCGCCTGCGCGCAGCCCAACGCCCGTCCTCATGACTGAGCACCAGCGGCATGCCGAACGCGGCCGAGAGGTTGGTCTCGGTCACCACGTGCTCCAGGAGCCCGGAGGCCACCACCCGGCCCTTGCGCAGCAGCAGTCCGTGGGTGAACCCGGGCGGGATCTCCTCGACGTGGTGGGACACGAGCACGGTGGCGGGTGAGTCGGGGTCCATGGCCAGGAGCGACAGGGTCGAGACCAGGTCTTCACGACCACCGAGGTCGAGGCCGGCCGCCGGTTCGTCGAGCAGCAGCAGCTCCGGATCAGCCATCAGCGCCCGGGCGATCTGCACCCGCTTGCGCTCACCCTCGCTCAGGGTCCCGAAGGTCCGGTCGGTCAGGTGATGGGCGCCCACCTCGACCAAGAGGCTGGCGGCGCGGTCGTGGTCGAGGCCTTCGTAGGCCTCACGCCAACGGCCCACCACGCCGTACGACGCGGACACGACGACGTCGTGGACCACCTCGTGGCGCGGGATCCGCTCGGCAAGCGCGGCGCTGGTCAGACCGATCCGCGGGCGCAGGTCGAAGACGTCCACGGTTCCGAGCACCTCCTCGAGGATGCCGGCCACCCCGGACGTGGGGTGCAGCAGCGCGGCTGCGACCTGGAGCAGGGTGGTCTTCCCGGCGCCGTTGGGTCCAAGGATCACCCAGCGCTCATCCTCCTCGACCGTCCAGTTCACCCGGTCGAGCAACGTCGCCTCGCCTCGCCGCACGGTGACGTCGGCGAACTCCAGCACGGCGGTCATGGCGACCACCCTATCCAGACCCGGCGGGCGGTCGCGCGCGGTGGTGGCTCGTGCGCCGATGCGTATTCTGACCTGCCGTGACCTCCGCCCTGCCCGCCTCCGCCCGACTTGCCTGGTGGGGCACCTCCTGGCTGCGCGGTGTCGTCGTGATGGACCACCTGCTCGACGCCGTCCTCGACGACGACGTCACGCACGCCGTGGCGGGACTTGCGGGCGCGGACACGACAGAGACCCTCGTGGGAGGCCTGGCCCGGCTCCGGGCCGCCGGCGCCACGGGATTCGGGGCGGCCTTCCCGGCCGAGGGCGATCCGGTCGGTCTCGGCGGCCCCCGGTCGTTCAACGCCGCCGCCCTCGAAGCGGGTGAGGCGGTCGTGGTGATCGGCACGCGGACGGGACTGGTCCCCGCGCGTGTGGGAGCCGCCCTCACGTGGACAGCACACGAGGCCGACTGCCGCCAGCTGCCCGACGTGGGCGAGGCCGACCGGGCGCTGCGGGCGGCCCTGGTCGACTCGTCCCGCACCCTGGCCGGGCTAGACGTCGCCCGGTGGCGTCCCGAAGTCGCCGACCGTCTGATGAATCTGCGGCACCGGGAGCCGCTCGAGGCACCCCAGGGCGTGCCAGCGCGCTGCGTCGACCTCGCCTCGCGTGGCCTGCAGGCGCTCGAGATCGTCGAGATCGCCCTGGAGGACGACGGGAACGCGGTGACCGCGCTCGAGACGGTGACGCGCCGCGAAGCGCTGCTCCCGCTGCAGCGCGCGGGTCGCCGTGCACTGGTGGCGGCCTGCTCGCCCGAGGTCTGGCCGCCGGGTTGACCCGCAATCGACACGCCTTCGGCATGGACACACGCACGGACCGGGCGGCCGACAGCGATAGCCTCGCGACCACGATGACTGACGCGACACTCGACGCCACGCCGGAGACCCTCCTCATCACCCTCTCGGGCAAGGACCGCCCCGGGGTGACCTCGTCGGTGTTCACCGCGCTCTCCGGGGCCGGTGTCGAGGTGCTCGACATCGAGCAGATCGTGCTCCGACGTCGGCTGATCCTCGGCGTGCTGGTGACGGCGCCCCGCAACACGAAGAAAGTGCGGGCCGCCATCCAGGAGACCGCCGAGGCCCTCGGGATGAGCGTCGACATCGACCGTGGCGTCGGCGACAACAAGTCCCGCCGCGAGGGCCGCTCCCACGTCACGATCATCGGGAACCCACTACGGGCATCTGCGATGGCTGCGGTCGCGGGCCGGATCGCCGACTCCGGCGCGAACATCGACCGGATCGAGCGGATGGCTCGCTACCCCGTCATCGCGATCGACCTGCACGTCTCCGGCGTCGACACCGACCTGCTGCGCAGCGTGCTCGCCGCGGAGGCCGTGGCCCAGGGCGTCGACATCGCGGTCCAGCCGGCAAACCTGCTGAGGCGCGGCACCCGCCTCATCGTGATGGACGTCGACTCGACCCTGATCCAGGGCGAGGTGATCGAGATGATCGCGGCGTACGCCGGCTGCGAGCCCGAGGTTGCCGCGATCACCGAGGCGGCGATGCGGGGCGAACTCGACTTCGAGGAGTCGCTCCGCTCCCGGGTCGCGCTCCTGGAGGGGGTGGACGCCTCCGTCCTCGACGCGGTGTACGACGCGATCGTGCTCGCTCCAGGTGCACGCACCATGGTCCGCACGCTGCGCCGGCTCGGCTACCGGTTCGCAATCGTCTCGGGCGGCTTCAGCCAGATCACTGACCGGCTCGCCGCGGACCTGGGGATCCACTTCGCCCGGGCCAACGAGCTGGAGATCGTGGACGGCAGGCTCACGGGCCAGATCGTGGGCGACGTCGTGGATCGGGCAGGCAAGGCGACTGCGCTGCGGCAGTTCGCGGCCGAGGTGGGAGTGCCCGAGGCCGCGGTGATCGCCATCGGCGACGGAGCCAACGACCTGGACATGCTCAACGCGGCCGGTCTGGGGATCGCGTACAACGCCAAGCAGCTGGTCCGCGATGCCGCGGACACCTCGGTCAACGTGCCCTACCTGGACGCGATCATGTACCTGCTCGGCATCTCTCGCGAGGAGATCGAGGCGGCCGATGCCGATGCGGGCATCGTCACTCCGGCTCCCCCGGTCTGAAGCGGGTCGAGGTGGTTCCTCATCCGCGAGAGGTCCGGAAGGCGACGAGCTTCGCGGTCCCGGTGTCCAAGTGGCTCCAGTCGGTGTCGAGCTCGAAGACCGCGGCGGCACTCGTGGGGTAGCCCAGGGCCATCTCGCCGCTGGCCTCGTCGTCGCCCTCGCCGTCGTCGAGAAGCTGGGCGAGGTGGGCGACGGTGGGGTTGTGCCCGATGACCACCGCTGTCGCAGCCCGGCTGGGAGTCTCACGGAGCAGATCCAGGACGGTCTCGGGCCCGGCGCCGTAGAGACCGGTGTCGAAGACCGCCTCCGTCGACCAGCCGGCCGCCTCGGCGACCAGGGACCAGGTCTGGCGGGTGCGACTCGCGGCCGAGACGAGCGCATGGTCGGGGCTCAGGCCCAGCCCGGACAGCCAGCGTCCGGCGGCCGTGGCGTCGGCCACTCCGCGGTCCGCCAACACGCGCTGGAAGTCGGTCTGACCGGCCTGCTCGGCCTTGGCGTGGCGCATTACGACGAGACGTCGGGGCTGGCGTTGCACGACTCAACCATGGCAGCCGCTAGCCTCGCTGTCATGCCCAGGGGACCCCTCATGATCATCGGCGGCGCCGAGGACAAGCTTCGCAAACGCGCCATTCTCAGGGATTTCGTGGCCGCCAGCGGCGGTGCCGAGGCCAAGATCGCGGTGATACCGACCGCGTCGTCACTCGGTCCCGAGGTGGTCGAGGTCTACGACGCGCTCTTCCGCAAACTCGGCGCGGCCGACGTGGTCGCCGTACGCCCCGAGAGTCGGGAGGCCGCGCACGACCCCGAGCTCGTGGCCCGTCTTGCCGGCGCCACCGGCATCTTCATGACCGGCGGCAACCAGCTCAAGCTGTCCGCCATCATCAGCGGCACTCCGCTCGCCGAGGCACTCCTCTCCGCCAACCAACGCGGAGTCGTCGTCGCCGGAACTTCAGCAGGGGCCAGCATCCAGTCCAGCCACATGGTTGCCTTCGGTGGACCCGGCTCCACCCCCAAACAGCGGATGACCCAGGTCGCCGCTGGACTCGGCCTGCTCACCTCGACAGTGATCGACCAGCACTTCGACCAGCGCAACCGTTACGGTCGGCTGCTGATGATCGTCTCCCAGTCCCCTCAGCTGCTCGGCCTGGGTGTCGATGAGGACACCTCCGCCGTCGTCGAGTTCGTCGACGGCCACGAGATCCTCAGGGTGGTCGGCCGCGGGGCGGTCACCGTGTTCGACCCGTCCCGCATCGTCACGAACTCCTACGACGCCAAGCGCTCGTCGCCGCTGCTCGCCAGCGGCGTGGTTCTGCACGTGCTGCCCGAGGGCGCACGATTCGACCTCACCACCCGGACCCTGGTCCCGGCCGAGACCGCGATCGCAGATCCCGCCGAGGCCGCCGAGATGGCCGCGGCGGGCAAGGACCTGCGCCAGCTGGCCCGGGACATCGCGGCCGCCGATGCCTCCCCCGGCGCCCTGCGCCGCCGGATGGCCCGCAACCGACGCAAGACCAACCCCCCGATGAGCCCAGCCACCCAGGACGGAGCTTCCTCATGAGCGAGCGCCCCACGCCCGATCTCAGGATCGAGGAGACGCGGGTCTACCGCGGAGCCAACATCTGGTCCTACGACAAGGCGATCCACCTCGTCGTGGACCTCGGTGTCCTCGAGACCTTCCCGACGAACACCATCCCCGGTTTCACTGACAACATCCTCCAGTTCCTTCCCGGCCTGCGGGAACACTCCTGCTCGCGCGGTCGTCGCGGTGGCTTCGTCGAGCGCCTCAACGAGGGCACCTGGCTGGGTCACGTCGCGGAGCACGCCGCCCTGGCGATGCAGCAGGTCGTCGGCCACGACGTACGACGTGGCAAGACCCGTGCGGTGAAGGGACGACCGGGCCACTACAACGTGGTCTTCGGCTACGTCGACGAGCAGGTGGGTCTCGCGGCCGCCAAGCTCTCCGTCCGTCTGGTCAACCATCTGGTCGAGGCCGACCCGGAGTTCGACTGGGACAGCGAGCTCGAGTCGTTCATCCTGCGTGCCGAGCGGACCGCGTTCGGTCCGTCGACCCAGGCGATCATCGACGAGGCCGTCTCCCGCGACATCCCGTGGATCCGCCTCAACCAGCACTCCCTCGTGCAGCTGGGCCAGGGGGTCCATGCCAAGCGGATCCGGGCCACCATGACCTCGGAGACGTCCTCCATCGCGGTGGACATCGCCTCGGACAAGGACCTCACCACACGGCTCCTCGGTGCCGCGGGGCTTCCCGTGCCCAAGCAGGAGTCGGTGCGGACCGCCGACCAGGCCGTGCGGGCCGCCGGCCGGATCGGCTACCCGGTCGTGGTCAAGCCGCTTGACGGCAACCACGGTCGCGGGGTCTGCCTCGACCTGGAGACCGAGGCGGATGTCCGCGAGGCGTTCGAGATTGCGCAGTCCGAGTCCCGGCGCGGCTGGATCATCGTGGAGTCACTGGTCCTCGGCAAGAACTACCGCTGCCTGATCATCGGCGGCAAGGTCGCCGCGATCGCGGAGCGGGTGCCGGCATCGGTCACCGGTGACGGCACCAGCACAGTCGAGCAGCTCGTCGACACCGCCAACGCCGATCCCCGCCGCGGGGTCGGTCACGAGAAGGTGCTCACCCGGATCAAGGTCGACGACGCCGCCGTACTGCGGGTGCGCGAGCAGGGCTTCGAGATGAGCGACGTGCCGCCCGAGGGGCTGATGGTCAAACTCGCGCTGACCGGCAACATGTCGACCGGCGGGATCTCCATCGACCGCACCTTCGAGGCCCACCCCGAGAACGTCGAGATCGCGGAGGAGGCAGCCCGGATGATCGGGCTCGACATCGCCGGGATCGACTTCATCTGCCCCGACATCACCGAGCCCGTACGCGAGACGGGCGGCGCGATCTGCGAGGTCAACGCGGCTCCGGGCTTCCGCATGCACACCCACCCGACCATCGGTGAGCCTCAGTTCATCGCCAAGCCGGTCGTGGACATGCTCTTCCCACCCGGCGCCGTGTCGCGGATCCCGATCGTGGCCGTGACCGGAACCAACGGCAAGACCACCACTGCAAGGATGATCTCCCACATCTTCAAGGGTATGGGCCGCAAGGTCGGCATGACGTCGACCGACGGCGTGGTCATCGACGAGCGACTGCTGATCCGGTCCGACGCGTCCGGCCCGCGGTCGGCGCGGATGGTCCTGCAGAACCCGCGCGTCGACTTTGCGGTCTTCGAGGTCGCCCGCGGCGGCATCCTGCGCGAGGGCCTCGGCTACGAGCGCAACGACGTTGCCGTCGTGCTCAACGTCGCCCCCGACCACCTGGGCCTGCGCGGCATCGACACCGTTGAGCAGCTCGCCGACGTCAAGGCCGTCCTGGTCGAGGCTGTCCCGCGCGACGGGCACGCCGTCCTCAACGCCGACGACCCGCTGGTGCGCGAGATGCGCCGACGGTGCTCTGGACAGGTCGTGTGGTTCTCGATGGACGAGCCCGGATCCGAGGTCCGCGAAATGATCGAGGCCCACTGCCGTCGCGGGGGCAAGGCACTGGTACTGAACCCGTCGGAGCGTGGCGAGATGATCGTGGTCAAGCACGGTCGCCGCGAGATGCAGCTGGCGTGGACCCACCTGCTCCCGGCCACGTTCGGTGGCAAGGCCCGGATGAACGTGCAGAACGCACTCGGTGCCGCCGCCGCGGCCTTCGCCGCCGGGGCGCCGCTGCACGACATCCGCCAGGGTCTGCGAACCTTCTCGACCAACTACTATCTCTCCCCCGGGCGCCTGAACGAGGTGGAGGTCAACGGCATCAACGTGATCGTCGACTACTGCCACAACGCGCCGGGGATGAAGGCTCTGGGCGACTTCGTGGACCGGGTTGGCGACTCGATGTCGTCCTCACACGACCTCGCTCGGCCCTCCCGCATCGGCATCATCGCCACCGCCGGGGACCGTCGCGACGAGGACATGCGCGAGCTCGGCCACATCGCCGCGCAGCACTTCGACGTGGTCGTCGTACGCGAGGACGTCCAGCTGCGGGGCCGCGAGCGTGGCGCGACAGCGGCGCTCGTCCTCGAAGGCGTGCGTAGTGCGATCGCCGAAGGAGCCCGGTGCCGTCAGGTCGAGGAGGTCCTCGAGGAGATCGAGGCCGTCCGCCACGCCCTGAGCCGCGCCAACAAGGGCGACCTGGTCGTGGTCTGCGTGGACAAGCACGGGGAGGTCATGACCGAGCTGGAGACCTGGTCGAACCAGGCCCAGGCCGGAAGCGGGGCCAACCCCGATGGTCCGGTGTCGGACCCGGACTACGTCCCGACCACGACTGACAACGGCTCCGACGCGTCCTGACAGCCGGACTTCCAGGGCAGTCCCTGACGTTCCTGGCCGTTGCAACGGCTGGGAACGTCAGGGATCGCCGGTGCACCGGCGATCCCACCACCCCCCTCAGCGCGAAGCCGCGCGCACCTTGGCGGTGAGCGTTGTCGGGGAGTCGGGGGTCCCGCCGTGCTCGGCGAGCCAGTCATAGACCGCCTGACGCTCCGCGTGGCACATCAGGGCCACCACGTCACCGGGGTGGGCCTCGGCGACCAGCCCGGCAAGCCCCTCCACCTCGGTGGGGTACGACGTGATGTCGGTGACGCCGACCCGCTCGGCCCCGGCCCGCATCAGCTGGTCCAGCGCGTCCACGTCACGGCCACGCAGATAGCGCGCCTTGTGCGCGATCGCGAGCACGTCGCTGTCCCGGGCGCCGATCTCGCCCAGCTTCTCGATCAGGTCGTCCTGGCGGTCCCCCACAGCGCCCAGCCCCAGTAGCAGCCGGGCCCCCGGACGGCGTACGCCGTTCATGATCTCGAGCAGCGCCTCGAGCCCGGCCTCGTTGTGGGCCAGGTCGATGACGACGGACACCTCCCCGACCGAGAAGAAGTTCATCCGCCCCGGGTTGTGCTCCGCATCGGGCAGGAAGGTCTTGAGCCCCTCGACGACCACCTCGCGGGAGATGCCGATCGCCAACGCCGCCGACGCCGCGGCCAACGTGTTCTCGACGTTGAACCGAGACAGACCCCCCAGCGTCATCGGCACGTCGACCAGCTCGACCAGCGGGTCGGCGTCCGAGTCAGGCAACAGGACCGACACCCAGCCGTCGATGACCGTGGTCGCGCGGCCACCGTGGCTGAGCACCTCGCGCAGCGCCGGCGAGTCGGGGTCGCGGGAGAAGACCCAGGGGTTGGCCTTGATGATCCCGCGCATCGCGAAGACCCGGGGGTCGTCCGCGTTCAGGACGGCCCAGCCGCCCTTGCGGGTGATCCACGGGACCACCGACTTCACCTCGGCGAGCTGGTCGATCGTGTCGATGCCCTGCTGGCCCAGGTGGTCGGCCGAGACGTTGGTGACGACGGAGACGTCATTGCGGGTCAGACCGATGCCCTTGAGCAGGATCCCGCCCCGCGCCGTCTCGGTCACCGCGAACTCGACCTGCCGGTGCGCGAGCACCCGCCCGGCTCCGCTCGGGCCGGAGTAGTCGCCGGCCTCCACCAGCTCTCCGTCGATGTAGATGCCGTCGGTGTTCGACCAGCCGACGAGCTTTCCGTCGGTCCGCGCGATGTGGGCGATCATCCGCGAGGTGGTCGTCTTGCCGTTGGTGCCGGTCACGGCCACGACCGGGACCCGGGGCGTGATGGTGCTCGGTGCCTCCCCGGGTTCGGAGGCGGCCACCCGGGCAGCCGCGTCGCTGACCGCTGCGTCGATGTCGGCGCTCAGCAGTGCGTCGAGCACGTCCCCGATGGCCCGCCCCATCTCCTGTGCGCGCTGGCGGTGTCGCCACGGGAACGCGACGACGATCTGGTGCGGGTCGTTCGTGGGTCGCACACGTACGGCGAGTCGGTTGGTCCCGGACTCCGCGGCGACGGCGCGCACCAGCCGGGCGACGGCCCGCACCGCGAAGCGTTGACGGAAGCCGGACTCCGGATGCCCGGGCCGGACGTTGCGCAGCCCGATCCGGCGGGCGAAGCGGCCGGCCGTCTCGTCGGAGGCCGCCGAGAGCCCGCTGACATCGAGAGTCAGCTTGATCGCGGCACGGGGGAAGTAGAGGTTCGGACCCTCCAGGACCCGGAGCTCGACGAGGGAGGAGTTCACCGGCTGCACGCTACCGACCCGTGCGGCCCGGCGGCCAACCGTCGCTCAGGCACCCATGGCGTGGAAGCCGCCGTCGACGTGGATGATCTCACCCGACGTGGCGGGGAAGAAGTCCGACAGCAGCGCGCAGACGGCCTTCGCGGTCGGCTCCTGGTCGGTGTTGTCCCATCCCAGCGGCGCCCGGCCGTCCCACATCGACTCGAGCTCCTCGAAGCCCGGGATGGCCTTGGCTGCCAGGGTGCGCAGGGGGCCGGCGGCGACCAGGTTGACCCGGATCCCGTCGGGGCCGAGGTCGCGCGCCAGGTAGCGTGAGCACGACTCGAGCCCTGCCTTGGCGACGCCCATCCAGTCGTACGCCGGCCAGGCGACGCTCGCGTCGAACGTCATGCCGACCACGGAGCCGCCGGGGCCCATCAGTGGCTTGCACGCGGTCGCGAGGGACATCAGGGAGTAGGCCGAGACCTGCACGGCCTGGGCCACGTCCGGCCACGGTCCGGTGAGGAACTTGCCGCCGAGCAGGGTCTCGGGGTTGCCGTAGGCGATGGAGTGGACGACGCCGTCGAGGCCGTCCACGTGCTCGCGCACCAACTCGGGGAGCCGCTCCAGGTGCTCGGGATCGGTCACGTCGAGCTCGAGCACCGGCGGCTCCGTAGGAAGTCGCTTGGCGATGCGGCGAGTGATGCCGAGGGCCCGTCCGAAGTTCGAGATCAGGACCGTGGCGCCCTGTTCCTGGGCAACCTTGGCCGTGGCGAATCCGATGGAGGAGTCCATCGTGACGCCGGCGACGAGGATGCGCTTGCCGTCGAGAATGCCCATGTCAGTGGTCCTGTTCGTCGGTGTTCTGGCGGATGGAGGTCAGTGGCCCATACCGAGGCCGCCGTCGACGGGGATGACGGCACCGGTGACGTAGGCGGCACCGTCTCCGGCCAGCCAGGTCACGACGGAGGCGATCTCCTCGGGGGCGGCGTAGCGCCCCAGTGGGACCTGAGTCTTGATCGCGGCCCGCTGCTCGTCGGTGAGCACCGCCGTCATGTCGGTCTCGACGAAGCCGGGGGCGACCACGTTGGCGGTGATGGCGCGGGATCCCAACTCACGGGCCAGCGAGCGGGCCATGCCGACCAACCCTGCCTTCGAGGCGGCGTAGTTGACCTGGCCGGCCGACCCGAGCAGCCCGACGACCGAGGAGATGAAGATGATGCGTCCGCGGCGCAGCCGCAGCATCCCCTTCGTGGCCCGCTTGGCGAGACGGAACGAGCCGGTGAGGTTGGTGTCGATGACCTTGGACCAGTCCTCCTCGGACATCCGCAGGATGAGGGTGTCGGCCGTGATGCCCGCGTTGGCGACCAGCACCTCGACGGGGCCGTGCGCGGCCTCGATCGTCACGAAGGCCGCCTCGACGGCGACCGGATCGGTAATGTCGCACCTGATGTCGAGGGCGCCCTCGGGGGCGCCGCCGTTGCGGGTGGTCACGGCCACCTGGTCACCGTTGGCGAGGAACGCTTCCGCGATCGCCCGCCCGATGCCCCGGTTGCCGCCGGTCACGAGTACTGATCTGCTCACCCCAGCGACGCTAGTCATTACCCCGGGGTAGACCTAAACCGGCGCGCCACCGCGGGCGGACGCTCAGTCGTCCTCCATCCGGAAGCCGAGCTTCAGACCCACCTGGAAGTGCTCGACAGTGCCGTCCTTGACCTGGCCACGCACCTGGGTGACCTCGAACCAGTCGAGGTGGCGCAGGGTCCGGCTGGCGCGCTCGATGCCGTTCTTGACGGCGTCGTCGATGCCGTCCGGTGAGGTGCCGACGATCTCGGTGACGCGATAGGTGCGGTTGGACATGGGGACCTCCGGATGGGAAACGTGGGAGCCCGATGGTACCGACGTACGATGGAACCCATGGGCCGGGACCAACGCAGGACACGCGAGGCGGAGCCGGTGCGCATCACCACTGCCGCCACCAACAGGGCGGACGACATCGCGACCCGGCAGCGGCGCTATCTGCTCTCGATGAGCATCAGGTCACTCTGCTTCGTCGGCGCCGTGGTCGCCGCACTCGCCGGAGTGGACTGGCTGTGGCCGTTCCTGATCGCCGGCGCACTGATCCTGCCGTACATCGCCGTCGTGCTCGCCAACGCCACGAGTACGAAGTCCGACGCGTTCGAGCTCGTCGATCGCGGGTTCGGCCTTCCAGAGCTCGGTTCCACACCGAATTCAGCGGCCCAGACCGATCGCGAGGGTGCTTGACTTGACCTCCGGGCGTGCGACACTCTCGGCGCGCGCGGAGTCTCCCCCGTCTTCGCGCGACGTGGTGCCGGACAGCTCCCCCCGTGGTTGTCCGGCACCACACCCATGTCCGGGCCGACCCGGAGAAGGAGCCTCGTGAGCCTCACCCAGCCCGGCCCCGACACCGACGTGTGCTCCGCCCGGGGCTGCCAGAACCCCGCCGTGTGGGCGCTGCTGTGGAACAACCCGAAGCTGCACACGCCGGACCGGCGCAAGAGCTGGCTGGCCTGCGAGGAGCACCGCGAGTCGCTCTCACAGTTCCTCGAGGCGCGCAACTTCCTCAAGGACGTCGTCGCGCACCAGCGCTGAGCCCTGAGTCGCTCGGGGCTGGCCTCAGCCGCCGATGGCAGACATCGGCCGGTCCGGCTGCAGGAAGGTCGGGTCATCGATCCCGTGCCCGGCTCGTTTGCCGCGCATCGCGACGACCCACCGCTCGGCGAGCTCCTCGTCGCTGGCGCCGGCGCGCAGGGCCCCGCGCAGGTCGGACTCCTCGCGGGCGAAGAGACAGTTGCGGACCTGACCGTCGGCGGTTAGCCGGACCCGGTCGCAGTCGCCGCAGAACGGTCGCGTCACCGATGCGATGACGCCAACCGTGGCCGGACCACCGTTGACGGTGAAGAGCTCGGCCGGGGCGCTCCCCCGAGGCTCGGCGGCGGGCGCCAGGTCGAACTCGGCCTCCAGCCGGGTGAAGATCTCGTCGGCGGTGACCATCCCTTCACGGCTCCAGCCGTGCTGGGCATCCAGGGGCATCTGCTCGATGAACCTCAGGTCGTAGCCGTGCTCGATCGACCACCGGAGCAGCTCTGCCGCCTGGTCGTCGTTCACACCGCGCAGCAGGACCGCGTTGATCTTGATCGGGCCGAGTCCGGCGGCACGAGCGGCCTCCAGCCCGGCCACGACGTCGTCGAAGCGGTTGCGGCGAGTGATCTCGTGGAACGTGTCGGCCCGGACGGTGTCCAGACTGACGTTGACCCGGTCGAGGCCGGCGTCCGCGAGGGCCTGGGCGTTGCGCGCCAGGCCGAGGGCGTTGGTCGTGATGGACAGCTCGAGGGCAGGGCTGATGGCGCGCGTGCGCCGCACGATGTCGACCAGGCCGCGTCGGACCAGGGGCTCACCACCGGTGAACCGGACCTCGCGGATGCCGAGCTGCTCGGCACCCACCCTGATCAGGCGGACAACCTCGTCATCGGTGAGCACGCTGTCGTCCGGAAGCCAGTCCAGGCCTTCGGCAGGCATGCAGTAGGAGCACCGCAGGTTGCAGCGGTCAGTCAGGGAGACGCGCAGGTCTGCTGCCACACGTCCGTACCGGTCCTCGAGCTTCCGTGTCGTCACGGCCGCCAGTCTAGGTCGCCCCTGGCGAGAGTCGTGCCCACCGCCCGGATAACCTCGGCGGGTGCGATCGCTGCGGTTCCTGCTCAGTCGGCGCTGGGTGCTTTTCGCGCTGACCGTGGTGCTCATCGGCTGGGCGACCTGGTGGCTCGGAGAGTGGCAGTTCCACCGCCTCGCCGACCGCAAGGAGAGCAACGCGATCGTCCGGCAGAACGAGGCGCGGGAGCCGGCACCGGTCGCCGACGTCCTGGCCCCTGGGCGAGCAGTTTCAGCGAGCGACGAGTGGCGGCTGGTGACGGCAACGGGCACCTATTCGACCGACGACACCGTCTCGGTGCGCTACCGCACCCGGGACGGCGTCTCCGGCATCGACGTGGTGGTGCCGCTCGTGCGCGGCACGGGACCGGCCCTGCTGGTCGACCGCGGCTGGCTGCCCACCGATGCCCAGAGCAACGCAACCCAGATTCCCGAGGCCCCTCCCGGTGAGGTCACGGTGACTGGGTGGGTGCGCGCCGATGCCACCGGAGACAGCGCCCGGGTGACGGACAGGTCGACCCGCTCCATCTCCAGCACCGAGATCGGACAGGCCCTCGACCTGGAGACCTACGGAGGCTTCGTCGCACTCAAGTCGGAGACCCCACCCCCGACGACACCGCTCGCCGGGGCGGAGCTGCCCGAGCTCGACAACGGGCCGCACTTCTTCTACGGGCTCCAGTGGTGGTTCTTCGGCGTGCTCGCGGTCTTCGGCTTCTTCTACCTGATGTACGACGAGTGGCGCGGTCGGCGCCGAACCGGCGGCCCCGAGAGCCACGACGTCCCCTAGCTGGTCAGCCGACAGGGACGTCGTGGATGAACTGGGTGCGGTAGAGGTCGGCGTAGAGACCACCCTGCGCGAGGAGCTCCGCATGGGTGCCCGACTGCACGATCCGGCCGTCGTCGAGCACCAGGATCGTGTCGGCGTGGCGCACCGTCGAGAGCCGGTGGGCGATCACCAGCGAGGTCCGACCCTCCAGCGCCGCGTCCAACGCCCGCTGGACCGCAGCCTCCGACTCGGAGTCGAGGTGTGCGGTCGCCTCGTCCAGGACGACGATCGCGGGAGCCTTGAGCAGCAGCCGCGCGATGGCGAGCCGCTGCCGCTCGCCGCCGGAGAGCCGGTAGCCCCGGTCCCCCACGACCGTGTCGAGGCCCTCGGGCAGGGAGTGCACCAGCGGCTCGATCTGGGCCGCGCGCAGCGAGTCCCAGATCTCCGGATCGGTGGCACCCGGGCGTGCGTAGAGCAGGTTGGCCCGGATCGTGTCATGGAACATGTGCGCGTCCTGGGTCACGTAGCCGACCGTGTCCTCGAGCGACTGCAGGGCCACGTCGCGCACGTCGATCCCCCCGACGCGCACCGTTCCGGCCCCGACGTCGTACAACCTGGCGACGAGATTCGTGACCGTGGTCTTGCCGGCTCCTGAGGGTCCGACCAGGGCGACCATCCGACCGGGCTCAGCGGTGAACGAGATGTCAGTCAGCACCGGGCCGGTCTCGCGCGACTCGACTCGGGCGACGCCCTCGAGCGAGGCAAGAGAGATGTCGTCGGCGCGCGGATAGGTGAAGGCGACGTGGTCGAACTCGAGCCTCGCGGCGTCCGGAGGCAGATCGACCGCATCCGGCTTCTCCTCGATGAGCGAAGGCAGGTCGAGGACCTCGAAGACCCGCTCGAAGCTCACCAGTGCGGTCATCACGTCGATCCGGACGTTCGAGAGTCCCTGGAGCGGGCCGAGCAGCCGGAGCAGCAGGGTCGCCAGGGCGAGCAAGGTGCCCACGCTGAGACTCCCCGAGACCGCCAGGTGGCCGCCGACGCCGTACACGAGGGCAGTGGCGATGGCGGGAACCAGCATCATGCTGGCGGCGAAGATCCGGCTGATCAACGAGATCCGGATCCCCAGGTCGCGGACCTTGGCAGCCTTCGTCCCGAAGAGCTGGTCCTCCTCGTCGCGGCGGCCGAAGAGCTTGAGCAGCATCGCCCCGCCGACGTTGAACCGCTCGGTCATCATGTTGCCCAGGTCGGCGTTGCCGTTCATCTGCTCACGCGTGAGCCCGGCGAGCCGGGCGCTGACTCCGCGCGAGACCAGGAAGAGCAGCGGGAAGAGCGCGAGGCAGAGCAGGGTCACCTCCCAGCTGAGCACCATCATCGCGATGCCGACAACGCCCACCGAGATGGTGTTGGCGACCGTGCTGGACAGGGTCGAGGTGAACGCCCGCTGGGCTCCGATCACGTCGTTGTTGAGCCGGGAGACCAGCGCGCCGGTCTGGGTGCGGGTGAAGAAGGCCAGCGACTGGCGCTGGACGTGGCCGAAGACTTGGCTGCGCAGGTCGTAGATGAGCCCCTCACCGATGCGCGAGGACAGCCACCCCGAGAAGACGGCGAGCACGGCGGTGACGAGGGCGGTGGCCGCCATCGCCGCGGCGAGCACGGTGATCAGGGCGGTGTCACCCTTCGTGATGCCGTCGTCCACCAGGTGCTGGATGAGCAGGGGCGTGACCACGACCAGCCCCGCGTCGACCACCGTCAACGCCAGGAAGAAGCCGATCAACCGGCGGTGCGGTCGCGCGAACGAGAACACGCGACGGACCGTGCCCCGGTCCACCTTGTTGTTGACGACACTGCGGTCGGAGCGCATGTGGCGCCAGACCTGGCCGTTCCCGTGCATGCCCGACAAGTGTCTCCTCGTTCGTGCCTGTGTGGGGACCGGCCTCAGCCGGTCACCTCGCGGAACCTTCGGACCTGAGCCTCGCGCTCGAGGCGGCGTTGCTGCGCGAGGTCGCGCTGCGCTGCCCCCAGGAGCAGGGCTTTCGTCTCCCGAACCGCATCCGGGAGGGGCGCGGTCAGGGCGCCGACGAGGTCAGCCACGGTCTCGTCCAGCTCCGCCGCCGGTACGGCGGTCAGCGCCAGCCCGATGGCCACCGCCTCAGCCGCACCGACCATCCTGGCCGTGACACAGATCTCGAGTGCCCTGGCGTAGCCAACGCTCTCGACCAGAGGTTTTGTTCCCGTCAGGTCGGGGACCAGCCCCAGCATCGACTCGAGCATGGCGAACTGGGCATCTTCGGTGACGATCCTCAGGTCACAGCTGAGGGCCAGCTGGAAGCCGGCCCCGACGGCGTACCCCTGCACGGCGGCGACGGAGACGAAGCGCGGGTCGCGCAGAAAGGCGAACCCCTGCTGGTAGTCGTCGATCGTGGCGGCAACCTCGTCGTCGGTGCCGGAGAGAAGTCCGGCGACCGTCTCCACTCCCGACGGGTCGGCGGCTTCGAGCATGGCGCGATCGAGCCCCGCCGAGAAGCTGTGCCCGCTCCCCCGCACGACCACGACCCGGGTCTCGTCGGTGAGCTCGCGCCCGATCGTCGCGAGTGCCCGCCACATCGCCGGGGTCTGGGCATTGCGCTTCTCGGGACGGTTCAGGGTGATCGTCGTGACGGGACCGGCCAGGTCGAACAGCAGGCCGGCCGCAGCCAGGTCCTCGGGGGTCATGGGCGAAGTCTAGGAGTCAGGCGAGGGAGACCAGGTCGGCGTAGCCGTCGTTCCACAGGTCCTCGTCGCCATCCGGCAGCAGCAGGACTCGATCCGGCTCGAGCGCGCGCACGGCGCCCTCGTCGTGCGTGACCAGGATGATCGCGCCCTCGTAGGTGCGGATGGCAGCCAGGACCTCCTCACGTGAGGCCGGGTCGAGGTTGTTGGTGGGCTCGTCGAGGAGCAGCACGTTCGCGCTCGACACGACCAGCGCCGCCAGTGCCAGTCGCGTCTTCTCGCCACCGGAGAGAACAGCCGCGGACTTGTGGGCGTCGTCGCCAGAGAAGAGGAACGAGCCCAGCACGCTGCGGGCCTCGCTGTCGGTCAGCTGAGGGGCGGCGCGCTGCATGTTCTCCAGCACGGTCCGGCTGGTGTCGAGCGTCTCGTGCTCCTGGGCGTAGTAGCCCACCTTGAGCCCGTGGCCCGCGATGATCTCGCCGGTGTCGGGCTTGTCCACGCCCGCCAGGATCCGCAGCATCGTGGTCTTGCCGGCCCCGTTGAGACCCAGGATGACCACCCGGCTGCCCTTGTCGATGGCCAGGTCGACGTCGGTGAAGACCTCGAGCGAGCCGTAGTGCCGGGACAGCTCCTTGCCCATGAGGGGCGTCTTGCCGCACGCGGCCGGGGCGGGGAACTTGATTCGCGCCACCTTGTCTGCGGCCCGCTCGCCCTCGAGGCCGGCCATCATCTTCTCGGCACGCTTGAGCATCGACTGCGCGGCAGTGGCTTTGCTGGCCTTCGCGCGCATCTTGTTGGCCTGGTCGGTGAGGGTCTTGGCCTTGGTCTCGGCGTTTGCGCGCTCACGCTTGCGGCGGCGCTCGTCGGTCTCACGCTGGGTGAGATAGGCCTTCCAGCCCATGTTGTAGACGTCGATCTCCCCCCGGTTGGCGTCGAGGTGGAGCACCTTGTTGACGGTCGTCTCGAGAAGGTCGTTGTCGTGGCTGATCACGATGAGGCCACCCTTGTGTGCGCGCAGGAACTCGCGCAGCCACACGATGGAGTCGGCGTCGAGGTGGTTGGTGGGCTCGTCGAGGAGCAGGGTCTCGGCTCCCGAGAAGAGGATCCGTGCCAGCTCGACGCGGCGGCGCTGGCCGCCCGACAGGGTCTTGAGCTGCTGGCCGAGGATCCGCTCCTCGATACCGAGGCTCTTCGCGATCGTCGCGGCCTCCGACTCGGCGGCGTACCCGCCCCCGGCGTGCAGCTCGGCGTCTGCGGCGCTGTAGCGGCGCATCGCCTTGTCCCGGACGGCGTCGTCCTCGCTGCCCATGTCCACCTCGGACTGGCGCAGCCGGCGTACGACGTCGTCGAGGTTGCGGGCCGACAGGATCCGGTCGCGAGCCAGCACCTCGGGATCACCGATGCGCGGGTCCTGCGGGAGGTAGCCCACTTCACCGGTGGTCAGGACCTTGCCGCCGGCCGGCAGCGCCTCCCCTGCGAGGATCTTGGTGAGGGTGGTCTTTCCGGCGCCGTTGCGGCCGACGAGACCGACCTTGTCGCCGGCGGCCACCCGGAAGCTCACGTTGTCCATGAGGAGACGGGCGCCGGCGCGGACTTCCAGCTGCTGAGCGTTGATCATGAGGCTCATTAGTCTAGGGCTGCGGGGACCGATCCCCGTCATCGGAAGGGACACCGCACATGCGCTTCAACCCCAAGGCCCGCCTGGACACGAGTCGGATGGGAGACGCCGGCCGGTCCGGCGCGAGCCGGGGCGGCGGGACCAGGATTCCGATGCCGGGCGGGATTCGCGCCGGGGGCGGCATCGGGGGCATCATCGTGATCATCCTGGTGCTCGTGGCCAACCACTACCTCGGCGGCGGCTCCGGCGGCGGTTCGAGCCTCGATGCCAGCCGGATGGCCGACACCGGGAGATACGCCGGGTGCCAGACCGGTGCGGACGCGAACGACAGCGCTGACTGTGCCCGGGTCGCGGTAGAGAACTCGTTGGTCGCGTTCTGGTCCGTGGAACTTCCGAAGCAGTCCGACGCAACCTTCACGCCCGAGCGGAAGATCGAGACCTTCGGCGGGGCGATCGACACCGGCTGTGGCCAGGCCTCCTCCGACGTCGGGCCGTTCTACTGCCCGAGCGACCAGGTCATCTATCTCGACACCACCTTCTTCGAGGCCGTCCTCCAGGGACAGTTGGCCGGCCCGAGCGGGGATTTCGTGGAGCCTTACGTGCTCGCCCACGAGTTCGGGCACCACATCCAGGACCTGCTCGGGACGATGGGCAGCGTGAAGACGCAGCAGGGGCCGAAGAGTGACTCGGTCCGCCTGGAGCTCCAGGCAGACTGCTACGCCGGGATGTGGGCGAAAGGCGCCACGACCACCCAGGACGCCGATGGCCAGGTCCTCTTCGAGTCGATCACCGACGCCGACATCAAGAACGCGATCGACGCCGCCACCGCGGTCGGGGACGACCGAATCCAGCAGCAGAGCGGCGGTCGGGTCAACCCCGAGCAGTGGACCCACGGATCCGCGCAGTCCCGGGTCGCCTGGTTCCAGACCGGATTCCGCAAGGGCTCCCTCCAGGCCTGCGACACCTTTGCCACCGACAACTTGTAACCGATCCCCAGCCTCAACGTCTCATTATCGCTGGAGTTCGGCCCTCCGGGAGGCCAGCACCTAGTAGCCTCGAAAGCGTGACCAGCAGCGGCGCCGACGAAGAGCCGTCCCCTGACGGTGCTGAGCCTGACGCATCCTCGACAAGCATCCGGGTTCTGATCGCCGAGGACTTCGAGCCGGTGCGGGCGTTGACGGTGCGACTGCTGGGCAAGTTGGGCCAGCTCGACGTCGACGAGGCCGAGGACGGTCAGGAGGCCGTGGAGGCAATCGAGGAGAAGCGCTACGACCTGCTCCTGCTCGATCTCTCGATGCCCCGGATGTCGGGGGTCGACGTGGTCCGGTGGCTACAGGCCCACCCGGAGCGCCTCGACGGCCTGATGGTGGTGGTGCTCAGCGCCGCGGCTCACGAGGAGCGGCCGATGCTCAACCAACTGGGCGTGGACCACGTGCTGCCCAAACCGGTGCGCACCCCTCAGCTGGCCGAGCTGATCGACGAGATCCGCAAGGCCCACTGACGGGTCGCGCGTCTTCGCCGAATCTGTATTTACCCGACACGACTTGACGAAAACAGGCTAATCTGAGGCTTTCGGGGGACCTCTAGGGAAGGGAAATCACTTCATGCTGAAGAAGTTCATGCACCGTCGTGCCATTGCTCGTGCCGGCCGGAGCGTCAGCGCTGCGTACGCGTGGCGACCGTCCGCCTGAGCGGTACACCTGATCGCCAGGACGGCGCCGAGGAGCCGCAAGGTCTTCTCGGCGCCGTTCTGCACGCAGCTGGGAGCAGCTGTCCGGTGGTGCTGGGGCAGGGAGCGCCCACCCTGGTCACCACGCTCGAAGACTCCCGCACGGTGCTCTCGCAGCCCGAGAACTTCGTGCTGCCCTTCGACGTCAGCCGCAGACGGCTCTCCCCGCACGGCGCCGCTTCCAAGCCTTCAGCGCCACTGAGCCGGGCCGCCGTCGAGACCGGACAGCAGGTTCTCGGCACGGAGCTGGCCGCGGCCGCCGCGTGGTTCGACGGCCCGGACGTGGATACCCTGAGTTTTCTGCGCGCCCCGCTGGGCCGCTCGACCGCGGCCGCGCTCCTCCCGGTGACGGAGGCCGCCTCGCGCAACACCGTGGCCGACCTGGTCCTGGCCTGGGTGGACTCCTTGGCACCCGTCATAAGCGCCCCGAGCCCGCCGCGCGCCTGGACGCGGACGCGGCGTACCGAGCAGCGGGCGCGTCGAGCCCTCGCCGCCGAGTTGAGCGCCCTGGGGTGCCCGAACCCCCAGTCGCTGGCCTCGACGCTGGCGGCCGGCATCCAGGTGCCGATCGCGGCCGGCGCCTGGTGCCTGACCCAACTTGCCTGCCGTCCGGCCCTCCAGGCATCCCTGCGTGGGAACCCACGCATGGCGGAACCCGTGGTCTGGGAGGTCCTGCGCCTGTATCCCCCGAGCTGGATGCTGCCCAGGATCGCGACTCGCGACGTGGCGCTCGCGACGACGACCCTGAGCGCCTACACCGTCGTCCTGGTCAGCCCCGTGGCGCTGGGCCGGCTGGAGAGCCTGGCTCCCGGCGTCGACGCCGGCTGCTCGCCCCTGACCGAGTTCGACCCCGAGCGCTGGGTGGGCGCCGTGACCAGGCCCGGCGCCTGGCTGCCCTTCGGTGCCGGGACTCACGCCTGCCCGGGGCGGTCCCTGGGCCTGGCCCAGCTCACCGACCTGGTGCGATGGGCCTCGAACTTCGACCTGTCCTCCGCGGCCCCGCCGGGGGTGGACGCGAGCCGCGGCCTCGCGCCCGCACCCGACCGAATCGGGGTGAGGAACAATCGGAGCGGACCTGCGTAGTGCCCGCAAGGGCGCGCCCGGTTCGCGTATGCTCCGGCAGGTGACCGAGTCGCCGGCCGTGGCCCCGCACCCCATGCCTGCCTCGCCCCCGGCCGCCGGACTTGCGATTGCCGTCCTCGCAGGAGAGGGCAGCGTCACCGCCGCGGTGGAACGGGTGGGACGGCTGCTGATCTCCTATCCCGGGGTCGACCTCATCGGGGTCTCCCTGACTCAGATCGTGCCTGACCAGGGCGCCAGCTGGGTGCCCCTCGGCGAGCGAGCCTGGCTGCGCGAGTGGAGCCGTCCGGGCGTCACGGCGTCGATCGCCCCGGGCGAGAACCCGACCCCCGAGCAGGCGCTGTCGATGCCGTGGGTCTCCGCGCTGGCGCGCCGACAGGTGGTGGTGGTGCCGGACTCCGACGCCCTGCCTCCGGAGGCGCAGCAGGACCGTCGCGAGCTCGTCGCCTGTGGGATTCGCGCGCTCGTGACCAGCGCGATGATCGCCGACGGCGTCATGTACGGCAGCCTGGCCATGACCCGCGAGACCCCCGGGGAGTGGCCGGAGGGGTTCGTCGCGGACGTGAGCCTGCTCAGCGCCGCGCTGGCCTCACGCATGTCCAAGGCCAAGGCGCAGGACGCCCTGGCCGACGCCCTGCGCCGCGGCGACCAGGCCCGGTCCAGCCAGCAGGAGTTCTTCTCCGCCATCGGACATGAGCTGCGCACTCCCATCGCTGCGATCGTGGGGACCGCCGAGCTACTCGTGGACGACGCGCAAGAGGCCTGCACCCCCGTCGCCGACGAGACCTCGCCCGCCGCCACCGCGTTCGCCGCGTTCACGACGGGAGTGGCGGGTGACGCTGGCGTCATCCTCAGTGCGGGCGAGCAGCTCCTCTCGGTCGTCGAGGGGCTCCTGAGCACTGCCCAGGACCTCGGGGGCGGGGTCGAGAGCCAGCTCGTCGACGTGGCCGACGCCGTCCGCGACGTGACCCACTGGCTGTCAACCCCCGCCCGCGCGGCGGGCGTCACCGTCCACTCCGCCGTGCCTGCGGACACGGCCGTCCTGACCACGCCGTCCGGCCTGCGCCAGATCTTGACCAACCTGGTGGGCAACGCGATCACGCACAACCACCGGTCCGGGAACGTGCACGTCACGACCACCCGGACCCGGGACGAGTTCGGTCAGGAGCGGGTCCGCATCGCGGTGCGCGACGACGGTCCGGGCCTCACCGCCGAGCAGCTCCGCGACGTGTTCAGGCCGTTCGTGCGGTTCGCCGGGCCTGAGGTCCGCGGCACCGGCTTGGGCCTTTCGCTCTCACGCTCCCTGGCCGAACGGGACGGCGGCATGATGGGCGTCGAGTCGACCCCCGGCGCCGGCTCGGTCTTCTGGGTGGACCTGCCGGCCTCGGCCGGCCCCGGCCACTGAACCGAACTCAGGCAAGCAGCGCCTCGATCTGCGGGAACTGTCGTTGGAGCGCCCGCAGGTGTGGCGCGACCGACGGGTGGCGGTACTTCCCGCTCAGGGCCCCCTCTCCCCCGGCCACCCGGGCCAGCGCCCACTCGGCCCGGTTCAGCGCCGTGAGCACGGCGGTCACCCGGGCACCGAGCGTCGTCTCTTCGCGCGTGGCCGCGCCGTCCGGCAACCCGAGCAGATAGGCGTCGAGCAGCGGCTCCAGCGTCTCGCGCGAGGACAACGAGTAGTAGCCCAGATCGGCTCCCACCGGGCCGTGGCCGAGGGTCCCCCAGTCGACGGCGACCACGTCGTCCCCGAGGCGACCAGGCAGGTTGGCCGGCACCGGGTCACCGTGCTGGGGCACCTGCGGCAGGGCGTCGAGGGCGTCCAGCAGGACCGTACGTCGACTCCACAGGTGGTCTGCCACGTCGGCGACCGTGGTCCGGGCCAGGGTCCGCCAGCCACCGCCCCGCTCGACCCGCGCCATCCTGTCTCGCAGCTGGCCGCTGGCGAGCCACGGCGCGGTCGCGAGCTCGGCTCCGGCGAACCGGCCGAGCGCCCGGGCGATGAAGAGCCCGTTGTTGGCATCGTCCTCGACCCACGGCTGGGTCAGCGTGATCCCCTCGACGTCCTCCTCGACGGCGGCGGCGTGGGTGGCCCGCAGCCCCGGAGTGGCCGCGACGATCCCCGAGATCTCGACGTCCGCCGCCCGCCGCCAGTAGGCGAAGTGGCGCGGTTCGTTCAACTCGGCCGGGTCGTGCTCCAGGGGCGCCGCGAGCCGTTTGACGGCGACCGGCACACCACCGAGCGCCGTCCGCCACACGCCGACGGTCGACGAACCTGTGCTGCCGGGCAACGGATGCCATCCCGGGTCGGGCTGCCACATGGCACGGACGCTAGCGGATGTCCTTCCTGCGGAAGGCCAACTGGCCCGGGACACGACAGGGGGCTCCCCGGGCGGACTCGAGTCCGGGTCAGGCGTTGACGACCTCGACCCGGACTGCCAGCGCGTCGAGGAGCGCCTGGTCGAGGACGCCACGCCGCGGGTCCGGAACCGCCAGCCAGGGTCCGACGACCGTCAGCCGGCGCAGGCGGGAGTCCTCGAGCACCTCCGTCACCGCCGCGTGGTCGCCGCCGGTGACGAGTGGCGTTCCCTGCGGCAACTCCCCCAGGAGCCGGGCCGCGTGGTCGGCTGCTGCCTCATAGGCCTGCCGGGCCTGGTTGTCCCGTCGCCGGGCGAACCGCTGCTGGCTCTGGCCGCCGGCCTTGGTGCGTCCCTGGACGTGCCGCTGACCCACCTTGGAGGCGACCGTCTGCTCACCCTCGAGCCTGCCCACAGCAAAACCGCCCTTGCGGACCAGGAGGATCCCCCAACGAGCCGGCGCCTCGACCGCGGCCACGAGGGCGGCGGGGTCCGGCAGGCCGGCGTACGACGTGGTGAACGGGAGGCGTGCGCAGAACGTCGAGCCGTCCGCGGCCGTCCCGTTCAGCGCGCCGGCGGTGACGGACAGGTCGGTGCTGCCGTGACGGGCCTCGAAGTTGAGCACCCACCGCTCGAAGCGGGCGGGCGGGACCAGGACCTCGGGCATGCGCGCCACCCTAGTCAGGCCTCCTGGTAGACCACCCGGAAGCGCTCGAGCACGACGAGCTGGTCGTGCTCGAACCCGGTCCCGTCCGGGCCGGTGGTGGCGAAGAAGCGTTCGTGCACGGTGCGCCAATGGGCCAGGGAGAGGTCCCCCTCACCCTCCAGCCGGGCATGCTCCTCGTCCACCTCGTCGAAGCGGACGATGCGCACGTCGGTCGTCTCGATCAGCGCCCGCGGATGGCCGGAGCCGTCCAGCAGGATGCTCAACGTGCCGGGCTCGGGCAGGGCCTCGCCGTCGGCCTCGTAGTCGCGCAGCGCGCTGGCCGTGGCGGTCTTCGCGCCCTCGAGCACAAGGCCGAGCAGCTCGTCGGCCATGGTCGCGTCTGCGCCGAACGACCACGCGGGAGGCGGCACCGACTCGAGCGCCGTGGGGCCGAAGTACGACGGCGCACTGTTCAGGCGCGCGTGGAAGCGGGCCAGCTCCCAGAATGCCTCGACCGGTGAGTGCTCCACCGCGATCAGACGTTGAAGCCGAGCGCGCGCAGCTGCTCGCGGCCGTCCGGGGTGATCTTGTCGGGACCCCACGGCGGCATCCAGACCCAGTTGATGGCGACGTCGTTGACGATGCCCTCCAGAGCCGAGTTGGTCTGGTCCATGATGACGTCGGTCAGCGGGCAGGCCGCCGAGGTGAGGGTCATGTCCAGGACGACGTTGTGGCCCTCGTCGAGGTGCACGTCGTACACCAGGCCGAGGTCGACGACGTTGATGCCGAGCTCGGGGTCGACGACGTCCTTCATCGCCTCGGTGACGTCATCGACGGTCACCGTGGCGGTTCCGACACCGGATGCCTCGGGCACGTCGGGCAGGTCCCCGTGGTCGGTGGCGTTCTCGATCGTGTGGTCGCTCACTTGCTCTCCTCCATGACTTGGGCTGTCGCGTCCTTCCAGGCCATCCACGACAGTAGTGCGCACTTCACGCGGGCCGGGAACTTGGCGACCCCGGCGAAAGCGATGCCGTCCTCGAGCACGTCCTCGTCCGGGACGACGTTGCCGCGACCCTGCATCAGGTTCAGGAACGACTCGTGGATCGCCATCGCCTCGTCGACCGGCTTTCCGATCACGAGGTCAGCCATCACCGACGCGGACGCCTGCGAGATCGAGCAACCCACGGAGTCGTAGGAGACGTCCTCGACCCGGAGACCGTCGCCGGCGTCCGTCAGGTGCACGCGCAGCGTGACCTCGTCACCGCAGGTCGGATTGACGTGGTGCACTTCGGCCTCGAACGGGTCGCGCAGGCCCTTGTGGTGCGGGAACTTGTAGTGGTCGAGGATGATCTCCTGGTAGAGCGCATCCAGCTCGGTGTTCGACCCCGCGCTCATCAGCTTCCCTCCAGCTTGAAGTAGGAGCGGGTGTACTCCAGGGCCTCGACGAGGGCGTCGATCTCCGCAGGCGTCGTGTAGAGGTACGACGACATGCGGGTCGAGCTCTGCACGCCGTAGCGCTGGTGGGCGGGCTTCGCGCAGTGGTGACCGGCGCGCACGGCGACGCCACGCGAGTCCAGCACCTGGGCGATGTCGTGCGGGTGCACTCCGTCGACCTCGAACGCGATCGCGCCGCCACGCAGGGCGGCGTCGAGCGGGCCCAGGACCCTCAGCCCCGGAACCGTCGCGAGCCCCTCGAGGGCGTAGCGGGTGATCGCCTGCTCGTGGGCGTGGATGTTCTCCAGCCCGATGTGCGCGAGGTAGTCGACCGCTGCCCCCAGGCCCACGGCCTCGACGATCGGCGGGGTGCCGGCCTCGAACTTGTGCGGCAGTCCGGCGTACGTCGACCGCGCCATGGTCACCGTCTCGATCATCTCGCCGCCACCGTGGAACGGGGGCAGCTGGTCGAGGATCTCGCGACGCCCCCACAGGACACCGATCCCGGTCGGGCCGACCACCTTGTGTCCGGTGAAGGCCAACAGGTCCGCACCGCTGGCGACCACGTCCACGGGCAGCTGAGGCGCTGCCTGCGAGGCGTCGACGACCACGATGGCCCCGACCTCGTGGGCCCGGCGCGCGATCTCTGCGACCGGGTTGATGGTGCCGAGCATGTTGGACACCCAGGTCAACGAGACCACCTTGGTGCGCTCGTTGATCAGCTCATCGATGTTCGACAGATCCAGCCGACCGTCGTCGGTGAGTCCGAACCAGCGCAGCGTGGCACCCTTGCGCTCGGTCAGCAGTTGCCACGGCACGATGTTGGAGTGGTGCTCCATCTCGGTGATGACGACCTCGTCACCGGGACCGATGGACAGCTCACCGGTCGCCCACGCCAGGGTGTTCGCCACCAGGTTGAGCGCCTCGGTGGCGTTCTTGGTGAAGATCACCTCGTCGCGACTCGGTGCCTTGATGAACGCGGCCACCTTGTCACGGGCGTCCTCGAAGGCTTCGGACGACTCGGCGCCGAGCTGGTGCATGGCGCGCGCGACGTTCGCGTTGTGCCGCTCGAGGTGGTCGACCATCGTGTCGATCACCACCTGTGGCTTCTGAGCGGTGTTCGCGCTGTCGAGGTAGACCAGCGGCACCCCACCCGCGAGCGTGCGCGAGAGGATCGGGAAGTCCTTGCGGATGACCTCCAGCTCGGGGAGGAGTCCGGGCAGCTCGGCCGAGGGCCCAACCATGCTCAGACTCCGGCCTTGAGGTACTTGTCGTAACCCTCGGCCTCGAGCTGGTCGGCCAGCTCGGGCCCGCCCTGCTCGGCGATCTTGCCGTCGACGAAGACGTGCACGTAGTCGGGGGTGATGTAGCGCAGGATGCGGGTGTAGTGCGTGATCAGCAGCACGCCCTTGCCCTCCTGGGCACGGAACCGGTTCACCCCGTCCGAGACGACCTTGAGCGCATCGATGTCGAGACCCGAGTCGGTCTCGTCGAGGACGGCGACCTTGGGGCTCAGCAGCTCGAGCTGGGCGATCTCGTGGCGCTTCTTCTCGCCACCGGAGAACCCCTCGTTGACCGAGCGCTGCGCGAAGGTCGCGTCGAGGTTCATCTGCTCGAGGGTGGCGTTGACGTCCTTGACCCAGGTGCGGAGCTTGGGAGCCTCACCGTCGATCGCGGTCTTCGCGGTGCGCAGGAAGTTCGACACCGAGACACCGGGGACCTCGACGGGGTACTGCATGGCAAGGAAGAGTCCGGCGCGGGCCCGCTCGTCGACGGACATGGCCAGCACGTCCTCGCCGTCGAGCGTCACGCTGCCGCCGGTGACGGTGTACTTCGGGTGACCCGCGATCGAGTAGGCCAGCGTCGACTTGCCGGACCCGTTGGGGCCCATGATCGCGTGGGTCTCGCCGTCGCCGATCCTCAGCGTGACGCCCTTGAGGATCTCCTTGGGGCCGTCCTCGGTCTCGACCGTGACGTGCAGGTCCTTGATGTCCAGCGTGCTCATCTGTTGTCTCTCTCTTCTCTGAAGTCTGGTCAGCTCGGGCGAACGCCGTTGAGCGTCGAGCTGGTGTCCACGTAGATGCCGTCGGGGCGCACGTCGACGGGGAAGACGGAGACCGGCTCGGTCGCCGGGAACCCCGTGGGCTTGCCGGTACGCAGGTCGAAGCGGGAGCCGTGCAGCCAGCACTCGATCTGGCAGTCGGCCACCTCCCCCTCGCTCAGCGCGACCGCTGCGTGCGAGCAGAGGTTCTGGATGGCGAAGAACTCCTCGCCGTCACGGGCGATGGCCAGGTCGAGGTCCCCGATCGTGACCGCGAGGGCCTCGTCGGCGGAGACCTGGTCGGCGGCGCAGGCGCGCTCGAATCCCATCAGGAGTTCTCCTTGAGGACGTTCTTGGACAGCTCCTGCTCGACCGTCAGCATCAGCTGCTCCTGCAGGGAGGGCACCCCGATCTTGCGGATCAGGTCGTTGAAGAAGCCGTGCACCACCAGGCGGCGCGCCTCCGACTCGTCGATCCCGCGGGAGCGCAGGTAGAAGAGCTGCTCGTCGTCGAAGCGGCCGGTGGCCGACGCGTGGCCGGCCCCCTCGATCTCGCCGGTCTCGATCTCGAGGTTGGGGACCGAGTCGGCGTGACAGCCGTCGGTGAGCACCAGGTTGCGGTTCTCCTCGAAGGTTTCGATCCCCTCGGCGATCTTGCGGATCAACACGTTGCCGACCCACACCGTGTGTGCGCCCTGACCCTGCAGCGCGCCCTTGTAGACCACGTGGCTCTTGGTCTTGGGAGCGGTGTGGTCGGCGAAGAGCCGGTGCTCGAGGTGCTGGCCCTCGTCGGCGAAGTAGAGGCCGAGCATCTCCGCGGCGCCGCCGGGGCCGGCGTACGACACGTTGCTGTCCATCCGGACCAGGTTGCCGCCGAAGCTGATCGCGACGTGCTTGTAGGTCGCGTCGCGGCCGACGCTGGCCTCGTGGTGGGTGAGGTGGACGCTGTCGTCGGCCCAGTCCTGCAACGAGATGACCGAGACCTGCGCGCCGTCGCCGACCTTGACCTCGACGACCTGCGCCATGCAGGAGTGGCCGGTGTGGTTGAGCACCACGACCGCGCGCGAGTGCGGACCGAAGCGCAGCGCCACGTGGGCCGCCTCGGTCACCGACGCGTCGGATCCCGAGAGGTCGACCACGATCGGCTCGGCCACCTCCACATCGGCCGGCACGTCGACGAGCAGCGTGGTGGGGACCTCGGCGAGCACCCGCGCCACGAAGCGGTTGTTCGGAACCAGGCCGCTCACGCCGCGCAGGGCCCGCGCCTCGTCTGCGTCGACGGTGGCGATGCGCACCCGATCAGGGGTGTTCCAGGTGCAGGCGGTCGTGCCGGCGCCGAAGACGGCGTCGGAGTGCAGACCGCGCAGGCGTTTGAGCGGGGTGAACCGCCAGATCTCCTCGCGCCCGGTGGGCACGTCGTGGTCGGCCACGTCGAAGGAGCCGACCGGGTGGAGGTGCGAGAGCACCGTTCCGGGGGTCGTGGTCTCGATCGCGTCGGCGACCGGGTTGTCAGTCAGGGTCACAGGGGTGCTTTCTGCGTGCGGGGACAGGCCGGGTGCGACGGCGCTCAGCCGACCGCACCTTCCATCTGGAGCTCGATGAGCCGGTTCAGCTCGAGGGCGTACTCCATGGGCAGCTCCTTGGCGATCGGCTCGATGAAGCCACGCACGATCATGGCCATCGCCTCGTCCTGCTCCATGCCACGTGACATGAGGTAGAAGAGCTGGTCGTCGGAGACCTTGGAGACGCTCGCCTCGTGACCCATCGACACGTCGTCCTCGCGGATGTCGACGTACGGGTAGGTGTCCGAGCGGCTGATGGTGTCCAGGAGCGGGGGGTCACAGCGCACGTTGGACGACGCCCCGTGTGCCCCCTCCATGATCTGGACCAGGCCGCGGTATGACGTCCGTCCACCGCCGCGAGCCACCGACTTGGAGATGATGCTGGAGTGCGTGTTCGGGGCCGCGTGGACCATCTTGGCGCCGGCGTCCTGGTGCTGACCCTCGCCGGCAAAGGCGATGGACAGGGTCTCGCCCTTGGAGTGCTCGCCCAGGAGGAAGACGGCCGGGTACTTCATCGTCACCTTGGAGCCGATGTTGCCGTCGATCCACTCCATCGTCGCGCCCTCGGCGCAGGTCGCGCGCTTGGTG
>JBKJLD010000084.1:0-18799 GCA_046597165.1 Nocardioides sp.
GCCAGGGCGCCTACGACGGCTGGGCCTCGGACAAGTTCCTCGGCGAGCAGTACATGCTCATCGGCATCCACGACAAGGAGACCGGCAAGGACTACCACATCTGTGGCGGCTTCCCGAGCGCCTCCGGCAAGACCAACCTGGCGATGATGGCCGCCCCCGACGCGCTCGGCGACCGCTATCACGTGTCGTTCTACGGCGACGACATCGCGTGGCTGTGGGTCGAGGAGGAGACCGGCAAGCTCTACGGCATGAACCCCGAGTACGGCGTCTTCGGGGTCGCCAAGGACACCAACGAGACCACCAACCCCAACGCGCTCGCCTCGGTCGACCAGGGCACCGACTGCATCTTCACCAACGTCGCCTACAACCCGCGCACCGGTGAGGTGTGGTGGGAGGGTCGCACCAAGGAGAAGCCCAAGAACCGCCGCGGATGGCTGGACTGGATGGGCTCGCCCATCGCGGACCGCAAGGACGACGACACCGCTCCGTGGGCCCACCCCAACAGCCGGTTCACCACGACCCTGGCCAACGTCCCCAACATCGCCGTCGACTACGACGCCCCGCTGGGCGTGCCGATCGACGCGATCATCTTCGGCGGTCGCACCCGCGACCGCGAGCCGCTGATCCGCGCGATCACCGACCTCGCCGAGGGCGTCTACGACGGCCTGACGCTCGGCGCCGAGGCCACGGCCGCGGCCGAGGGCGTCGAGGGCCAGCTGCGCTACGACCCCATGTCGAACCGCCCGTTCATGGCCTACGGCGAGGGCGACTACGCCCAGCACTACCTCAACATCGTCGGTGCCGCGAAGGACCAGCCGATCTTCGCGCACGTCAACTGGTTCCAGCGCGACCCGGAGGACGGCCACTTCCTGTGGCACGGCTACCGCGACAACCTGCGCCCGCTGCTGTGGCTGCTCCAGCTCAAGAACGGCGAGGTCAAGGGTCGCCAGACCCCGGTCGGCATCATCCCGACGGAGGAGGAGCTCGTCCTCACCGGCATGGACACCAAGCCGGAGGACCTCGAGCGCATCCTCACGATCGACGTGAACCGCTGGAAGCAGGAGATGGGCTTCCGCGAGGAGCACCTCAAGCAGTTCGACCGGCTGCCCGAGGAGATCTGGGAGGCCCACCGCCGCGTGGCCGCCGCCCTGGAGGCCGACGAGGGCTGAGCACCGCCCCGACGCACAAACTGGGCCGAGGGCCCCGTCCGATCAAGGGCGGGGTCCTCCGTCATTTCTCCGACTGTGGGATCATCTGCCCTGTCGACGACTGCGAAGTTGAAGGGGGAGTTCGTGGAGAGCTACGGCCCCGAGCACCGTGCCCTCTTCGAGTCGGAGGCCACCGCGCTCTACGAGGAGATCGTCACCAGCGGTGAGCTGCTCGGCAACGACCCCCGCATCGCGCCGGGCGGCACGCTGGGCCACGCCTTCGAGCTCCTCGTCGACATGGGGCTCCTGACCCGGTCTCAGGGCACCGACGGCTACACCGCAGTCGACCCCAGCAGCGTCCAGTCCCGGGTCGTCTCGCCGCTCGGGCTGGAGGGCGCCAAGCTCCTGGAGGAGTCCTCGCGGTGGGCCAAGGCGTTCGGGTCGCTGTCCCACGCCTGGCGGCGGGCACCGCAGTCCTCCGACCGCGGCCCGTTCGCCTACCTCCACGAGGAAGGCATCGACCCCTATCTGGCGGGTCTCGTCGACGACTGCGAGGAGGAGATGCTCACCGCGCAGCCACAGACGGGGCGCGACCCCCGCAAGCTGGCCCTGGCGGCGCTGCGCGACACCAACCTCCTCGACCGTGGCGCCAAGATCCGCACGCTCTACCAGCACAGTGCCCGGCGCAGCGCGATCACCCATCGCTACGTCACCGAGGTGACCGAGCGCGGCGCCGAGGTCCGGACCCTGGACGAGTTCTTCAACCGGATGATCGTGATCGACCGCCGGGTTGCCGTGATCCCCAGCCCGGAGGACCTCAAGGTCGCCCTGGCGATCCGGGAGCCCTCAGTGGTCGCCTACCTCGTCGACGTCTTCGAGCGATCGTGGGAACGGGCCCGGCCGTTCACCAGCCGGGACTCGACCATGATGAAGGACATCGCCGTCGAGCAGCGGGCGATGACCCTGCGGATGCTCATCGAGGGGCATTCCGACCCGGTCTCGGCGAAGCGGCTCGGAGTCAGCCCGCGCACGTACGCCGGCTACGTGGCCGACCTCAAGGACGAGTACGAGGCCGAGACGCGCTTCCAGCTCGGCTACACCCTGGGGCTCCAGGGCGTCTCCGGCAACGAGCCGGTCCCCACCGACGAGCAGGACGATGCCGAGGCCTGAGCGGCGCCTGCCCGGACGTCAAGGCGGAAATGTTCACGAGGACAGTGACCCGCAAGGGGTCACTGTCCTCGTGTGATGAGACGGGCCAACTGCGTGGCGCTGGGACCGAACAAGGTGGGGGGTGGTTGGGTCCCCGTCTCACGTGGGGGTGGGGTCTTACTTGTTGAGGATCCAGCCCCAGCTGCTGTCGGCCTGGGCCGGTGCCGAGATGCCGAGCAGACCGAGGCTCAAGCCCGTGGCGGCCAGCACGATGGCCACCTTGCGTCCAATGTTCATGATGTCTCCACCTTCGCTGATTTCCCTGACCCACGGACTAGGTCGATACGAGTGAGTGTGTGGTAGCCCGCGAGCAGGGGACCAGTCTTCGCTTCCTCATATAACTGCATTGCACAATGTTGCAGCAACCGGCAGCGGACGCATGTCGTCGGAATCCGGACGTCCTCCCCCCGCAGAAACGGGGCTGCCCCCTCTCCTGCGAGCAGGTGAGGGGGCAGACCCACTGGCGGAGGCGGCGGGATTTGAACCCGCGACAGGGATTAACCTGAACCCGCTTAGCAGGCGGGCGCCATAAACCGGGCTAGGCGACGCCTCCCCGACAGCGAGCACAGGTTACAAGGCGACCCCGGCCACGGACGAATCAGGCCCCGCATCCGGTGCAGGCGGGGCGGTCGGGCATCAGAGGGGCCGGAGCCCCTGTCCTTCCTGCAGGTGGGCCTGGAGGTCGCGCACGAACGCCTCGCGGTCCGCGGCGAGGGCGGCCATGGGGATGGTCGTCGTCCGTCCGTCGTGCAGGTGCAGCACCACGCAGGGCAGGTCATGCAGGGTCGCGGTCGTCGCGTCCTCGACCTCGGTCCAGCGCGCGGCGCTCACACCGGCGCCGCGAATCAGGCGCACCCGGTAGCCCTCATCCTCGAGGCGTACGACGTAGGCGCGCCGGCTCAGCAGGTAGCCGGTCGTGAAGACGGCGACGAGACCGACCAGGACCAGGAGCACCAGGAGGTCCGGGGGGAGGTGGAAGATCGCCACCAGGGCCGTGGCGCCGAAGAGGGCCACGGCCAGGACGATGAGCAGCAGACCCACCAGTCGGGCGTTCAGGGCCGGCGAGAGCCGATAGTCGGACGTCGAGGCGGTGGGCATGGACTGATTGAACAAGACACCGCAATTGGAAGCCAACCGGGCTTGTCGCCGACCCGATCCGAAGGGCATGCTCGAGACCCCACCTGAGCCCGGGCCACCGGGAGGTTGTCATGTCCATGCGAAACCCCCTCAGTTCCGCCGGCAGAGCGGCCGGGAGTCACCCCCACGGGGTGACGGCGGCCCTGCGCCACCTCGAGCACGCGCTGGACTCACCCCGGCGCCACGGCGTGGGCAGCGGACACTGGCGGTGGTCGGTGCGCCAGCGGATGGCCGGGGTGCGCGACCTGCTGACCAGTGAGGTCGAGCACCCGGTGGACGGCTGGCTCGCCGCGCGCGGCGGGCGCTCGCTGCGGGAGCGCAACGTCCTGCTCGGCCGCCTCGGCGAGCTTGGTCCCCAGATCCTGGAGGAGGGCGAGGTCGAAACCGTCCGTGCCGAGCTGAAACGCCTGGTCGCCGACATCGCCCACCACGTGCAGCGAGTGCACGACCTGGTCTACGACGACGTCGAGCTCGAGCTCGGCGGCTCGGAGTAGGAGACCCGCTCCCCCTAAACTGCTCCTGTGCCGCCCCCGGGTGGCTCGGAGGGGTGCCGGAGCGGCCGATCGGAACCGCCTTGAAAGCGGTCGTAGGGAGACCTACCGCGGGTTCGAATCCCGCCCCCTCTGCCACGCACCACGCCCCACGCACCCGTCAGGGAGCGCTGGAACGGGTCAGGTGAGCTCGAGCAGGACATCGCCCTCCTGGACGACGTCGCCCGCAGCCACCCTGACCGCCCGGACCGTCCCGGCCACCTCTGCGATGACCGGGATCTCCATCTTCATCGACTCCAGCAGCACGACCGTGTCGCCCACGGCCACCCCGTCCCCGGTGCCGACCGCCACGCTCAGCACGTTGGCCACCATCTCCGCGACGATCTCGGTCACCTGTTCACGGGCCATGACCGCGAACCTAGCCGTTACCGGTGCGTACCCATGAACCGCAGCCGGGTCGGCCCCTCCGGGCCGCGTCGGCGTCAGAGCAGGGCGCTGGTGCGGGACGGCTCCGGGCGAACGGCCGTGGCCTCCTCGATGCGCCGGGCCCGGCGACCGCGGGGGCCGGTCACGGCCAGGTCGACCCGGATCACGAAGAAGCCGAGCACCAGACCGACCACCGCGCCGTACGCCACCGACAGGGCGCTCTCGACCAGCGTAATGGACGGGTTCAGCAGCGCCTGGGCCACGGGTGCGGTCGCGGCCACGCCGAACGAGCAGGCCCACCAACCCTGTCGGCGACGAGCACGCATGTGGCAGCCCCAGGCCAGGGCCGGGATGCCGAGCACCGTCTCGATCGGCCGGGGGAAGGCGCCGAGGTGGTCGCGGCTCCAGTGCACGGCATCGAGCAGCGAGGTGACCAGGCCCGGAGTGCCGTAGCGGCGCAGCAGCTCGGCGTACGCCAGGGTCACCGCGAGGACCAGCGTGCCGATGAGCACGGTGAGGATGCCCCGACGACCCAGACCGTGCAGGCCCGCGCCGAGTCGGTAGACGACACCGAACGCTCCGAGCAGGGCGAGTCCGAGGGTGGCGTACTCGAAGCGCACCAGGGTCATCACCGGCTCGAAGCCCACGGTCGCGAGCGCCCCCACCGAGGCGATGAGGATGGCGATCACGGTCTCTCGGGCCGCCTGCACGAAGCGCACCGCGGGCACGGTGGCCATCACGGCGAGCACCGAGGAGATGACACAGGTCACGACGGCGGCACCGGTGCGCAACGCGTCAAGGTCCAGCACCAGGACCACGATCCCGACGATCAGCGCCACCGAGCCGAAGATGGCCGGCCGTCCGCCGGTCCGCGCCGCCAGCGCCCAGGAGTAGCTGCTCGCCACCGCGACCGCGCCCACGCCCGCCAGCCAGGTCGGCCCGGCCGGAACGATCGCCGCGACCAGGGCGGCGAGTCCGCCGAGCACGACCAGGCACCAGCCGGCCACCACCGCGCGCGCAGTCGCGCCCGTGGCGACCGACGACCGCATCCGTGCCTGGAGTCTCGCCCGACGCGACGGGGGGCGGTCCGCACGACGACGCGGGGTGGGTGAGGACACGACCGGTTAGGTTACAGACGCCGGTTGGCCAGCGAGGGATTGGTACGTCGGGCCGCAGCCACGACGTCGGCGTCCAGGGTGGCCGTGAGGACCTCGGGACCGTCCCCGGCCTCGGCCAGGAGGTCGCCGAGAGGGTCGACGACCAGCGAGTGGCCGCTGTAGCGCGGACCGGGCTGTCCGACGGCGACGACGTAGACCGTGTTCTCGATCGCGCGCGCCCGGACCAGGGTGCGCCAGTGCTCGACCTTGCGCGCCCCCGCGACCCACGCGGCGGGCACCACCAGCACCTCGGCCCCGCGGTCGACCAGCAGCCGGGCCAGCTCCGGGAAGCGCAGGTCGTAGCAGGTCATCAGCCCCACTTTGAGGCCGCCGACCTCCACCAGGACCGGCTCGGTCACGCCGGCGGTGAGGCGGTCCGACTCGCGGTAGCCGAACGAGTCGTAGAGGTGGATCTTGCGGTACGCAGCCGACGCCTCGCCGCGGACCACCAGGGTGTTGAAGGGCCGGTCCGGGTCGGGGCCTCGCTCGAACATCCCCGCGACCACCGTGGTGTGCCGCTCGGCGGCCACCCGGGCCACCTCGGCGGCGAACGGTCCGGCCAGCTCCTCGGCGTACGGGCTCACGTCGGAGCCGGCCTCCCCGAAGTCGCGCGCGAACGCCTCCGGGAAGACCACCAGGTCGGTGCCGTGCGGGGTGAGCGCGGCGAGCCGGTCGTGGTTGACCCGCGGGTCCAGGTCGGCGGCCTCCTGGACCAGCGCGAGGCGCACGGGTGCGGAGTGGGGGGTGTCCGGAGTCACCCACCCACCCTGCCACTCATCCGGGCGCCCGGGTGCCAGACTCGGGGGGTGGACCTGGCCCCCGGAACGACCGGCTTCTGCGCGGTCGTGCTCGCCGGCGGCACCGCGGCCCGGCTGGACGGCGCCGACAAGGCCTCCGTGGAGCACGCCGGACGCACCCTGCTGGAATGGGCGCTCGACGCGTTGCTGGACGCCTCCGAGGTGGTCGTGGTCGGTGATCCGGTCCCGACGACCCGTCCGGTGACCTTCACCCGCGAGAGCCCGCGGTACGGCGGCCCCGTCGCCGCGCTGCTCACGGGCCGCGACGCGCTGCTCCGCACCCCGGCCACCCTGGGCGTGCTGGCGGTCGACATGCCCCGGGTCACGCCGTACACGTTCCGGCGGCTGCACGAGGCGGCCCTCGGCCGCGACGGCGCCTTCCTGACCGACGCCGACGGCCGCCGCCAGCTGGCGGGAGTCCTGGATGTCACCCGGCTCGACGCCGTCCGTCCCGACCACGAGGCCCAGCACGGCATGTCCGTGCGACGGCTGCTGGCCGACCTGGACCTGGCGGCCGTGGCCCCCGAGGGCGACGAGGGCCGCGACGTGGACACCTGGGCGGACCTGCGCGACCTCTGAGCCCACCCGGGGACCACGAAAATCGGGCATTTTCGGCGCGTCGGGGGTTGCGCCCCTGCCTAGGTCGGGCAACTCTGGGGGCGTGAACCTGCACGACTGGATCGACGAGCTGAGCGACGTCCTCGACGTCGACACCGAGGTGGACGAAGCCCTGGTGCTCGACCTGGCCAGGGCGGCCGCTCACAACGTGGCGCGACCTGCCGCCCCCATCACGGCGTACCTCCTCGGCTTCGCTGCCGGCAGCCGCGACGCAGACCCGGAGACGATCGAGGCCCTGGCCGCCCGCGCCCAGCGCCTCGCCGAGGGCTGGGACCGTCCGGCCGACGCGCCGGACCCGGACGACATCAACGACCCGGTGCCCGACGACAGCCAGGTCGACCACTCCGCGGACGCCCTCGAGGTCGTCGAGGCGTTCGAGGTCTGAGCGACCTGCGCCCCTACGGCCTGCGGGCGAGCGCGGTGAGGAGCACCTCGACGCCGGCCACGTACACGGCGCGCTGCTCGGGACCCTGCGCCTAGGGTGAAGGTCATGCGTGCTGTGATCACCTCCGGGGCCGGTGGCCCCGACGTCCTGTCCGTCGCCGAACTGCCCGACCCGGAGCCCGGACCCGGTGAGGTCGCGATCGAGGTGGCGGCCACCGCCATCAACCGGGCCGACCTGCTGCAACGGATGGGTTTCTACCCACCGCCGCCCGGCGCCTCCGACGTGATCGGGCTCGAGTGCAGCGGCACCATCGCGGCTCTCGGCCCGGACGTCGACGGGTGGTCGGTCGGCGACCAGGTCTGCGCCCTGCTCGCCGGCGGCGGCTACGCCTCGCGGGTCGTCGTACCCGCCGGCCAGGTGATGCCCGTCCCCGACGGCGTGGACCTGGTGACCGCCGCCGCCCTCCCCGAGGTGGCCTGCACCGTCTGGTCGAACGTCTTCATGATCGCCGGTCTCCAGCCCGCCGAGACGCTCCTCGTCCACGGCGGCGCGGGCGGCATCGGCACCTTCGCGATCCAGCTCGCCTCCAGGTTGGGCTCCCGGGTCCTCACCACCGGGGGTACGCCGGACAAGCTCGCCTTCTGCGCCGAGCTCGGTGCCGAGGTGACCATCAACTACCACGACGAGGACTTCGTGTCGGTGGTGCGCGAGCGCACCGCCGGCCACGGGGCTGACGTCATCCTCGACAACATGGGCGCTCGGTACCTCGACCGCAACGTCGACGCCCTGGCCACCGAGGGCCGCCTGGTGATCATCGGCATGCAGGGCGGCACCAAGGGGGAGCTCGACATCGCCAAGCTCCTCGGCAAGCGCGGCGCCGTCATCGCGACCTCGCTGCGGGCCCGCCCCGCCACCGAGAAGGCCGCGATCTGCGGCTCGGTCGTGGAGCACGTCTGGCCGCTCGTCGCGGAAGGACTGGTCCGCCCGATCGTCAACGGCACGATGCCGCTCGAGGAGGTCCGAGCCGCCCACGAGCTGATGGAGGCGGGCAGCCACACCGGCAAGATCGTGCTCACCCTCTGAGTGGTTGCGGCCGAGGTCCTAGGGTTGGGGCATGAGCGAGCAGTCCTCCGAGCAGGAGCAGCAGATCGTGATCATCGGACCCGACGGGCAGCCGATCGGCACCCTCCCGGCCTCGGCCATCAACCAGGCCGTCGGAACCGACGGAACCGACGGGTCCGGCCCGGCCGGAGGTGACCCGGACGGCGCCGGCGACGAGCGCGCCCTCACCGACCTGGTCGAGCAGCCCGCCAAGGTGATGCGGATCGGCAGCATGATCCGTCAGCTGCTCGAGGAGGTGAAGGCCGCGCCCCTCGACGAGGCCAGCCGCAACCGCCTCAAGGAGATCCACCAGGCCTCGATCAAGGAGCTCGAGGCCGGCCTGGCCCCCGAGCTGGTCGAGGAGCTCGACCGTCTCACCCTGCCCTTCTCCGAGAACAGCACCCCGTCCGAGGGTGAGCTGCGGATCGCGCAGGCGCAGCTCGTCGGCTGGCTGGAGGGCCTCTTCCACGGTATCCAGACCGCGATCTACGCCCAGCAGATGGCGGCGCGGGCCCAGTTCGAGCAGATGCGCAAGGCGCTGCCCGGCGCGATGATGCCGCCGCAGGCCGCACCCGACGGTGACGACACCGAGCGCCGTCCGGGCGAGTCCGGCGGCATGTACCTCTAGGCGGCAGCCTCAGCCGCGCGTGCCGATGCGGCGTACGACGAGGAGCCCGAGCAGTCCGACGAGGATCAACGCGGCCCCCGGGGCCGCAAGCCGGGTGACGCTGGTGGGCGTGCCCTCACCGACCTGGGTGAAGACGGCCTTCTCGGGCTCCGACGGGACCGGGTCGTGACCGCTGCCGAGGATGCTCTCGATCTCCCCGACGAGCCGGGCCGACGCACGCGCGGTGCCGCCACAGCTGGTGGCCGAGAGCTCGGAGCCGCTGGACTTCGTGAAGAAGGCGTAGCGCCGATCGGTCGGGAGCTGTCCCAGGCCGCACGAGGAGCCCGACCGGTCCGAGGTCACCTGGACCGTGGAGCTGGAGATGGCGCCCTTGTAGACCCGGTCCACGCGCACGTCGTAGGTCATGGTGGCGCCGCGCTGCCCGTCCGCCTTCTGCTCCGCGCGGACCTGGGTGACGGTGCCGGTGAAGACCGCGTTGGCGTCCCTGGCGTGGGCGGCCGTCGAGGCAGTCACGCAGGAGCAGGCCTGAGCGGGCAGCTGGCCCAACACGACACCGATCCCGGCCAGCACCAGAGCAGCGAGGAGACGTCCCACAGTCACGAACACGCGCACATCACAACAGATCACAGGCCGAAGACACCAGCCAGCACCCGCGCGACCCCGTCGTCGTCGTGCCCCGGCGCAACGTGCTGGGCGGCCGCGGTCACCGTCGGGTGGGCGTCGGCCATGGCGTACGACGTCCCCGCCCAGGTGAGCATGGGCAGGTCGTTGGGCATGTCCCCGAAGGCGATCACCTGGTGCGCCTCGATGCCCAGATCGGCACAGAGCAGCGCCAGGGTGGAGGCCTTGGTGACACCCGGGCCGCTGATCTCCAGCAGTGCCGAGGTCGAGGACCAGGTGATCACGGCCAGGTCGCCGACGGCCGCCGCGGCCGCGTCCCAGAACTCCTGGGCCGCCAGCTCCTCGTGACGGGCCAGCACCTTGACGACCGGTTCGTCCCAGATCTCGGCCAGGCTCCCGCGCCGGCTTCCGGCGGGCACCTGGTAGCGCTCCCGGAACTCGGTCTCCAGAGCGATGCCCGCCAAGGTCTCGACCGCGAACGACGAGCCGGGGACCGCCGCGCGGATCCGACGGCAGACCTCGAGGCCCACGGTCGGGTCGATGGAGCGCTCCAGGTGGACCGCGGAGTTGGTCACGTCCCAGACCAGCGCCCCGTTGGAGACGATCGCGAGCCCGTGTGCCCCGACGTACTCGAAGACCTCCTCGGCCCAGCGCAGCGGGCGCCCGGTCACGAAGACCACGGGGACCCGGCGTCGGTCGAGCTCCTCGAGGACCTGACGGGTGTAGTCCGAGACCGTCCCGTCGGTACGGACCAGGGTGCCGTCCAGGTCGGTGGCGACCAGACGGAAGGGAAGGCTCACGGTGCCGGGCTCGGCAGGGGGCGGGCCATCACCAGGTTGCCGTCCTCGTCGGCGCCGCGCAGCTCGGTGAAGCCGCACTTGGCCAGGACCCGGATGCTCGCCCGGTTGTCGGGCAGGACACTGGCCCGCACCTTCACACCCACGCCGTCGGCCTGCGCGAGCAGCGCCCGCAACGCCTCGGTGGCGACCCCGTGGCCGTGCGCGTAGGCGACCAGGCCGTAGCCGACCTCGGCCTCGGGCACCTCGGCGTCGAAGTCGGGAGGACCGAAGAAGCCGATGCCGCCGACCACGAGGTCGTCGAAGAGCCGGACGATGTGGCGCGGCCCCCAGGTCTCACCGGGGCGGACCATGGTGGCGGCGTCGAGGTCGTCGGGGCGCGGGTAGTCGGCGTGCCAGCCGGTGCGGCGGCGTCCCGCGAGCATGTCGCCTGCCTCGTCGGGGGTCACGACCGGCAGCCGGAGCCGGGTCGTCGTCAGCTCCACGGGGAGTGAGGTCACGCGAACCAGCGACCGATCTCGAGCGCGGCGCCGTCGTCGTAGACGCTCGCGGTCACGTCGTCGGCCGCCGCGTGGACCTCCGGCACCGCCTGGCCCATGGCGACCCCGCGACCGGCCCACCGGAGCATCTCGATGTCGTTGCGGCCGTCGCCGATCGCCAGTACGTCGGTGGCGGCGAGACCCAGGGCGTCAACCACGTGCTGGAGTCCTGAGGCCTTCGAGACGCCGACGGGCGCCAGGTCCAGCCAGGCGGTCCAGCCCACGACGTAGTTGGTGCCGTGCAGGCCGAGCGTCGTGGCCAGCGCGACGAAGTCGTCAGCGGTGGCGTCGGGATCGCGGATGATCACCCGGCTGACCGGACCCGCCACGATCTCGGAGACCTCCGCGATGGTCATCTCGCCGGAGAGCTCGCCCTCGGGGAAGTGCCGGTTGACCCGGTAGCCGACACCGCGCTCCTCGACCGCGACCAGGGCGTTGGGGTGGTGCTCCAGGACCGCCGCGACCGCGGCCCGCGCGTCAAAGGTCTCCTCGTGGACGACCTCGAGCGGTGGGTATCGGAAGACCACCGCACCGTTGCTCGCCACGATCCACAGCGGTTCGGAGCCAACCGTGTGCAGGTCGAGCAGGTCCGCGATCCTGGTCATTCCGTGCGGGGACCGTCCGCTGGCCAGCACGACCCGCGCTCCGGCGTCGAGGGCCCTCTGGACGGCGGCGTGGACCGCCGGCGTGACCTCCTCGTGGGTGGTCCCGGCGCCTTCCACCCACTTGAGCAGGGTGCCGTCGATGTCGAGCGCGACCGCCCCCGGGCGCCACCCGTCGCGGCCCGGGGCGACCGGCGCCGCCGGGTCAGACCCCTGGTCAGACACCGAGCGGCTCCAGGACCTCGCGGCCGCCCAGGTACGGCCGGAGCGCCTTCGGCACCCGGATCGACCCGTCTGCCTGCTGGTGGGTCTCGAGGATCGCCACGATGGTGCGGGTCATGGCACACAGGGTGCCGTTGAGGGTCGCCACCGGCCCGATCTGGTCCGGATAGCGCGCGCGGGTGTCGAGACGCCGGGTCTGGAACTCGGTGCAGTTCGACGTCGAGGTGAGCTCGCGGTACTTGCCCTGGGTGGGGATCCACGCCTCGCAGTCGAACTTGCGCTGGGCCGATAGACCGAGGTCCCCGGCTGCCACGTCGATGACCCGGTAGGCCAGCTCGAGGCTGTCGAGGAACTGCTTCTCCCAGCCCAGCAGTCGCTCGTGCTCGGCCTCGGCGTCCTCGGGAGTCGTGTAGACGAACATCTCGACCTTGTCGAACCAGTGGACCCGGATGATCCCCTTGGTGTCCTTGCCGTGCGACCCGGCCTCCTTGCGGAAGCAGGGGCTGAAGGCCGCGTACCGCAGCGGGAGCGACCCACCGTCGAGGATCTCGTCGGAGTGGTACGCCGCCATCGGGACCTCCGAGGTCCCGACGAGGTACATGTCCTGCCCCTCGATCCGGTAGACGTCGTCGGCGGCCTGACCGAGGAAGCCGGTGCCTTCCATCGCGCGTGGCTTGACCATCGACGGCGCGATCACCTCGACGAAGCCGGCCGCGCTGGCCTGGTCCATCGCCATGTTCACCAGGGCACGCTCGAGCTGGGCGCCGACGCCGGTGAGGAAGTAGAAGCGGCTGCCCGACACCTTGGCGCCGCGCTCCATGTCGATCGCGCCGTGCATCCTGCCCAGCTCGATGTGGTCGCGCGGCTCGAAGTCGAACTGTGCGGGGGTGCCCACGGTCTCGAGCACGACGAAGTCGTCCTCGCCGCCCTCGGGGACGGCGTCGGCCGCCAGGTTGGGGATGCTCAGCAGCGCGGCCTGCCACTCGGCCTCGGCGGCGCCCTGCGTGGCCTCGAGCTCCTTGACCCGGGCCGAGAGCGCCTTGGTGCGGGCGAGCAGCTCCTGCTTCTCCTCGCCGGCGGCCTGCGCGACCTGCTTGCCGAGCTGCTTCTGCTCGCTGCGCTTCGCCTCGAACTCGGCGATCGCCTGGCGGCGGGCCGCGTCGGCGGAGAGCGCCCGGTCCACCACGTCATCGGACAGGCCACGCTTGGCCTGGGCAGCACGCACCCGGTCGGGTTCGTCACGGAGCACTCGAGGGTCGATCATGGGGGCAAGGCTAACGGCCGCCGGGTGGACGGCTCACCCGAGTTACGGCCAGTGGGGCTTCCGGGTGGCCCCCTGCATACTTGGGCGCGCCCACGACCACCGAAGGGACCCTCCGTGCTGGACCGATCTCGTCTCACGACGTTGAGCTGGGCACTGCTGTGTTTTGCCCTGTTCACGGCGATCGCGGTCCTGGTCAGCCAGCACTGGGGTCCGCTGGCCTCCCTCGACGACCGTGGTCACGGACTCGAGGGTTGGGCCGTGCACGAGCACTGGGTCCGCCAGCCGCTCAAGCTGGTCGAGCTCGCGTTCGCCACGGTGGGGATGACCATCCTCACGCTCGCGCTGACCGCGGCGATGCTGGTCAAGGGGCACCGCCGGGCGGCGATCTTCACCGTCGGGGTCATGCTCGCCACCTCGCTGGTCACCACCCTGCTCAAGGTCCAGATCGGCCGCGGGCGCCCCCCGTGGCAGAACGAGACCGGGCTGCTGTCCACCCAGTCCTTCCCGTCCGGCCATGCCTCCTCGATCGCGGCGTTCACCGGGATCGTGCTGGTGCTCGTCGTGATGCTGGTGCGGCGAGCGGCCAGTCGGCGCACGGCGTACGTCGCCGGCGTACTGCTGGTGGTCGTGGTCTGCGCCGACCGGGTGCTGCTCGGGCGCCACTACCCCAGCGACGTGGCCGCGGGTGCGCTGCTCGGCGCCGGGATGGTCCTGCTCGGCATGGCCCTCTACAACCCGCTGCCGCGCAGCCACGCCGAGAGCGCCGAGCCCCTGCCCGAGGTCCTGCCGTCGGCGCGGAGCCTGGCCGTGGTGCTGAACCCGATCAAGGTGGAGGACGCCGGGCAGTTCCGCTCGATCGTCTCCGCGATGGCCGCCGAGGCCGGCTGGGGCGAGCCGACCTGGCACTACACGACCATCGAGGATCCCGGCACCGGCATGGCCGAGGCGGCCGCGGTGGCCGGCGCGGACCTGGTCCTGGTCTGCGGTGGCGACGGCACGGTGCGTGAGGTCTGCGCCGAACTCGCGGGCACCGGGATCCCGGTCGGCATCATCCCCGCCGGCACCGGCAACCTGCTCGCCCGCAACCTGGACATCCCGCTCTACCTCCGCGCCGCGATCGACGTCGCGCTGACCGGCCAGGACCGGGCCATCGACCTGGTCGCGGTCGGCGGCGACGGCCTGGAGGACACGTTCTTCATGGTGATGGCGGGGATGGGCTTCGACGCCGCGATCATGGAGGGCGTCAACGAGGACCTGAAGAAGCGGGTCGGCTGGGTCGCCTACGTCCTGTCGGGGCTCAAGTCGCTGATGTTCCCCGCCGTGCGCGTCGAGGTCTCGGTCGACGGCGGCGAGTTCACCCGGCACCGGGCCCGGACCGTGGTCGTGGGCAATGTCGGATTCCTCCAGGCGGGGCTGCCGCTGCTGCCCGACGCCGCGATCGACGACGGGTTGCTCGACGTCGTGATCCTGCACCCGCGCAACTTCTTCTCCTGGATCCCCCTGGCCTGGCGGGTGCTGCTGAAGCTTCGCCACACCGACGAGCTCGTCAACCGGATGACCGGCGCCACGGTCGTGGTCCGGTCGAGCACCGACACCCCCCGCCAGCTCGACGGGGACTCGATCGGTCTGGGCCGTGAGCTGCGGATGGAGTGCCTGCACGGACGCGTGCTGGTGCGCGTCCCCCGCTGAGGCAGATCAGGCCGATCGGGCCGGGTTGAGGAAGAAGACCGGGATCTCGCGGTCGGTGCGCTCGGCGTACTTCGCGTAGTTCGGCCAGGTCGCGAGCAGGACCTGCCACAGCTCGGCCCGCTCGGCGCCCTCGGCCCGACGCGACACCACGGTCGTGTCCTGGCCGTGGAAGCGGACCGTGGCCCGGTCCGCGGCCGCGAGGTTGCCGACCCAGAGCGGCGGCTTCTCCTGGCCCCAGTTGGAGCCGGCGACGAGCCAGCCGCCCGCGTGCGGGACGCACAGGAGCGGGGTGGAGCGTGGGATCCCGCTCTTGCGCCCGGCGACGGTGAGCATCAGCTCGGGCAGTCCGGTCATCGAGAGCAGCGTGACGCGACCACGGGTGACCCGCTGGATCAGGCGGTCGAGGCCGACGATCTGGGGGGCGAGGCGGGGCAGCCAGGGCTGCGCCCCGAGCCGGATCGCCAGCCACCGCATGGGGTTCATGCCGGGAGCATAGGGCGCGGCCGACCCGGGTGTAGAGCTGACCGTCCGGGGTGACCCAGCACGACCGGGACCAGGAGGTACGCCGCGGTGCGGGCGCTGCAGGGAAGACTCATGGTCGTGGGACGCCCAGCCACCCGGGAATGTCGCCAGCGGACGCGCGCTACGGGCGGGCGTGCTCCAGTGCCTCGTCCTCCTCGGGGGACAGCTGCTGCTCGCAGGTCCACGCCGAGATGCTCTTGGCATAGGTCCGGGCCTCGCTGCGACCGTGGATCGAGGTGAGCACAACCCCGTGCCCGGCGTCGTCGAGCAGGGCCAGCGACCAGGACAGGTGCCCGCCCATGTCGCCGAACGCGTCGTAGCGGACGACGGCCAGGTGCCGCAACGCGTCGCGGGTCTCGGCGCGCAGTGTCGCGACCTCCTGGCGCAGACCGTGCACGTCCTCGGGCAGCGCGTCGGCCCCGGTCGCCCGGCGACCCGCAGTCAGCCGGCGCAGCACGACCACCGAGACGGCCAGGGCCAGCACGGCGACGAGCAGGGCGAGCGAGGCGAGGATCAGCACGCAGGAAGCCTAGGAGGGCCGGGCGTCCCTCTCCCGGAGGCGCGCTCGCCACGCCTCGGTCGGCGTCGCTGGGCGTCGACGGCTGCGTGCGACGATGGGCCCGTGACCGCCCGACGCATCGCCTACCAGGGCGAACCCGGAGCCAACTCCCACCTCGTGTGCAACCAGCACTACCCCGAGTGGGAGTCGCTGCCGTGCGCGTCGTTCGAGGACGTCTTCGCGGCCGTCGAGTCCGGGGACGCCGACCTCGCGATGATCCCGATCGACAACTCGCTGGCCGGCCGGGTGGCAGACATCCACCACTTCCTGCCCGAGTCGCCGCTGCACATCATCGCCGAGCACTTCCTGCGCATCCAGTTCACGCTGATGGCGGTCCCGGGGGCGACGCTGGACACGATCCGCACCGTGCACAGCCACGTGCACGCGCTCGGGCAGTGTCGCAAGGTGATCCGCGAGCACGACCTGACGGCCGTGGTCTCCGGGGACACCGCCGGGGCCGCGCGCGAGGTCGCCGAGGCCGGCGACCCCACGCAGGCCGCGATCGCACCCCCGCTGGCCGCGGAGATCTACGGCCTGCAGATCCTGGCCGAGGAGGTCGAGGACGAGGACCACAACACCACCCGCTTCGTGGTGCTCTCCCGTCAGCCGATCGAGGCCGCACCCGGGAACGGCCCGGTCGTGACCAGCTTCATCTTCAACGTCCGCAACCTGCCGGCCGCGCTCTACAAGGCGCTCGGTGGCTTCGCCACCAACGGCGTCAACATGACCAAGCTGGAGAGCTACATGGTCGGTGGCGAGTTCACCGCCACCCAGTTCCTCGCCGAGGTCGACGGGCACCCCGAGGACGTCGGCCTGAGGAACGCCCTCGAGGAGCTGGCGTTCTTCACGACCGACGTGAAGATCCTCGGGGTCTACCCGGCGGATCCGTTCCGCGCCTGAGGCCCGATCCTCAGCGGGCTCACTCGCTGGGGTTCTGCATCAGGTTGAACATCGCCCCCTGCGGGTCGGCGAGCACGGCCATCCGGCCGACGCCACCCACGTCGAACGCCGGGGCCACGACCCGACCCCCCAGGGACTCGGCCAGGGCCACGGTGTCGTCGACACTGGCCACGTTGAAGTAGACGTTCCAGTGCGGAGGCATGCCCTCCATCGGCTCCATGGTCCCGCCGATCATCCGGTCATCGACCATCAGCCCGGTGTAGACGCCGTCCGGCATCTCGGTCCTGGAGACCCCCATGCCGAGCACGTCGCGGTAGAACGCCGTTGCCTTGTCGACGTCGGGGGTCACCAGCTCGTTCCAGATGGGCGTTCCGGGCTCGTTGGCCCGCCCGGTGCCGATGTGGGTCTTGGCCTGCCACAGGTTGACCCTGGCCCCGGTCGGGTCCTGGATCGCAACCATCCGGCCGTGCTCCATGACATCGAAGGGTCCGGCCTCGACCTTGCCGCCGGCCGCCTCGACCTTCGCCACCGTGGCGTCCACGTCGTCGACCGCCAGGAAGACCCCCCAGAAGGCGGGATGTCCGGCCAGCTCTGGCATCTGTCCACTGATGCCGGCGATCTGGTCGCCCTCGAGGCGACCGATCAGGTAGACGCCGCCCGCGTCGTCGACCGGGTTGGTCTCGATCTCCCAGCCGAACAGTCCGCCGTAGAATTCGCCGGCGGCGGCCTGGTCGGCGGTCGACAGCTCGATCCAGTTGGGCGTCCCCTGCAGGTAGGACTCGAACTTCGGCATTGCTCTGCGCTCCTCTGAGTTGGGAATCGACCCCTGCGCCACAGCAAACACCCGGGCACCGACCACGGCAACGGCCGCCGGGTGAAGTCCCGTAGGTTCCTCCAGTGGCCCCGCCGGGCCCCAGCCCCTCCGCACCCGAACGGAGTCCGACCCCGATGGACCTCGGCATCATTGCCCTCACCTTCGTTGCGATCTTCGTGGTGGAGCTGCCGGACAAGACCTTCCTGGCAACCCTGGTGCTGGCCACCAAGTACCGCCCGGTCCTGGTGTGGATCGGCGTCGGGCTCGCGTTCGCGGTGCAGACGCTGGTCGCGGTGCTGCTCGGTCACGCCGCGTCGTTGCTGCCGCAGAACGCCGTGCACGTCGGTGCCGCCGTCATGTTCCTGGCGGGAGCGGCACTGCTGTTCCGCGAGGGTCGCAGCCACCACCTCGCCACCGACGAGGAGGCCGAGCTGCTGCGGGCCAAGGCCGCGGACGTGCGGGGATTCCGTGCGGTGCTGGCGAGCTTCCTGGTGCTCTTCGCGGCCGAGTGGGGCGACCTGTCGCAGCTGCTCACCATCTCGCTGGTCGCGAAGTACGAGAACCCCGGCGCCGTCTTCGCCGGTGCCCTGGGCGCACTGCTCACCGTCAGCGGGCTCGCCGTGGTCTCGGGCCGCGCACTGCTTCGGGTGATCTCGCTGCACGTCCTGCACTACGTCGGGGCCGTCGTCTGTCTCACGCTGGCCACGATCACCGTGGTCGAGCTGCTCGGCTGATCTCGCCTGCCCACGGTGGCCCGGGCTCATCTAGAGTGCAGCCATGGCATTCGCGCACGGGTCCGACAGTGAGGTCGGCAGGCTCCAGACCGTCATGCTTCACCGGCCGGGCAACGAGCTCAAGCGGCTGACCCCGCGCAACAACGACAAGCTGCTCTTCGACGGGATCCCGTGGGTGCACCGCGCCCAGGAGGAGCACGACGCCTTCGCGGAGGCGCTGCGCGCCCGTGACGTGGAGGTGCTGTACCTCACCGAACTGCTGACCGAGACCCTCGCCAGCGACGACGCCCGCAACCACGCCATCACCACCGCGCTGGCCGGCCTCCACCTCGGCGACACGATGCGCACCTACCTGGCCCACGCCCTGCGCGACGCCTCCCCTGAGGAGTTGACCGGCCACCTCACGGCCGGCATCCGCAACGACGAGGTCCGCGGCGGC
>JBKJLD010000058.1:0-18283 GCA_046597165.1 Nocardioides sp.
GGTCGACGGCGGCCTCGGTGTGCCCGCGACGGACCAGGACTCCTCCGTCGGCGTAGCGCAGGGAGAAGGTGTGGCCCGGACGGGTGATCTCCCACGGCTCGGTGGCCGAGTCGGCCAGGACCCGGGCGGTGTGAGATCACCCGTCCGGGCCACACCTTCCCCCTGCGCTACGCCGACGGAGGAGTCCTGGTCCGTCGCGGGCACACCGAGGCCGCCGTCGACCTCGCGACCCTGGCCGGCCTCACCCCCGCCGGTGTCCTCGTCGAGGTCGTCAACGACGACGGCACCATGAAGCGCGCCCCGGAGCTGCGGGCCTTCGCCGACGAGCACGGTCTGGCGATGATCTCGATCGAGGACCTGGTCCGCTACCGACGCCGTCACGAGGTGCTCGTCCAGCGAGTGGCCGAGACCCGGCTGCCGACGCGGCACGGCGACTTCACGGCGTACGGCTACCGGATCACGGTGGACGACTCCGAGCACATCGCCCTGGTCTACGGCGACGTCTCGGGCGACGAGCCGGTCCTGACCAGGGTGCACTCGGAGTGCCTGACCGGGGACGTCTTCGGCAGCTCGCGCTGCGACTGCGGTCCCCAGCTGGACGAGGCCATGGAGCGGATCGTGGCCGAGGGCCGCGGCGTCGTGGTCTACCTGCGCGGTCACGAGGGTCGAGGAATTGGCCTGGTCGCCAAGCTGCAGGCCTACCAGCTCCAGGACGGGGGGCGCGACACCATCGACGCCAACCTCGACCTCGGCCTTCCGGCGGACGCACGTCACTACGGCACCGCCACCCAGATCCTGCGGGACCTCGGCATCTCCAGCGTCCGGCTGCTCACCAACAACCCGGACAAGACCAGCAGCCTCGAGGACTTCGGGATCCGGGTCCCCGAGCGGGTCGGCCTGACCCCGCGGCCCAACGACCACAACCTGGCCTACCTGCTCACCAAGCGGGACCGGATGGGCCACGATCTGCCCCACCTGGGCGACCAGATCGCCGACCTGACCCCGAACGGAGCAACCCCATGAGCGGCGCCGGAGCCCCCGACCAGCAGCCGGTCGACTGCCACGACCTCCGGGTCGCGGTCGTCGCCGCCAGCTGGCACACCGAGGTGATGGACGGGCTGCTGGCCGGTGCGCTGCGCGCCTGCGCCGACTACCGGGTGACCGAGCCCACCGTGCTGCGCGTGCCCGGAGCCTTCGAGCTCCCCGTCGTCGCCTCCGCCCTCGCCGTCGAGGGGTACGACGCGATCGTCGCCCTCGGCGTCGTGATCCGCGGCGGGACGCCGCACTTCGACTTCGTCTGCAACGCCGCGACCGACGGACTGACCCGGGTCGCGGTCGACCACCGGGTGCCGGTCGGCTTCGGCGTCCTCACCTGCGACACCGACGACCAGGCCCTCGACCGGGCAGGTCTGGCGGGCTCCCGTGAGGACAAGGGCTACGAGGCCACCTCGGCTGCGCTGGTCACTGCCCGGACCCTGCGCACCGTCACCGGACGCTGAGCCCTAGGCTGGTGGACCGTGAAGACGTTCGATGAGCTCTGGACCGAACTCTCCAGCAAGGCGCAGGAGCGCCCGGAGGGTTCCGGCACCGTGCGTGAGCTCGACGCCGGGGTCCATGAGATCGGCAAGAAGCTGGTCGAGGAAGCCGCCGAGTCCTGGATGGCCGCCGAGCACGAGGGCAAGGAGCGCACGGCCGAGGAGATCAGCCAGCTGCTTTACCACGCCCAGGTGCTCATGCTGGCCAGCGGCATCACCCTGAACGACGTCTACAGCCACCTCTGAGGTCACCCATGTCTCTGCTTCGTGTCGCGGTGCCCAACAAGGGCGCCCTGTCCCAGTCCGCCTCCGAGATCCTGCGCGAGTCCGGCTACCGCCAGCGCCACGACTCCAAGGAGCTGTCGCTGGTCGACGCCGAGAACGGCGTCGAGTTCTTCTACCTGCGCCCGCGCGACATCGCGCTGTACGTCGGTGAGGGCACCCTCGATGTCGGGATCACGGGGCGCGACCTGCTCCGCGATTCGGGGGCCGAGGCCGAGGAGGCCCTGCGTCTGGGCTTCGGGCGCAGCCGGTTCCACTTCGCGGGCCCGGTCGGGCAGTTCTCCGACCTCGCCCAGCTGGAGGGAACCCGCATCGCCACGTCGTACGTCGGGGTCGTGCGCGCGTTCCTCGAGGAGCGCGGCATCGACGCGACCGTGACCCGCCTCGACGGCGCCGTGGAGACCAGCATCAAGCTCGGCGTGGCCGACGTGATCGCGGACGTGGTCGAGACCGGCAGCACGCTGCGGCAGGCGGGCCTCGAGATCTTTGGCGAGGTGATCCTCGAGTCCGAGGCCGTGCTGATCACCCGCTCGGGCGACGCGCCGAGTGGGCTGGAGATCTTCCGTCGCCGCGTCGAGGGGGTGCTGGTCGCCCGCAGCTACGTGATGATGGACTACGACATCCAGAGTGCCCACGTGTCTGCCGCCGTCGCGCTCACGCCCGGCATCGAGAGCCCCACGGTCTCCCCGCTGCACCGCGAGGGCTGGGTGGCGGTACGCGCCATGGTGCCCCGCGACGGAGCCCAGCGGCTGATGGACGAGCTCTTCGACATCGGGGCCCGCGGGATCCTGCTCACGGACATCCATGCCTGCCGGCTCTGACTCCCCGGCCTCGGTGGGACTGCCGCACACCTGGCGTCCCTTCGGCGCCCGGGTCGCCGGGATCGTCTTCGGCGCGATGCTGCTGGTCGTGTGCGCGGCTGCGTGGTTCGGCTTCGACGACGAGACCCGGGCCAAGTTCACGCTCTTCCAGCGCGGCACCCTGGTCTTTCTGGGGCTGCTGGCCGGCTCGGCGTGGTTCGCCCTGATCCGTTCGCGCGTCGTGGCGACGGCCGAGCGGCTGGTCGTGGTCAACGGCTACAAGCGGCGTGAGTACGACTGGGCCGAGATCGTGGGCGTGCACCTGCCCCCGGGTGCACCCTGGGCCACCCTCGACCTGGCCGACGGGACGACGACCTCCGCGCTGGCGATCCAGGGTTCCGACGGAGCCCGTGCCCAGAGCGCGGTGCGCGCCCTGCGCCGCCTGGCTGAGTCCGGCTGAGGTCAGTCGAGAGCGCGAATGCCCCAGGAGGCGGAGTGCTCGTCGCCGGGCTCGCCGGCCGCGGCCAACGTCACCAGGTCCTCCCCGGTCCGGAACGCGTCGGCCTGGGCGGTCATCGGCTCGACCGCCAGGGAGCGGCGCGCAGTCCCCGGGACGTCGTCGGCGCTGAACACCTGCAGCCACCGGTGCTGCTCGTCGACCCACAGAGCCACGCCCTCGCCGGTGCCAGGATTGCGCAGCAGCGTCGTGGCCACCCCGCGCCGGTCGCGCACCAGGTCGCCGAAGGCGTCGTTGAAGCCGGTCCCGCGGATCGGGCGAGCCATCCGGAAGTCGTACGCCGTGCCCTCCACGTCCTCGCGTCCCACGGGCAGCAGCCGCTCGTCGACCAGGGACCTGGAAGCGGCCGGCAGGGTCAGCTCGAGGCCGTCGACCGGCCCGCCGCCGACGCACAGGTAGGGGTGCGCCCCACTGGCGTACGGCGCAGGCTCACCCGACTGGTTGGTGACCGTCTGGGTGACGGTCAGCCCGTCGGCGGACAGGTCGTAGAGCACGTGCAGGTCCAGGGACCACGGGTAGCCGCTCTGGGCCATCAGGCGCAGCACGAGAGAGACCGAGTTGTCGGAATGCTCCTCGCGCGCCCACGCCGCCCACCGGGCCAGGCCGTGCGAGGCGTTGTGCCGCGACGGCTCGGTGAGCGCGAGCTGGTGGTCGCGGCCGCCGAACGCGTAGGCGCCGTCGCGGATCCGGTTCGGCCAGGGCGCCAGGAGCTGCCCGCGGCCACCACTGGACAGCTCGCCCTCGGCGAAGCCGTCGACGAGCGGCCGCCCGGCGTAGGAAAGGTGGCGCAGCGCGGCACCGCTCTCGGTGATGACCGCGCGATAGCCACCGGCCGAGATCTCGAACTGGTCACCGCTGGGAGGAAGCATGAGCGTCACCCTAGGGTCCTGTGGGCGAGCCCGGGGCGCGTACCACCGCAGGCGTCGTACCCGTGCCGTCGACCAGCACGTCGGCCCGCGCCCGGGTGCCCTCGAGCCGGAAGTGCTCATCCTCGTCGAGCGTCCACTGCTGCCAGTGCGCGGCGACGGCCGGGCCGTCCCGCTCCACCCCCCTGGCCAGGCACGCCTCGGCCGGCGCCGACACCCAGACCAGTGCGGTGGCGAGGTCGGCGTAGGCCCGGGCTCCGGAGCCGCACCCCTCGAGCACCAGCAACGGGGTGGGGGAGACCGTGACGGTCCCGGCGGCCGCCCCGGCGTGCCAGTCATAGCGGCGGTAGGAGCCGGGCCGACCGCTCGCGAGGGGACGCAGCAGGGCGTCGACGGCGAGAGGCAGGGTGGGCAGCCCCCGCCAGCCGGTCAGGAGATCGTCGGTGTTCACGACGAGCGTGCCCGGGCGCAGCGCGGCGATCGAGGCCGCCAGCGTCGTCTTGCCCGATCCGGCGGGGCCGTCGACGCAGACCAGCCGTCCGGTGCCCAGGCTGGCCGCGCGGGATTCAACCAGGTCCACGACCAGGTGGGCGACCTCAGAAGGCGAGGCCATGGCCTCGGTAGGTCGCCACCGTGTCCACGAACGCGTCCCCGGACAGCAGCTGGACCGAGTTGATGTGCTCGAACGGCTCCCCGGACTTGGCGTGGCGGAACCAGACGAGGTCGCCCACCGCCAGGAGGGCGGCAGGGTGCCCGGTCAGGGGTGTCTGGACCTCCCCAGCGCCTTCGAGACCGGTCAGGTGCAGGCCCGCCGGCGCCCACGGGGTCGGGAGCCGGTCGCGCCCGCTGGGACCAGAGGCGACCAGGCCGCCGCCGTGCACGGTTGCGACCTGCGGTGAGGGACGTCGTACGACGGGGAGGCCGAAGAAGGAGGCCGGTCGCGGCTCGAAGGACTGGTAGTGGTCGAAGAGCGTGGGGACCAGGAGCCCCGAGCCGGCGGACACCTCGCTCACCACGGGGTCGGCCGCGGATGCCTCGACGCAGCCGGAGCCACCGGCGTTCCAGAACTCGAGCGTGGTGATGGCGGCCAGTGCGTCGGCGACCTCGCGACGGCGTACCTCCAGCTGGGTCATCGAGGCCGACTTGAGGCGCCGCACGATCAGCGAGCGGGCCCGTTGGGTGGGCAGGGAGTCGGGCAACCCGGCCACCTGGCCCTCGTAGGTCATCGCCCCGACGAGCCGGAAGCCCCTGCGGCCCTCGATGGTGCGGGCCAGGGCGGTGACCGACGTGACGTCGTAGAGCGGTGACCGTTTGGGGCCGACGTGCTGCCCGCCGAGCCGCAGACCGGCGTCCACGTCGATGGCGACGCGGATCGGCACCGCCCGCGAGGCTCGCACCGAGTCGACGACGTCGAGGTGGGCCACGTCGTCGACCATCAGGGTGATGGCGGCCGCCGCGGACGGTGAGGCGGTGAGCGTGGCCAGGGCCCCGCGGTCGACGCTCGGGTAGGCCACGACGAGGTCGTCGCTGAGCCCCTGGTCGTGCAGCCACAGGGCCTCGCGCAGGGTGTAGGCGAGCACGCCGTGGAAGCCGTCGTGGGCCAGCGCCCGACGCAGCAGCTCCGGGACCCGGATCGACTTGGACGCGACCCTGATCGGCGTACCTCCGGCGCGACGAGCCAGGTCCTCGGCGTTGGCGTCGAACGCGTCGAGGTCCACCACCATGATCGGGGTCGACAGATCGTCGGGGTGCGCAGCGACCGCCTGGTTGAGCCGCGACCAGAGCCGGTTGCGGTCCACGAACGAGTGGGGCATCAGGTGATGCCGCGCTTGCGCAGCAGCGCCTCGATCTCGGCCAGGTCGTCGTCGATCGCGGGCGCGCCCTTGCCCTGCTTCGCGCCGGTGCTCGAGGTGGGCAGCTGCTTGCGTCCGGGCCGCCCGCCGTCGTCGACGGCGGCGCGGCCGGAATCGCGCGTGCGCAGCACCCGGCTGGCGCCGAAGAGCACGACGGAGAGGCCTGCCAGCACCACGCCACCCCAGACCAGCGGGTTGAAGACCAGGTTCGTGGCCCAGTGGGCGACGGCCTCGACGATCGTCGTGAACAGCTGGAGCGTCTTGGTGAGGTACGCAGCGACGGGCAGCAGGGTGAAGGCGGCGGCCCGCAGACCCGAGGCCACGCCGCGGCGCTGGAAGGTCCGCCACGTCCAGATCGCGCCGAGCAGGGTCAAGGTGAGGGTCAGGGCACCCCAGGCTGCTGCGTCCACGCTCCCAGCCTACGCACATGCGAGGCGGGTGACCCCGATGTCGGACGAGCGCCGCGTCGGGGAGAATCAAGCTGTGGACCCCGACCCCAAGCGACTCCTGCTCGGCTCCGGTTTCGGCGACGACACGGGGGCGGTTGCCGCCGAGGTCGCGACCGCTCTGGCGGCGTACGCCGAGGATCCGACGCTGGGCTACGGCGCCGCCCTGGAGGCGCTCCAAGGTGCTCGGCTGCTCGTTCCGGTGATGGCCGTCCTCGGCGAGGTCGAGTACGACGACGCCGGACTGGCCCATGACAAGAGCAGCGACATGGCGGCGGTCCTGCTGCAGGGAGCCGACGGCCGGCTCGCGCTGATGGCGTTCACGGGGACCGAGACCCTGCTGCGCTGGAACCCCGAGGCGCGCCCGGTGCCCGTCTCGACCCGACTGGCGGCCCAGGCCGCCCTGCAGGACGGCGCGGCCGCGCTGGTCGTCGACGTGGCCGGGCCGACCGCGATCGTGATCGAGGGCGAGGACCTCGCCGGTCTCGCCGCAGGCTGGCGGCTGGCCCGGGTGGGGGAGCGTCGCGCCTGGATTCGTCCGAGCGATGACTGATCCGCTATCGTTCCCCGTTGACCGATCAGTTCCGTGGTGCCCGCCTCGTGCAGACACCGCAGCGCTGGTCTGACAAGCGGAGGCTGAGCACGATCTGCCTCCCACCCGCATCGACCGAACCAGGTCGTCGGGTCCGGTCCTGAAGAGCTCGGCCCGCGGTCTCGCACCGTGAAAGTCGGATCTTCGGTGATGCATTTCCCCCTGAGGGAGACGTGTCGCGACTGGCTTCCGCTTGTGACAAGCGGAAGCCGTTGTTGATTTCGGGGTCGCTCCCGGCCGACAACGACCTCCGGACGAAGTTTTCATCAGGAGGACACATCAGCACCGAGCTTCGAATCAACGACCGGATCCGGGTTTCCGAGGTCCGGCTCGTTGGCCCCAGTGGCGAGACCGTCGGCATCGTTCCCACCGCCGACGCGCTGCGCCTTGCGCAGGAGGCGGACCTCGACCTCGTCGAGATCGCCCCCATGGCGCGCCCGCCGGTCTGCAAGCTCATGGACTACGGCAAGTTCAAGTACGAGAACGCCCAGAAGGCTCGTGAGGCGCGGCGGAACCAGACGAACGTCATCATCAAGGAGATGAAGCTTCGTCCCAAGATCGACGCGCACGACTACGAGACCAAGAAGGGTCACGTCGTGCGGTTCCTGCGAGCGGGCGACAAGGTCAAGATCACGATCATGTTCCGCGGTCGCGAGCAGCATCGCCCCGAGCTGGGCTACCGCCTCCTGCAGAAGCTGGCCGAGGACGTCACGGAGCTCGGCTTCGTCGAGTCGTCGCCCAAGCAGGACGGCCGCAACATGGTGATGGTCCTCGGACCCCACAAGAAGAAGGCCGACGCCAAGGTCGACATGGCGGCCGACAAGGAGAGCAAGGCCGCCGAGCGTGCCGCGGTCGAGGCCGACGAACGTGCCGAGCGGGAAGCGGCGCACGCGGCCGGCCCGGTCGCGCAGAAGAAGGAGCGCGGCCGCTCCGAGAACCTCGATCCCGAGATCGAAGCCTGACCCATGTCGGTGGTCGCGGCCACCAGCCCATCGGTGGTCGAGCCCTGTCGAGACCACTTCGCACCAACGTAAGGAAGAGAAGAATGCCGAAGAACAAGACGCACTCCGGTGCCAGCAAGCGTTTCCGGGTGACCGGTACCGGCAAGATCCTTCGCGAGAAGGCCGGCAAGCGCCACAACCTCGAGAAGAAGCCCTCGAAGGTGACCCGTCGCCTCACGGGCACCGTCGAGGTCGCCAAGGCTGACGTGCCCCGCGCCAAGAAGCTTCTCGGTCTCTGACCGAGCCCCACCCCCATCGGTGGTCGGCCCAAGCTCTTGGCTAGCCGACGACGCAACAAGAATTTGAAGGAGCAACACTCATGGCACGCGTCAAGCGGGCGGTAAACGCCCAGAAGAAGCGTCGGGTAATCCTCGAGCGCGCCAGCGGTTACCGCGGCCAGCGCTCGCGTCTGTACCGCAAGGCGAAGGAGCAGGTCACCCACTCCCTCGTCTACAGCTACAACGACCGGCGCAAGAACAAGGGCAACTTCCGCAAGCTGTGGATCCAGCGGATCAACGCTGCGGCCCGCGCCCAGGGGATGACCTACAACCGGTTCATCCAGGGCCTGAGCCTCGCTGGCATCGAGGTCGACCGCAAGATCCTCGCCGACCTGGCCGTCAACGACGTCGCGGCGTTCAACACCCTCGTGGTGGCCGCCCGCGCTGCCCTCCCGGAGGACGTCAACGCGCCCAAGGCCGAGGCATCCGCCTGAGTCCTGACGTGGCGAGCTTCCCCGCAGACCCGACCCCGCTCACCAGCGGGAACACCCGGGTCAAGAATGCGAGGAAGCTCGCCCGTCGCTCATTTCGGGCCGAGCACCGGCTCTTCCTCGCCGACGGCCCCAAGGCCGTCGAGGGAGCACTCGGGGTCGAGGGGTGCGTGGTGGAGGTCTTCGCCACCCCCGCGGCCACCGAGCAGTACGCCGCCCTGCGGCCCGCCGCGCCGGTGTGGACCCTGGTCGACGACCGCGCGCTGGCCTCGATCAGCGACAGCGTGTCCCCGGCCGGGGTGGTGGCGGTCTGCCACTTCCTGGACCGTCCGCTGACCCATGTCCTGGACCGAGACCCGCGCCTGGTCGCCATCTGTGCCGACGTACGCGACCCCGGCAACGCCGGGACCGTGGTGCGGTGTGCGGACGCGGCGGGAGCCGGGGCCGTGGTGTTCGCCGGCCAGTCCGTGGACGCCTACAACGCCAAGACGGTGCGTGCCTCGGTCGGCAGCCTCTTCCACCTCCCGCTCGCCGTCGAGCCCGATGCCGCCGAGGCGGTGCACGCCGCTCGGGCTGCCGGTCTCGTGGTGCTGGCTGCCGACGGCGCTGGGGAGGTCGACCTGGACGAGGCCGGTGACCTCCTTGCCGGCCCCACCGCGTGGCTCTTCGGCAACGAGGCCTGGGGGTTGCCCGCGGACCTGGCTGCCCTCGCCGACCACCGCGTCCGCATTCCCATCCACGGCCGCGCCGAGAGCCTGAACCTCTCGACCGCCGCCGCGCTCTGCCTCTACGCCTCGGCGCGGGCCCAGCGCGGCTGAGCCTTCGCCACGCCCGTCGTCGCCGTAGGGTGACGACCGTGGACACCCCGGACGGAGCCCAGGCGCTGGCTGACGCGCTGCCCGACGGGGTGGTGCTCGCCGACGGGCAGGGCCGGGTCGTCCTGGTCTCCACCCTCGCCGCCCAGATGCTGGACCTCGACGCGGTCGCCGCGGTCGGTCGGCCGCTGGGCGACGCCCTCGCCCTGCAGGACCAGGAGGGCCGCGACTGGTTCGGCTGCAACCGGCCCTACGACGGGCTCACGACGCGAACCGGGGTGCCCGAGCAGCCCTGGCTGCTGCCCGACGGCACCGAGGTCCTCGTGGCCGCCCGAATCCACCGGGCGGCACTGGGCCGACCCGTCGACCAGGTCGCGGTCACCCTGCGCTCCGGTCGCGGCCGGGCCCGGCTCGACCGCGAGCGGTCCGACCTGGTGGCCACGGTCGCGCACGAGCTGCGCTCGCCGCTGACCGGCGTCAAGGGCTTCGTCCAGGCGTTGCTGAACAGGTGGGACAAGCTCAACGACGACCAGAAGAAGCTGATGCTCACGACCGTCCACGCGGACTCCGAGCGGCTCAGCCGACTGATCGCCGAGCTGCTTGACGTGGCCCGGATCGACACCGGACGCCTTGCGCTCTACCCGCGGCCGTGTGACGCCGAAGTCCTCGTGGGCCGGGTGGTCGACCTCGTCGGCGCCAGCACCTCGCGCCGGATCGAGCTGGTCGCGGACGCCGAACTCCCCAGGATCGTGGCGGACCCCGACAAGTTCACCCAGGTCGTCACCAACCTGATCGAGAACGCGGTCCGTCACGGCGAGGGCAGGGTCCTGGTGAGCCTGGCCGCGCTGCCTGAGGAGTCCGAGTTCTCCGGGGTGCGAGTCAGCGTCGACGACCAGGGGGCCGGCATTGCGCCCGAGATCCGGATGCGGGTCTTCACCAAGTTCTGGAAGCACGGCGAGCGCGGCGGTTCGGGGCTGGGCATGTACCTCGTGAACGGGCTCGTCCGCGCGCACGGCGGGACCCTCACCATCGACGACGCACCCGGTGGCGGGGCGCGGATCGTGATCGCCTGGCCCGGCGAAGTGCCCGACGAGGCGCCAGCCGCAACCCGGTCGCGCGACGCCGCACGACCTTCCTAGACTTGGCGGGCACCCGCCCGTTCTCCCAGCGCCCGAAAGGCAGTCATGTCGGGACCGAACACCGATTACGACCCCGTCGAGGTCACCCCGTTGCAGGCCCCCGAGGTCGCCGCGATGCGTGACGCCGCGATCGCTGCGATCGCGGCCGCGACCGACCTCGAGGAGCTCAAGCAGGTGCGGCTCGACCACGCAGGCGACCGCTCGCCGCTGGCCCTGGCCAACCGCGAGATCGGAGCGCTGCCGCCGCAGGCCCGCAAGGACGCCGGCCAGCGGGTCGGCCAGGCTCGCGGGGCGATCAACCAGGCCCTCGCCGAGCGCCAGGGCATCCTCGAGATTGAGCACGAGGCCCGGATGCTGGTCGAGGAGACCGTAGACGTCACGCTGCCCACCGAGCGGATCGCCCGCGGAGCCCGGCACCCGATCACCACCGGGTCCGAGCGGATCGCCGATGTCTTCCTCGCGATGGGCTGGGAGGTCGCGGAGGGCCCGGTCCTCGAGGCCGAGTGGCTCAATTTCGATGCCCTCAACCTCGGGCCGGACCACCCCGCGCGCACGATGCAGGACACGTTCTGGACCGACCCGCAGGACAACGGCATCGTCCTGCGCACCCACACCTCGCCGGTCCAGGCCCGCACCATGCTGACCCGCGAGCCTCCGATCTACGTCGTGTGCCCCGGTCGCGTCTTCCGCACCGACGAGTACGACGCCACGCACAGCCCGATGTTCCACCAGGTGGAGGGGCTGGTCGTTGACGAGGGCATCACGATGGCCCACCTCAAGGGCACCCTCGACCACTTCGCCACCGCCATGTTCGGTGAGGGGATCACCACGCGCTTCCGCCCGTCGTACTTCCCCTTCACCGAGCCTAGCGCCGAGGTCGACCTGATCTGCTTCGTCTGCCGCAGCGTGCCGGGGGTCGTGGAGACCTGCCGCACCTGCCGTGGCGAGGGCTGGATCGAGTGGGGCGGCTGCGGCATCGTCAACCCGCGGGTGCTGACCGCCTGCGGCGTCGACGCCGAGCGCTACACCGGCTTCGCGTTCGGCATGGGCATCGACCGCACGCTGATGTTCCGCCACGGCATCGGGGACCTGCGCGGGTTCTTCGAGGGCGACGTCCGCTTCACCACTGCTTTCGGAACGGAAATCTGATGAAGGCCCCTGTCTCCTGGATCAAGGAGTACGTCGACCTTCCCGCCGACGTGACCACCGAGGAACTCGCCGGCCGGCTGACCGCGCTCGGGCTCAAGCTCGAGGCGATCGAGAAGCCCGGTGACCAGATCACCGGTCCGCTGGTGCTCGGCCGGGTCCTCACCCAGGAGCCCGAGCCGCAGAAGAACGGCAAGACGATCAACTGGTGCACCGTCGACGTCGGCGACGCCAACGGCACCGGGGACCCCCAGGGCATCGTCTGCGGCGCCCACAACTTCGGGGTCGGCGACCTGGTCGTCGTCGTGCTCCCGGGCGCCGTGCTGCCCGGCGACTTCACCATCGCGGCCCGCAAGACCTACGGCCACGTCTCGGCCGGCATGATCTGCTCGACGGCCGAGCTCGGCCTCGGCGACGACGGCCTCGGCGGCATCATCGTGCTGCCGGCCGATGCCGGAGAGCCCGGCGACGACGCCCTCGAGGTGCTCGGCCTGCGCGACGAGGTGATCGAGTTCGAGATCAACCCGGACCGCGCCTACGCCCTGTCGCTGCGGGGCATCGCTCGCGATGCCGCGCTGGCGTACGCCGCGACGTACCGCGACCCGGCCGAGCGCACCGTCCCGGCGCCCTCCGACGACGGCTACCCGGTCATCGTCGACGACCCGATCGGGTGCCCGGTCTTCGTGGCCCGCACGGTCAGCGGTTTCGACCCCACCGGCGTCACGCCGGACTGGATGGCGCGTCGTCTCACCCAGGCCGGGATGCGGCCGATCTCCCTGGCCGTCGACATCACGAACTACGTGATGCTCGAGCTCGGCCGCCCGATCCACGGCTACGACGCGGACAAGCTCACCGGCCCGATCCGGGTCCGTCGCGCGAACATCGGGGAGCGGCTCACCACCCTGGACGGCTCCCGCCGTGAGCTCTCCGAGCAGGACCTCGTCGTCACCGACGACTCCGGCATCATCGGGCTCGGCGGCGTGATGGGTGGCGAGACCACCGAGATGTCCGCGACGACCACCCGGGTGCTGGTCGAGTCGGCGCACTGGGACGCCACCTCGATGTTCCGAACCGGCAAGCGCCACAAGATCTCCTCCGAGGCGGGCAAGCGCAACGAGCGCGGCGTCGACCCGGTGATCTGCGAGGCCGCGGCCGACCGCGTCGTGGAACTGCTCGTCGAGCACGGCGGTGGCACCGCCGAGCCCGGCGTCACCGTGGTCGGGGCGGCCCCTGGGATCGGGTCGATCCCGATGGCTGCCGACCTGCCCGCCCGGGTGACCGGCATGCCCATCGACGCCGCCACCACCGTGGCCAACCTGGAAGCCGTCGGCTGCGCCGTCGCCGTCGACGGCGACCGCGTCGCCGCGACCCCGCCGCCGTGGCGCCCGGACGTGACCGACCCCTTCGACCTGGTCGAGGAGGTCGCGCGCATCGCGGGCTACGTCAACGTGCCCTCGGTTCTGCCGAACGCCGGTGCCGGTCGCGGGCTCACCCGCGAGCAGCGCCTGCGCCGCCGGGTCGGTCGCACCCTGGCCGGGGCCGGCTGCGTCGAGGTGCTGAACTTCCCGTTCGTCGGTCCGGCCGCGTTCGACGCCCTCGGGCTGCCCGCGAACGACGTGCTGCGCACCACCGTCCGACTGGCCAACCCGCTGTCCAGCGAGGAGCCTGGGTACACCACGACGCTCCTTCCGGGGCTGCTCAAGGCAGCCGGACGCAACCTCGGTCGCGGCGCCGCAGGGGTCGCGCTCTTCGAGACCGGCACGGTCGCGTTCCCGTCCGAGCGGGGTCCGGCCCCGATCTACGGCGTGGACCGGCGACCTACCGACGCCGAGCTGGAGAAGCTGCTCGACGCCGTCCCGGAGCAGCCGCTCCACCTGGCCGTGGTCCTTGCCGGCGAGCGCGAGCGCTCCGGCTGGTGGGGAAGCGGTCGGACCGCCGGCTGGGCCGACGCGATCGGCGTCGCCACCCGGCTCGGAGACGAGCTCGGGGTCGAGGTTCGCGTCGAGGCCGCGGTCCGGATGCCGTGGCACCCGGGTCGTTGCGCGCGGCTCCTGGTCGGTGACCACGAGGTCGGTCACGCCGGCGAGCTGCACCCGCGGGTCTGCCAGGCGTTCGGACTGCCGGCGCGCAGCGCCGCGGTCGAGCTCGACCTCGACGTGGTGATGCGCCACGCCCAGGACGTCGTGCCGGGGCCGGAGTTCTCCAGCTACCCGGTGGCCAAGGAGGACGTGGCGCTCGTCGTGTCCGACGACGTGAGTGCGGCGGCCGTCGAGTCCGCGTTGCGCGAGGGTGCCGGCGACCTGCTGGAGTCGATCCGGCTCTTCGACCTCTACACCGGCGACCAGGTCGGGGCGGGCCACAAGTCGCTGGCGTTCGCGCTGCGGTTCCGGGCGCCGGACCGCACCCTCACCGAGCAGGAGACCAGTGCTGCCCGTGACGCGGCAGTGTCTTTGGCGACCGAGCGAACCGGCGCCGTCCAGCGGGTATGAGGCGGCGCGACCCGCTCAGTCGATCGGGTGGTCGACGGCGAGCCGGAAGTGGTCGTAGACGCCGCGGTCGCCGGTGACGTGGAGCGCCTCGGCGTCGCCGCGTCGCCACAACCAGGCGTCGACTGCGCCAGCTGGACCGCTGATCACCGCGTCCGGCTCGGTGCCCGGGTCGAGATCGGGAGCGTCGACGACGCGGAGGTCGTCCTCGTCGTAGGCGACGTCGTCGACCGGGTTGGTGCCGGTGAACCGGCCCAGCTGCACCCACACCGACTCCCGGGTGTCGGTGAGGTCGACGCGCAGGAAGTGCGGCAGCGGCGCGAAGACGCCCCACGGCGGGCAGCCGCCGAACATGACGTCCAGGGTCTCGTCCACCCCGTCGGCGGCCAGGGCTGGATCGAGCGGCGTGACGGCGCCCGCGGTCTGTTCTGCGTCCAGGCGGTGGATCAGTGCCTCGTGGGCCTGGCGTCGGAACGTGAAGCCGACCGTCTGCTCGCTCGACCAGCTCCAGGCCGCGTCGGCGGGGTCGGCGTCGGCCAGAGCCGCCACCAGGTCGGCGGACCACCGGTCGAACGCGGCGAGCTGCGCGTCGTACGACGTGGGTCGCTGCGGCTCGTTCTCCTCCGACGGCCCGGCCGGTCGCCCCCGCACGATCGTGGCCCAGAAGTTCTGGACCTCGGCGAGGTGCCAGAGCAGGTCGGAGGCGTCCCACGCGGGGCAGCCGGGCACCCGCGCCGCCGGGTCGCAGCCGGCCAGCACGTCGCGGAAGCGCTGCGACTCCCTCCCCAGATGGGCGAGGTAGTCCGGGTGGTCAAGTCGGGCCATGGCTGGCAACCTAGTCGCGGACGAGGTGATCCGCATCCAGCAACCTCGGTCGGCGCCGACCCCCTTGCACATGAACATGCGTAGTTCTGTATAGTCATGCATATGACGAAGAAGCGGATCGCCGTCGCCGGCGCCAGTGGGTACGCCGGAGGAGAGCTCCTGCGCCATCTGCTGGCCCACCCCGAGGTCGAGATCGGGGCCCTGACCGGGGCCTCCAACGCCGGCCAGCAGCTCGGGACCCTTCAGCCCCACCTGGTCCCGTTGGCCGAGCGGGTCCTCGAGGCCACCGATCTGGAGACCCTGTCCGGGCACGACGTCGTCTTCCTGGCGTTGCCGCACGGTCAGTCAGGCGCGATCGCCCAGCAGCTCGGCGCCCGCGATCCTCAGGTGGTCGTCATCGACTGCGGCGCCGACTTCCGCCTCTCCGACCCGCAGGCCTGGGAGCAGTTCTACGGCGGCGAGCACTCCGGCACCTGGCCCTACGGCCTGCCTGAGCTCCCCGGTCAGCGCGCACTGCTCACCGGCGCGACCCGGATCGCGGTGCCCGGCTGCTATCCGACCGTCTCCACCCTGACCATGGCGCCCGCAGTGGCCGCCGGCCTCGTCGACCCGGACGTCGTCGTCGTGGCCGCCTCGGGCACGAGCGGCGCCGGCAAGGCTGCCAAGGCGCACCTGCTCGGCAGCGAGATCATGGGCAACGCCAGCGCCTACGGCGTCGGCGGCACCCACCGGCACACTCCAGAGATCGTGCAGAACCTCTCCAGCCTGGTCGACGGCGCGGTCTCGGTCAGCTTCACGCCGCTCCTGGTCCCGATGCCGCGCGGCATCCTGGCGACCTGCTCGGCTCCGTTGGCCGCGGCGCACGGAGACCTCACCGCCGAGCAGGCCTACGCCGTCTATGCCGAGGCGTACGCCGACGAGCAGTTCGTGTACCTGCTGCCGCCCGGCCAGTGGCCCCAGACCAAGTCTGTGACCGGTTCCAACGCCGTCCATGTCCAGGTCACCATCGACCGGGCCGCCGGCCGGCTCGTCGCCGTCGGCGCCGTCGACAACCTCGCCAAGGGCACCGCCGGTGCCGCCGTCCAGTGCATGAACCTCGCGCTCGGGCTCGACGAGGGCCTGGGACTCACCACCGTAGGAGTAGCACCGTGACCGACCACACCGACCATCCTGCCGGCGCCGAGCCGAGGGACGAGTCCGCACCGGACGCCGTCCTCGGCCTGCCCGAGCCCGGCCCGTCGTACTCGCTCCAGCAGTTCCCCGAGAAGCTCGCCGTCGTCAAGCTGCCGCCGGGCTCCGAGATCCCGTCCTGGGCCGAGTCGTCGTCCCTCTTCTCGATCACGGCCACCGCGACCGAGACCTCCGTCGTCTGTGCCGGTCGCGACGTGCCCACCAAGGTCATCGCCCAGCGCGGGCTCACCGGCTTCGCGGTCCAGGGCGAGATCACCCACGAGGCGATCGGCATGACCTACGCCCTGCTGGGTCCGCTCGCCGACGCGGGCATCAGCGTCTTCACGATCGCCACCTTCGGCACCAACTGGTTCCTCGTCCCGGTGAGCCAGGCAGACCGGGCCGCCGAGGCCTGGCAGGCAGCAGGCCACGTCGTCGAGATCGCCATCCCCGTCAAGCCGGCCAAGAAGGGCAGGAAGAAGTGAGCGTCACCCAGCCCCAGGGTTTCCGGGCCGCGGGCGTTCCGGCCGGCCTGAAGTCCACCGGAGCCAAGGACCTGGCCCTCGTCGTGAACGACGGTCCGAACCACGACTCCGCCAGCGTCTTCACCGCCAACCGTTGCAAGGCCAACCCGATCCTGTGGAGCCAGGAGGTGGTCAAGGACGGCACTGTCCGCGCGGTCGTCCTCAACTCCGGCGGCGCCAACTGCTACACCGGCGCCGAGGGGTTCCAGACCACGCACGCCGTGGCGGAGCAGGTCGCCGGCCACCTCGGCATCGGTGCGGGCGACGTGGTCGTCTGCTCCACCGGGCTGATCGGCCTGGCCAACCCGCGCCAGAACCTGCTCGACGGTGTCGACGCGGCGTACGCCGCCCTGGCCGACGACGCCGGCGACGATGCCGCGCAGGCGATCATGACCACCGACTCGGTCAGCAAGCAGGTGGTCGTCGAGGGCGCCGGCTGGACCATCGGCGGCATGGCCAAGGGCGCGGGCATGCTCGCTCCGCAGCTCGCGACGATGCTCGTGGTCCTGACCACCGACGCTGCGGTGCCGGCCGCCGACCTCGACACCGCCCTGCGGGCGGCCACTCGGGTCAGCTTCGACCGGCTCGACGCCGACGGCTGCATGTCCACCAATGACACCGTCACGGTTCTGGCCAGCGGGGCCAGTGGCATCACCCCCGCGCTGCCCGACTTCACCGAGGCGCTCACCCAGGCCTGCACGGACCTGGCCATGCAGCTGCTTCGCGACGCCGAGGGCGCCGACCACGAGATCGCGATCACCGCGCTCAACGCCGCGAGCGAGGACGACGCCGTGGCGGTGGCCCGCAGCGTGGCGCGCAGCAACCTCTTCAAGGCCGCCGTCTTCGGCAAGGACCCCAACTGGGGTCGGGTGCTGGCCAGCATGGGCACCACCGACGCGGCGTTCGACCCCGCTGACCTCGACGTGGCGATGAACGGGATCTGGGTCTGCAAGCAGTCCACGCCGCACGCCGACCCCGCGACCGTCGACCTGAGCCCCCGCGAGGTCACGGTGACGATCGACCTGAAGGCCGGGTCCGAACGGGCGACCGTCTGGACCAGCGACCTCACCCATGCCTACGTCCACGAGAACAGCGCGTACTCCTCATGAGCTTCTCCGACATCTCACCCGCCGACCCCGCCAAGGCCGCGATCCTCGCGGGCGCGCTGCCCTGGCTGAAGCGCTACCACGGCAAGATCGTGGTGGTGAAGTACGGCGGCAACGCCATGACCGACGACGTGCTCAAGCGTGCGTTCGCCGAGGACATCGCCTTCCTGCGCTTCGCCGGCTTCAAGCCCGTCGTCGTGCACGGTGGCGGCCCGCAGATCTCCACCATGCTCGACCGGCTCGGCATCAAGTCCGAGTTCCGCGGTGGCCTGCGCGTGACCACCCCCGAGGCGATGGATGTCGTTCGGATGGTGCTGGTCGGCCAGGTCCAGCGTGAGCTGGTCGGCCTGATCAACGAGCACGGCCCGCTGGCCGTCGGCCTGTCCGGCGAGGACGCTGCACTGTTCACGGCCAAGCCGACCAACACTTTCGTCGATGGCGAGGAGGTCGACCTCGGCCTCGTCGGCGAGG